>NZ_CADCWS010000373.1 GCF_902806475.1 Candidatus Frankia nodulisporulans
TAGGGACATCGCCACCGATGGCGTTCCCGAGCAGGGCCGGGGAATCTTCCTCATGAGGGCGCTGATGGATCAGGTGCAGTTCCACCGGGTGGACGGTCCGTACCGAGGCACCCGCGTCCATCTGGAGAAGGTTCTGGCCTGGGAGGAGAGCGCACCCGGCGCACGCCTGAGCCGACCACGCACTCCCTCCGGACCATGGGGAACCCCCACCCCGGGCCTCACCCCCAGCACCGCGCCACCCTCACCCTCACCCTCGCCGGCATCCTCGGCATCCGCCGAAATCCCCGGCCGCTCGGTCGCGTCAGAGACCATCGACAAGCCCCACTGACGGCCCGCCGCCCGTGCCGCCGGCGTCGTCGGCGGCCACCGACCGACGCAGGGCGGCGTGCAGCCCGGCGGGCGTGAGCATTCCGATCGGCTGCTCACGTGGATCAGTCTCGTCCGCTGCGGCACCGGATGACACGGCGTCACCGGGCACGCCGCCACCAGGAGTGCCGCCACCGGATGGGCTCGCCCCGGCGGTCGCGGCATAGACGTCGAGGGTGCCCCGGTCCTGCGCCAGGAGCGCGGCGAGCGCCTGGCGCAACGGCGCGCCCACCCGCACCCTGGCCGGGCCCGTCCCCACCGCGCCCCGCCCATCCGCCCCACCAGCACCGGACGTCCCACCGGCACCGGACGTCCCACCGGCACCGTTCGCCCCACCGGCAGAGTGCGGGCGGGGTGGTTCCAGATCGGCGGGGAGCAGAGGGGTGACGGCCAGCCGGCGCAGCGCCCGGTCGGCGCCGACGAAGTCGGCCACGAAATCGGTCGCCGGACGGCCCAGGATGCGCGCGGGCGGGTCGATCTGTTCCAGTGTGCCGCCCTGGCTGAACACCGCGACCCGGTCACCAAGCCGGATCGCCTCGTCCAGATCGTGCGTGACGAACACGACCGTCTTGCGGATCTCCTGCTGCAGGCGCAGGAACTCGGCCTGCAACCGTGCCCGGGCGATCGGGTCGATCGCCGAGAACGGCTCGTCCATCAGCAACACCGGCGGGTCGGCCGCCAGGGCCCGGGCCACCCCGACCCGCTGCTGCTGACCGCCGGACAGCTCATGGGGATAACGCCGTCCGATGGTGGTCGGGTCCAGCCCGACCAGCTCCAGGAGTTCGTCCACCCGCGCCCGGATGCGCGCCGACGGCCAGCCGAGCAGCCGCGGCACGGTGGCGACGTTGCCCCGGACGGTCAGGTGCCCGAACAGCCCGACCTGTTGGATGACGTAGCCGATCCGCCGACGCAGCTGCACCGGGTTGGTCCGGGTGACGTCCTCGCCGGCCACCAGGATCCGCCCGCTGGTGGGCTCGACCAGTCGATTGATCATCTTCATGGTCGTCGTCTTGCCACAGCCGGACGGACCCACCATGCACAGCAGCTCTCCCGCCGGCACGTCGAAGCTCAGATCGCGCACGGCCACCGTGCCATCCGGATAGCGCCGACCGACCCCGACCAGCGAGATCATGGGATCCGCGCCGGCTTCGGGCTTCGTGGCGGTGGGTTGACCGGTTGTCGGCATCGTGTCCTCCCGACCGGTTACGGTGCATCGATGGCCATCGCCACGTCCGGGACCTGCCTCGAGCAGAACGCGTGGATCTGCGGAGACTATGTCCGTACGCGTTCCGACGAGCTGTGGACGGCCACCCGCGAACACATCTCACTGACGGTGACCGCGGTTCCGATCGGCCTGGTGATCGCCGCTGTGCTGGTCCTGTTCGCCCGGCGCTACCGGGTGAGCGTGCCCTGGATCGGCGGGCTCACGAACGTGCTGTACACGGTGCCGTCGCTGGCGTTCTTCGCGCTGCTGCTGCCGGTCACCGGCCTGTCGGTGACGACGGTACGCATCGGACTGGTGGTCTACACGCTGGTCATCCTGTTCCGGGGCCTGCTGGCCGGGCTCGACGCCGTCCCGGACGACGTGCGGGAGGCCGCCCGCGGGATGGGTTACGGCCCCACCCGGCTGCTGCTGACCGTCGAACTCCCCCTCGCACTGCCCGCGATCATGGCCGCGATCCGGGTCGCCACCGTCTCGACCATCGCCCTGGTCACCGTGGGGGCGGTGATCGGCCACGGCGGTCTCGGCAACCTGATCTACGACGGTCTGAACAGCTCGTTCAAGTCCGAGGTGCTGACCGCCTCGGTGCTGTGCGTGGCACTGCCGTCGTCGCCGACCTGCTGCTGGTGGCCCTGCAGTGGCTGCTCACCCCCTGGCGGCACCGCCGGCGGTCCCGCCGGCGGCCGGGCCGCGGCCAACCTGAAGCGACGACCGCATGAGCACGTTGACCAGTGCCTTCGACTGGCTCACCACCGGCTCGAGCTGGCGCGGCGGGGAGGGGATCGCGACCCGCCTCGGCGAACACGTGCTGCTCACCGCCGCCTCGGTCGGGATCGCGTCGGCGGTGGCCCTGCCGATCGGGATCGCCCTGGGTCACCTCGGGCGCGGCGGCACCCTGGCGATCAACATCTCGAACATCGGCCGGGCCATGCCGACGCTCGCCGTGCTGGTGCTGCTGGCCATCGGTCCGCTGGGCATCGGCGACCTGGCCACGGTGCTCGCGCTCACCCTGTTCGCCATCGCCCCCCTGGTCACGAACAGCTACGTGGGGATCCGCGAGGTCGACCCCGGCGCCGTGCTGGCCGCCCGCGGCATGGGCATGTCCGGCGGCCAGGTGCTGCGCCGGGTGGAACTCCCCCTCGCCCTCCCGATGATCCTGCTGGGTCTGCGGCTGGCCGCGGTGCAGGTGGTGGCGACCGCGACCATCGCCGCGCTGATCGGCGGCGGTGGCCTCGGCCGTTTCGTCGTGGACGGTCTGGCCAACCACGAGCAGAACAAGGTCGTCGGCGGCGCCATCCTGGTCGCCGTGCTCGCCCTCGTGGTGGACGGCACCCTGTTCGCCCTGACCCGCCTGCTCACCCGGGCCCCACAGCCCACCCGTCCGCGCCGCTGACCGTCCCAACCGCTGACCGCCCCAGC
>NZ_CADCWS010000374.1 GCF_902806475.1 Candidatus Frankia nodulisporulans
CGCGGCCGCACCCAGCCGACCCGCATCGGGCGGGATCGCACCCGGTCAGGCATCGCACCCGGTCAGGCACGCACCCGGTAGGGCTAGGAGGCACCCCGCAACTTCGCGAGGGCCTCAGCGAGGATCGCCTCACCGTCCTTCTCGTTGCGCCGCTCCCGGACGTACGCGAGATGCGTCTTGTACGGCTCGGTGCGAGGCGGGGCGGGGGTGTTCTCCCGGTCCCGGCCTGCCGGCAGCCCGCAGCTCGGGCAGTCCCATGTCTCGGGTACCGCCGCGTCCGCCGCGAACGACGGCTTGGTCTCGTGTTCGTTCGCGCACCAGAAGGAGATGCGCTGGCGGGGCGCAGTTTCGCCCCGCTCGGCCTCTCCCATTGGTCCGGCCCCGACCCGGCTCCCCCGAATGGCGTTGCCACCTGCCACGGCCCGCGTACTCCTTCGTCTCGTCCCATGGATTGCAGTTCGCCGACGCCTACCGGCCCCACCCGCCCCGGTGACCACTCACCGTGCGGACGACAGCCAGTCGAGCAAGCCCGACGTTCCCGGCACTCCCCCGGTTGTCCCTCCGGGTACGTCCTGGGGGGGAGTGTAGGCCGCCACAGCCCGACGTGGATGCACCGACCACCCCAAGCCGGCCACGCACACCCCCGACGATAACCTCCCGACCCCTACCAACCCACCACGAGGCCAGCCGGCCCACTACGAGGTCAGCCGGAGCCGAGCGAGACGGCGGTGGGGTCGGCGGTGCCGATCGAGGGGACGATCGCGAACGTCGTGATGTTGGCGCTGTGCATCACCGGGGTGTGCACGACGACCAGGGGGATCACCGCGGCGCTACCGACGACGGTCTGCTCGAGCTCCCCCCAGTCGGTGACCGCGTCGGTCTCGGAGGTCGCGCGCAGCGCGGCGTCCAGCTGCCGGCCAGCGGCGAGCTCACGGTAGCCGCCGTCGGCCGGCCGGGGGCCCACCCAGGTCTCGTCGAGCAGCGGCTGGAAGACCGTACGGCCGGCGTCGCCGTACCAGGCCGGGGTGATTCTGGTCAGCGCCAGGTCCCAGAACTGGCCACGGGGCGCCACGGCGGCGGTGGTGTACCGGTCGCCCGTGCGAATCCGCACGTCCAGGCGGATCCCGGCGCGCGCGAACGCCGTCCGCAGGGCCTCGGCGACCGCGGCGTCCGCGGGACTGTCCGAGGTCAGCAGCGACAGGGCCGTCACCGGTCCGCCCGGGGTGGTGCTCAGCGCCTCCCGGCATCGCTGCGGGTCCCCACTGTCGCCGGTGTCCGGGAACGGGTCGAGGTCGCTGAAACCGGTCATCGGCTCCTGCAACAGCCCGGTGGACGCGGTCGCGAGCTCCGGCCCGCCGAGCGCGTCCGCGAGTCCCGCGCGGGCCACGCAGTACGGCAGCGCCTGGCGGATCGTCGGTTCGCGCAGCGCCGCCGCGGACGGACCGTTCAGGCCGACGGTCAACGCCACCGTGGTACCGACCTCGTCGAGGGCGAGCCGGTTGTCCCTGGCCTTCGCGAGCTCCTTCGCCCGTGCGGTGGTGAGCACCGGATCGAGGGACATGTCCGCGTCACCGGTCTCGAGTTCCTGCAACATCGCCTCGGACGTCTGACCGTCGGTGATGGTGATGTGGTCGACCAGTGCCCGTCGGATCGCGTCCGAGGACGCGTTCCAGGACGGGTTGCGGGCCAGCCGGTAGCCGGGCGTGTCGTCGCGCGCCCCGGTGAACCGGTACGGCCCGGCCGAGATCAGGTTGTGCAGGTACTCCGAGGAGTTCGCCGGGTAGGCCAGCGCCTCCAACGGCGCCGGGGACGCCGCGGGCAGCGCCAGCACGTCGACGAAGTCGTTCACCGGGGCGAGCAGGTGAAAGGCCACCGTGTCGTCGCCGACGATCTCGACGCCCTCGATCGTGGTGCTCTCGATGAACGCCGCGGCATCGTCGACCGGGGTGGCGGCAAGCTCGTCGCAGAACGACCGGAATCCGACGATCGTCGCGGCGAAGTAACCACGCAACGGCGACGGACTCGGCGGTGTGCACAGCCGCTTGATGCCACGGGCGACGTCATTGGCCGTGATCCGGCGCTGGTTCGGTGTGTCCCACCGGGCCGCCGCGCGCAGCCGCACCGTGTACACCAGCCCGTTCTCGGTGACCATCGGCGCGCCGACCGCCAGGTCCGGACGCGGGACCGTCGACCGGGACGGATCCGCGTCGCTCGGATAGCTGTAGAGCTGACGGGTGACCAGGCGGGCCACGGCCTGCTCGGCCGGCGTCGTGGCCCAGCCGGGATCGCCGCTGGGCATTCGCCCCGCGACGATGCGCAGGGTTCCACCGGGCTTGGCGACCGGCGCCGTGGTGGCCGCGGCCACCGCCGTGGGCGTCACGGAACTCGGCGGCTCACCACTGCCCCCACCGCCCCCGCCGCCGCAGGCCGCACCCGCGACCAGCGCCAGCGCCGCGGCGAGCGCCACCGCCGCGTTTCGAAACGCCGCCGGCCGGCGAAAGCCGCGGCGAGCACGCGGAGAACTCAATTCTTCAGCAGCAGACCGAGACCGATAATGCACACGAACCACACACTGCCCACAATGATCGTCAATCGGTCGAGGTTCTTCTCCACCATCGACGACCCGCCGAGCGACGACGACACACCACCGCCGAACAGCGTCGAGAGCCCACCGCCCTTCGCCCGGTGCAGCAGTACGAGCAGAATCATCAGAACGCTCGCGACAATCAGGGCGATCGACAGACCGATCGTCATTTCGGACCAGCTCCCGCTCCCAGGGGAGGCGGCAGAACACCGCCACCCGGTTCAGTCAGGACGCCGACACCGACGCCAACACCGACGCCGACGGCGCCAGGTCGCGTCCAGCGCCCCGCGTCCACGCTCATCTCACCCACGGCCATCTCGCCCACAGGTAGAGACCGTCAGATGCGACGTGGTGGGTGATGCTACTCAGTGAAAGTACCGCACCCCCGCACACCGCCAACGCCCTGCGCGACCCGA
>NZ_CADCWS010000375.1 GCF_902806475.1 Candidatus Frankia nodulisporulans
CTGGGCCCGGCCGAGCACGCCTGGTCCGTGCGGCGACTGACCCTGCTCACCGACGTGGCCGCCGAACCCGATCCCCGTATCGCCGAGGAACTGCGCCACGGCGACTTCGACGTGGCCGCCTTCGCCTCCTCGACCGCGGTACGCGGCACCGCCGAGCTCTACGGCCCGCTACCCCCCGACCTGCTGGTCGCCGCGATGGGCCGCCGCAGCGCGCAGGCCTGTGAGGCCGCCGGGATCCGCGTCGACATCGTCCCCGCCGAACCCGGTGTCCATCCGCTCGCCGCCGCCGTCGCCGACTTCGTCACCGCGAGTCGCGATCCCCTGAACTAGCCGTGCGCACCAGGGTGTCGGCGAGTCGCGCCCGGACGGCCTCGATGACGCAGGCGTGCAGACCCAGCGGTTCGGACAGCACCCAGCGGGTCGCCGGATGGCTCTCGCGGGCCGCCTCCAACGCCGCGGGAATGTCACGATGGGTGTGGTTCCCGTCGAACAGGAAGAACGGGTAGGCGATGATCTCGGTGCAGCCGCCCGCGGCGAGCACGCCATAGCCCTCGGCGATATCGGGGTGGCTCACCTCCAGGAACGCCGCCACGGCCGCCTCCCAGCGCTGGTCGTCCGCCAGTTGGCGGGCAAGCTCACGGACAGTGGCGTTCGCCTCCCACCGTCGGGAGCCGTGTCCGATCACCAGAAGTCCCCGCATGCCCCTAGTGTGCGCCGTCGTCGGAGCTGTGGCCTGGGAAGACCTTCGCGTTCGGGTCGATGATCGGCGCCGCGTTGTTGACGGCGGTCGCGACCTCGCCGAACCCGGTGGCGATGAGACGTACCTTGCCCGGATAGTCCACGACATCCCCGGCGGCGAACACCCGTTCCACCCCGGTGACCATCGCCGGACCGACGATGATGCGTCGCCGCTGCACGGTCAGCCCCCAGCGGGTCAGCGGCCCGAGATCAGTGGCGAACCCGAGCGCCGCGATGATCGCCTGCGCCGGTCGGGTCTGCCGGCTGCCGTCGCGGGTATCGACCAGCTCCACCTGCGTGATCCAGCCCTCCCCGTGCACGGCGGCGATGTCGGTGAGTGTGCGCACCTGCACCTCGGACGCCTCGAGCCGGGCGAGCGCCGCCGGATGCGCCCGCAACTGCTCGCGTTTGTGCACCAACGTCACCGATCGCGCCACCGGCGCGAGCGCCAGCGCCCAGTCCACCGCGCTGTCACTGCCACCGGCCACCACCACATCGCGCCCGGCGTGCTCCTGCGGCCGCGGCACGAAGTACGACAACCCCCGCCCCAGCCGCCCGGCCATCCCGGGCAGCGGCTTCGGCGCGAACGCCCCGATCCCCCCGGTCACCACGACAGCCCGCGCTCGCACCCGCCCACCCGAGGCGTCGGTCACCACCACAGCCTGAGCCTCCGGATCGGACGCGAGCTCCATCGCCTGCCGGCCGAGCAGATACTCCGGCTGGTACGGGGCGGCCTGCGCGACGAGCGCGTCGATCAGTTCCCGCCCACGCACCGCGGGGAACCCGGCCACATCGTAGATCACCTTCTCCGGGTACATCGCGGTGATCTGCCCGCCGACCGTCGGCAGAGCGTCCATCACCGCCACGGACATCCCGCGAAACCCCGCGTAGTACGCCCCGAACAGCCCCACCGGCCCCGCCCCGACGATCAGCATGTCCACGTCCAGCATGTCCACGTCGATCCGCTCGGCATGATCAGCTGTTGCCATGGGCATCGCAGTCCTCCATCGGATGGGATTGGCTCCGGTACGGCCGGGACAGCCCCATCCTGCCGGACCTGCCGGACAGGCCCCACCGGTCGGATGATGGACAGATGCCGCCGCGTGGCGGCCCGAGGGGGCTAGCGTGGAAGGGTGGATCGATCGACGGACCTGCGCCGGTCCGCGGGCGTGACCAGGGGCGACCTGCTCGGCCCCGGCGATCCGACCGTTATCGGCGCCTACCGGATCGTGCGCCGCCTCGGCGAGGGCGGAATGGGCACCGTCTATCTCGCCCGCTCTCCCAGCGGCGCCCACGTCGCCCTGAAGGTCATCCGTTCGAGCCTGGCCGCGGACCCGGAGTTCCGCGCCCGCTTCCGCGACGAGGTCGCCGCGGCCCGCCGCGTCGCACCGTTCTGCACCGCCCAGGTCCTCGACGCCGACCCGGACGCGCGCAGCCCCTACCTGGTCACCGAGTACATCGACGGCGTCCGCTTGGACGAGGAGATCGAGGACTCCGGCCCGCTGCCGCTGTCGACGCTGCAGGGCGTGGCGATCGGCGTGGCCAGCGCGCTGACGGCGATCCACCGGGTCGGCATCGTCCATCGAGACCTCAAGCCGAGCAACGTCATGCTCTCCTACTCCGGCCCCCGCGTCATCGACTTCGGCATCGCCCGAGCGCTGGACGCCTCCCAGGGCCGCACCCAGACCGGCTTCGTCCTCGGCTCGATCGGCTGGATGGCCCCCGAGCAGATGGACGGCGGCCTGCCGCTCGGCCCCGCCGTGGATGTCTTCGCCTGGGGCCTGGTCATCGGCTACGCCGCGGTCGGTGGCCATCCCTACGGCGACGGCACGTACCAGCAGATGGCCGAGAAGATCCTGCACGGTCGCCCCGACCTGCGCCGCATCCCCGCCGATCTCGCGCCCGTCGTGGCAGCCGCCCTGGCCCGCGACCCCCGGGACCGTCCGTCCAGCGAGCGATTGCTGTTCACACTGCTCGGCAACGGCCTCCCCCCGGACGGCGATGCCCGAGCCGCCACCTCCGCCGCTTCCGCCGCCCTCAACGGCACCTGGCCGCAGGGCCGTGGCGCCGTCGCGGACCGCAGCCCGGAGCCGACCCGGATCGCCCGCACCAGCGAGCAGCGCAACTGGTGGGAGGACCCCGCAGCCGCCCCTGCCGCCCCCGCTGAACCGGCCAAACCCCGGCCCAAGGCCGCGGACGACTTCGCCGCGCCCAACCGCCGCCGCCGCGGATTCGTCGAATACG
>NZ_CADCWS010000376.1 GCF_902806475.1 Candidatus Frankia nodulisporulans
ACCGGCGGCCAGGCGGCAGTCCGTTGGTCGGCGAGAACGCCGCTGGTCAGCGAGAACACCGCCGCGACGACAGCTGAAACGGAAGAACAACGGCTGACCCCGGAATGCGCATATTCGCTGTCCCGCGATCCGGCGCTGGCACCGTGGAAGAGTCGTCAGCCGACGAGGTGACGGCGAGATCTCACGGTGGGTGCACCGTCCCGTCCTGACACACACTGTCGCGACGGGGCGGTGGCGTAGCCCGGAGGAAGGATTTCGTGTATCCGGCGCCCGGCACAGGTCGCGAGGCCGCTCTGCCGCGCCCGGCGATCCGGCCACACGACAGCATCCTCAGACGCGACAGCATCCTCAGACCACCGTCGATTTTCAGACCACCGTCGGCGTACAGCCGACGCCGGAACCCAAGGCGCCGTTCAGCTTACAGGCCGCACCGGAACCCAGGCCACTGTTCGGCGCGCGGCCCACGCCGGAACCCGGAGGCGTCTTCGGTGTTCGGACCGCGTTCGGTGAGCCCGCTCCGCTTGGCGATCAGGATGCGGTGCGGCGGCAGGGACCGCCGTCGCAACGGCGGCGTGCGGCGGTCAACGGTCTGCTGATCCTGGTGCCGACGGCGCTGCTGATCACTGGTGCCACCTTCGCCGTGGCGTCCATCCTCGGCGGTAGTGATCCTTCGACCTGCGCGGACGGCACTCCACGCACCGACCTGACGATCACCACCGCACCCTCGCTGGCCGTGCCGGTGCGCGCGCTGGCCGCCGCCTACGAGCGGGCCCACGGTGATCAGAACGGTCCCTGCCCGACCATCCGCGTGCAGGCGGCGCCCTCCGACCGGACCCTGGACGCGGTGGCCCGCGCCAGTCCGTCCGCGGCGAGCATCCCGGACGTGTGGATTCCCGAGTCCAGTGACTGGCTGGCGCTCGGGCAGGAGTCGGCCTCGGCCGCGCCGAAACTCCCGCTGCGGGCGACGACGATCGCCGCGTCCCCGGTGGTGATCGCGATGCCCCGTGAGATGGCGCAGCATCTGGGCTGGCCGGAACACCACCTGACCTGGGCGGAACTCGCCGCCGACGCGGGCGTCCCGGGGTTCTGGGCGACGCGGGGCCAGCCGGCCTGGGGCGATTTCCGCTTCGACATGGCGAACCCGGACTCGTCGGCGGCGGGACTGCGGGCGGTGATCGGTATCGTCAGCGCGGCCCGCGGCATCGCCCCGGCGGACATGTCCACCGGCACCTTCGACCAGGACCGGACCGCGCAGGCCACGACCGTCCGCCTCGAACGCCTGGCGACCTGGCTGCCGACATACGACAGCCTGCTGTTCGACGCCGAGCGCGCCACCTCCGTTCCCGGCGGTGGACGGCCCCCGTCCGCCTTCCCCGCACTCGAATCGGACGTGATCGCCTACAACCGGAGCCTGACCGCTTCCATGAACCAGGCGAGCCGCGGCGGCACCCTCGTCGCCCAGTACCCGTCCGACGGGACGTTCACCGCGAGCGTCCCGTACATCGTGCTGACCCACACGTCCGAGACGGATGCCAAACGCACGGTCGCCGCGTCCTTCCTCGACTACCTCGGCACCGACACCGGACGCCAGACCCTCTCGGACGCCGGCCTGCGCACCCCCGCCGAACTCGCCGGCCGCGACGACCCGGCCAGCCTCGCCGACAAGCTCACGATCACCGATGGGATCCGCACCACCGCGCCCAAGGTCGCCGGCGTCGACGCCTCCGACAGCGTGCTGGGCACCGCCCGCCGGTTCTTCCGGCACGCCCGACAGCGCGGCGCCGCGGTCGCCGTCCTCGACACCTCCGCCTCGATGCGTCTACCGCTCACCGACCAGCCCGGCCGGACCCGCCTTCAGGCCGCGTCCGACACCGCCGTGGCCGGCCTCCAGGTGATCGGCCCGACCAGCGACCTCGAGATCTGGCAGTCCGCCGGTGCCCTGCCCGAGGGCCATCGGGTCCTCTCGCCGATGGCGAGTCTTGCCGCCCCCGCCTCGACCGGAGCGGGCACGCACCTCGACGAGCTGACCTCCCTCGCCCGGTCACTGCGCACCGGCGGCGCCACCACCCTTTACTCGACGGTCCTCGCCGCCGTCCACGACCGCCAGCGGCACTTCACCCCGGGCCGACTCAACGAAGTCATCGTGATCACCGACGGCATCCTCGACGACCCCACCGGCGGCCCGACCGGTTCCGGCGGGACGGTCGGTTCCGGCGGTGCGGGCCGGGACGCTTCCGACACCCTGGCCTCGGGCGAGCCGACCCTCGAGCAGACCGTCGAGCGGCTGCACGCCGGCTACGACGCGGCACACCCCGTCCGCCTGATCATCATCGGCTGCGATCCGGCGGCCAACGCCACCGCCCTGCAACGTCTGGCCGCCGCGACCGGCGGACGGGCCTACGTCGCACCCGATGCCACCGCCCTGTTCGGCATCTACGCCGACACCCTCACCACCGCCCACTGACCAGCCCCGCCCGGCCACGCGCCATGACCCGGCCGGGCGTCACCCGGCGGTCTCTCGCCGGCCGGCCGTGGGTCAGACTCCGGCCGCTCGTCGTCGGCCGGCGCGGGTGCGCAGCGGGTCGGGGCTGGCCGCGTCGGGGAACCGGCGCAGGTACTCCTGCTCAAGCTCGAGCATGCGCGCGGTGTGGGTCTCGAACGCGTCCTCGCTGCCGGTGAGGAATGCGTCATGACGGGTTCGGTGCAGATGCTGCAGCTCGCGTGTCAGGTCGCCGTCGGCGAGTGCGGGAGCCGGGATGCCTTCGGGTCGATGCGTCATTTCTTCGGTGTACCCGCCGTCGGTTTGATGTAGCTCACCAGAACCGGCGCTCACCCAAAGACCACACCTATGGCCTCACCCGGCTGACCCACCCGGCCCAGGCCAAGCCAAGCCATCCGCGAGCGCCAAGCCGTCCGGCATGGATCGAGGGAGATACCCGGTCGCGGTTCCCCGCCCTACCGGGCGAGGACGGGAACC
>NZ_CADCWS010000377.1 GCF_902806475.1 Candidatus Frankia nodulisporulans
ACAGAATACACGATTCCCCGGTCATTCTGGCAGCCGAGTTGACGCGCTGACCCCGCCCTGAAGGACGGGGCCTGCGCGCTACGTTTCCCGGTCACCGAGGTCCGCCAGGGTGGCGCGGGGGACGAGGACCGGCCCCGTGGGCAGGAAGGTCGGCGAGTTCTTGGCGGCCAGCCAGTCGGCGCCGAGCGCCGGTATGTCCGTGCGGAAAATCCGTTCCCGCAACGTGAGGTCGTTGACGATGGTCCACCCGGCGACCACGTCGAGCGCGTTCTCGGGGCTCACCCGCCGGGCCCGCCGGCCGATCACCGCGGCCAGTTCCAGCTCCCAGTCGGGCTGCCGGCCATCCGAAGGCAGGACGACGTCGTCCCACGGGCCGCAGATCGCGCTCGGTAGTCCCTGGAAGACATAGGGCGGGTGCTGGAGCCGGGTGTCCATCTCGGCGGCGGCGTCCGCGCGCACCTGCTCGGTCGTGCGACCGTCGGACGGGTCGTGGTGGGCGACAGCGATGTCGATCACGTGTGTGCGGTAGTTGGCTCCCGCCTGGAAGATCTGCCGCGGTTCCACGGGGCTCAGCACCCGGTGCTCGGCCACCGGCAGCCAGCCCTCGACCGCGCCGACCAGCCCCTCGAGCACCGGGAGGGCCTCGTCCCAGCGTTCAAGCAGATCGGCGGTCGACGAGGGCCGCCCCAGGTCGGGCCGGACGGACAGGTCGAGCGCCCACTCGTGGGCGACAAACGCCGGGAACACCCGGCCCCCGCGGTCGCGCAGGCGACCCAGCGCCCAGCTTCCCGCATGGTCGATCGTCCGGACAGAATTCACGATCAGGTCGGCTCCCCTGTGACTGCGACACCCGACGTCGCCATTCGAGCATCTGTCCACGACCTCTTTCAGCGGAAACTCTTTTTTGAATACCGGCGATCCATGCTGTCGATGATGGTCGGCCATCGGACTTGACTCCGCCGCGAATGTGGCTCTACCGCGGGCCTGACCGTGCGGCGGGAAATCCGTCAGTCTTTCCAGAACACCACGCTCTCCACTGCTTTCCGTCAAAAGAGGCGCCACTGTGGACGACGTCGAAAGCCCTCGCCAACGCACACTGTGCCCGTCGGATAACGCTCTGAACCCATACGTCCGGGCATGGACCGCCGCGGCGGGCCTAGCCTGGGCAACGACAGTCGGGCCGGGCGGGCCGGTGGGGCCCGGCGGACCGATCGGCTCGGCCGGGCAGGCCGGCCGGGTGGCCGGGTGGCCGGGTGGCCGGGTGGCCGGGTGGCCGGGTGGCGATGAGGTGGAGGCGGCGGGGTGGCGGAGTTCGACGTGGTCGTGGTTGGTGCGGGGGCCAGTGGGGCGGTGCTGGCCAGCCGGCTGAGTGAACGCGCCGACCGCCGGGTGCTGCTGGTCGAGGCCGGCAGTGACCATCCGAGCACCGAGGACTTCCCGAAGGAGCTGCTCGACTCCGGGCTCATGGCGGCCATGCTGCCCGGGCATCCGAACAACTGGGGTCTGCTGGCCAACCTCACACCCGACCTGCCCTACACCGTGGCCCGGGGCCGGGTCCTCGGCGGTTCGACCGCCCTCAACGGCACGTATTTCATCCGTGGGCGCCGGGCCGACTTCGACCGCTGGGTCGCCGCTGGGCTCGACGAGTGGTCCTACGAGCAGGTGCTGCCGTTCTACAGACGCCTCGAGCGGGATCTCCAGTACGGCGAGTCCGACCTGCACGGTGGGAGCGGGCCGATCACCGTCACCCGCGAGATCGCCCATCCGCATCCGGTGACCGAGGCGTTCGCCGCGGCCTGCGCGAGCCGCGGCTACCCGTACGAGGCGGACAAGAACGGCGAGCAGCCCGCCGGGTACGGCCCGCTGCCCGTGAACGCCGTCGACGGCATCCGGCTCAACACCGGGATCACCTACGTGAACCCGGCCCGCCACCGGCCGAACTTCGAGGTGCTGGGGAACACCAGGGCCCTGCGCGTGGTGCTGCGCGACCGCGTCGCGGTGGGCGTCGAGGTCGACACCGGCGGCCAACGGCGGACCATCACCGCCGGCGAGGTGGTGCTGAGCGCCGGGGCGATCATGTCGCCGCATCTGCTGGCCCTGTCCGGTATCGGCCCCCGGGCGGACCTCGAGGCCGCGGGCATCCCGGTGATCCTCGACCTGCCGGCCGTGGGCAGGGGGTTCACCGACCATCCGGACCTGTCCTTCACCTGGCGCTCCCGGCGTCCGATCCCCCCGGTCACGCCCGGGTCGCCGGCGTTCGAGTCGGTGCTCAACTTCCCCTCCGGTTCGGCCGCCTACGGCGAGGACCTGGAGATCATGCCGTCGCTGCGGTCGCTGGCCGACATCGCCGGCCTCGGCGCCGCCGTCGGCCGCGACCACACCGCGACAGCGCGGATGATCCGACATCCGGTGGCCACGCTGCGCGCGCTGCGCGGGGTGTCGATCAGGCGGCTCGCCCAGCAGGCCGCGCACCGCAACGAACTGTTTCTCGCCATCGCCCTGCAACAGGCGGAAGCCCGCGGCACCATCACCACGGTCTCGGCCGACCCGCTGGCCCAGCCGCGCATCGACTACAACTACCTGTCGACCAGACGCGACCTCGCCCGGATGCGCGAGGTCGTGCGCGTCACCGTCGACCTGCTGACCTCACACCCGTTCGCCGACCTGTTCGGCGAACTCGGCGAACTCGACCGCCTCACCCTCGAGGACGACGATGCCCTCGACATCTGGATGAAAGCGCATCTGGCCACCGCCATCCACGCCAGCGGCAGCTGCCGGATGGGTGCGGCGGACGACCCCGAGGCCGTCGTCGACCAGCGGGGCCACGTGCACGGCATCAGCGGGCTACGGGTGGCCGACACGTCCATCCTGCCCACCGTCCCGTCTCGCGGCCCCGCCGCCACCGCCATCATGATCGGCGAACGCATCGCCTCGTTCATCGACCAGCCGGCCGAGCAGG
>NZ_CADCWS010000378.1 GCF_902806475.1 Candidatus Frankia nodulisporulans
GCGCAGGCCTGGTCGCTGCTGCGCGCCCCCCGCCTGTGGCTGGACGTCGACGGCGCCGACCACTTCAGCTTCACCGACGACCCGGTCATCGCCGACCAGCTCCCCCCGCCCCCCACCACCGGTCGCGTCGCTGGCACCGACACCGCCAGTGGCACCGGCGGTGGCCCGAAGTCGAATCCGGCGCCGCCGGACGGGGTCGCTCCCACCCTGTCCGGCGGCCGCGCCCTGGCGATCACCCGCGTCTACGTCGAGGCCTTCGTCACCCGCGCCCTGACCGGACGTCCCGCCCCCATCCTGGACGCCCCAAGCCGCACCTACCCGGAAGTCCGCATCATCGGCCACTGACCGTCGCCATCGGCTCCCATCCCTCACGAATGGGGTCGTCGTCCGCTCCCGTCCGTCATGGCCGGGCGTGGCCGCGGGCCGGATCGCCTGTCGGTCGCCCGCATGCCGAGGGTTGTTCGGGAATCGAGGGCCCCGTTTTCCGAACGACCCTCGGCATGCCACCGCATAACCCTCGGCAGGGCGGCGCATCCGCCTCGCCGAGGCGGCCTCGCGGCACGTCCACCTCGGGAGGGCGACGCATCCGCCTCGGGAGGGCGACACGTGCGCCTCGGCGACCGGGTGCGGCGTCCACGCTCGAACCACAAGGCCGAGCACACCGAGGACGCCTCGGACGGGGCGATCCCGCCGAGGCGTGGCGAAGGACGCAGAGCCGCTCCTCTTCGAGCGAGGCTCAGGTTCGGACGGGGCAGGTTCGGGTGGGGCTCAGGCGCGGGCGCGGGCGAGCAGGACGGCGCTGGGCAGGGCGTCGAGGTCGTCGGCGTCGCGCAGCAGCCGGGCGGTCTCGACGAAACCGGCCCAGCGCAGCAGCAGGGCGACGCGGTCGGGGGGCCAGCGGTGCGAGGGGGCGACCCGGTGGGCATGCGGCTGGGGCTGGGGTCGGTGACCTCGGTGGTCTGGAACGCCAGCAGCAGCTGCCCGCCCGGCGCCAGCACCCGGCGGAACTCGGCGAACAGCTGCGGGACGGCCCCGGGCGGCAGGTGGATCATCGAGAACCAGGCGACGATCCCCGACAGGGTCTGCGCGCCGAAACCGAGCCGATGCATGAGACCTACCTCGAACGACAGGTGCGGATGGTCCCGGCGGGCCCGTTCGATCATCGCCGAGGACAGGTCGAGGCCGACCGCGGCCACCCCCAGGCCGTGCAGGTGAGCGGTGATGTGACCGGGTCCGCAGCCCACATCGGCGACCAGCCCGGGGCTACCCGTGGCCGCGGTGTGCTCGGCGACGAGTTCGGCGAACGCGGCGAACATCGCACGTTCGAGGGGTCGTCGCGGGAGCTGACCGGCGAACATGTCGGCGTAGAGATCGGCGACCGCGTCGTAGGCGTCACGGGTCCGGGTCAGGTCGGCCTCGTCCCATCCGGGCCGTCTGCTGGTCTTCTCCGCCCGTCCGGAGACCGGCAGATCGCGCTGCGGGTGATCCTGCTCCGGCAGGGTCCGATCGTCGTCGGGAGTCGCGCTCATGGCGGCGGATCATAACCGGCTGTTGATCTCCGAGGCGGTGGGGGAGCGTCGGGGTGGCACCCCCGAGCGCACTTTCGTCGAGCGTCCCGCCGGCCCCCCACCATCCCCGCCGGACCCGCTGTGGATCACGGTGTCCGGGTGGGTCAGCCGTGCTCGCCGCGGACGGGGTAGCGCGCGGCGACGCCGTCGGGACGGTAGACCCGGGTCGGGCCGCCGGCCGGGTCGGTGCCCAGTGTGTTGCCGCACCGGGTGGAGATCCAGGTGGGGAAACTGTTCGGGGTCATCGGTGGACGCCAGCTCTCCAGGTCGTAGGTGTCACCGGTGGCATAGCCGTCGCCGGAACGGATTTGGGCCAGCGCCTGATGGCAGGCCAGCTGCTGGTGCAGGCTCTCGGCGGACGCGGCGGTACCGACCCCGGGCACGCAGGCACCGATCGCCGACCACAGCACCTGCGTCGTCGCCGTCCGCGGCGCCTTGCGGGAGGCCACCGTCGGTCGCAGCGACACCCGGAACGCCCCGCTCGACCACTGCTCGACGACGATCTCCTCGACGTCCTGACTCGCCCCGCAGTACGGCCGTCCCCCGAGCGCCGCGCCCTGCCCCGCCAGCGCCGCTGCCGACCCGGTCCCGCTGGTGGCTGACGAGCCGCCGCCGGTCGACGCCTCCGGACGCGGCGACGATCCGGCCCGCGACGCTTCCGCGGTGCGCGGGCCCGTGGACGTGGACGCGGTGGAGCGGCCGGCCGTCGCCGTGGCAGTGATCTCGGTGACCGTCACCGGACGGTCGTCCGCGCCGTCGCCATCCGCACCGCCGTTGCCGCAGCCGGACAGCACCACGACCAGCACCAGCCCGGCCGTGACCGCGGCGACCACTGTTCGCGCTGTTCGCGCTTTCGCCGGCCGGGTCGCTGCCGGCTGGGCCGCTGCCGCGGGCGCCGGGATCCACCGCACTGTGAATGTCCGCACGGGAACCAAGAGTAGGACGGACAGCGCCCACCGTCCGGACGGGCCAGTCGCCCCCCGGACAGGCTGGGCGCTCCCGGGCAGACCGGACGCCGCGCCGGCCGTCAGCCAGCGGCCACAACGGCAGGAAACATCCCGCGTGCCGCGCAGGTGGAGGCGTGTTCGGGAAATCCGGCCCGAATCCCGGAACAGCTCTCCACCTGGCACCGTACAACCCTCCGTGTGAGACCTCCGGGCATTCCCAGCCGCACACCGGGACGGAACAAGGCCCTCACATCCGAAGAATCATATGGCGTGCGCGTAGGAGGACCGGCCTGGTGCGAGGGTCAGCGGCGCAGGGCGCGGTCGCGACCACCGACGGCACGCCAGATCAGCAGCACCACGATGCCACCGAGGATCGACCCGATGATGCCCGACGGCTGCAGCGCGCCCTCCCCGAAGTCCTTGTCGAACAGGACGTATCCGAGG
>NZ_CADCWS010000379.1 GCF_902806475.1 Candidatus Frankia nodulisporulans
AGTCGCGGCGCTCGACCCGTTCGACCAGGCCGGTGACGCTGGACTTGTCCAGGCGCAGTATCGCGCTGATCTCGCCCATGCCGCGCGGCTGGTCCTTGAGTACGCACATCAGCTGCGCCTGCGGCACCGACAGCCCGTGGCGTGCGCAGACGTCGGCGTAGAGCGAGTTGACCAGGTAGGACAGGCGTACCAGGGCCACCGGTGTCGTGAACATCGCGCCCACCCGGGATCTCCGCCTCTCCGCCTCTCCGTTCGCTGACGGCTCAGCCTACCGACGGACACGCGCACAGCGCGGCACAGTCCGATGCGGATGCCCGGGAGCCCAGCGGCCGGCAGCCCGAACCCGGATGGACGCGCCGGCGGCCGGTGCGCGGTTCAGACGAGGCCGGTCACGATCGTGACGGTGCCGACGGCCAAAGCAGGTACGGGTTCGGGCCAGCGGGCGGACAGCAGCAGCCGCTGCAACTGGTACTGGATGATGCCGGCGGCCAGTGAAGAAGGCCTGGATCCACTCGTTGCGCTCGCATGGCTGCCAGGTCAGCAAGGCGATGCGCCCGCCGGGGCGCAGGGCGCGCGAGGTCGGTGAAGGCGGCGACCGGATCGCCGAAGAACATCACCCCGTGCCGGCTCACAGCGATGTCGAAGGCCCCGGCGGGAAAGGGTCGCTGCGTTCCCTGGCCTTCATCGAACACGCCCCGCCGGCAGCGCGTGATCTCCCCACCGTCGAGCACGACCGCCGGAGCCGCCCTCGCTGGTTCGATCAGCTGGGCCTGTGCCGGCTGATCTGTCAGCCGGCCGGCGCGGAGGGCATCGGCCGGCGCATCCACCCAGCCGGGTCGAGTCGGGTCACCGTGCGGCCGATGAGCACGCGGGGTGCGGGCAACACGGCGGGCGGGCCCGATGGCGACAGCGGGGCCAGGACGAGTTGGCGGCCGGCGTGGGGGGAAGACGCGGGATCTTTCCGGTTCCACGTGTGGAAGGCGAGCCACCAGTTCCCGTCGGCGTCGACGAACGGTTCGGCTCCGCCCGGCCCGACACCCGCGTTCCCGGTGCGCAGGAACGGTTCGGGCGCCGCGGTACAGGGGCCGAGTGGCCCGGCGCAGGCGGCGGCCGCCGTGACGTAGTCGGGGCTGTGCCAGTCGCCGGCGGAGTAGATCAGATCGAACCGGCCGCCGCGGGCGAGCATCGCCGGGCCCTCCACGACGCCGTGCTGCCAGGGCAGGCCGGGGTGGAGCAGTTCCACCGCCGGGCCGGCCAGACCGAGGCCGTCCGCGCTCATCCGCGCGGCCCACAACGTCGGGACGTGCCCGGCCCGGATTCCCTCGCTCTTCCAGGTCAGGTAGCGGTCGGTCCCGGCCGTGTAAGGACTCGGGTCGATGCTGCCTCCCGTCTCGGACTGGCAGATCAGCGGCGCGGCGGAGACATCGACGAACGGGCCGGCCGGTGAGGTCGAACTCGCGGCCGAAACGCACTGGATGCCGAGGGCGCTCAGGCGGGCGCTGTAGTAAAGGACGAAGCCGCCGGCGACGGGACTGACGGCCGGGGCCCAGGTCAGGAGCTGGCCGGCGGCCGCCCACCGGGGCAGGGCCGGCAACGCGTCCCCGACCGACTGCCAGGTCTGCATCCCGGTGCTGCGCAGCACCGGGATGTTCCCCGCGTTCGGGGTGTTCGTCCCGTAGGCGTAACTGACCCCGGCGACGGTCAGCACGAACGGATCGGCGAGGTTCGACCCGTGGACAGCGATGGCCGGACGTTCGTCCGGTGTGCCGCCGGTGGCCCTACCCGTTGGACCTGTCGTGCCGGCCGACGGCCCAGCGGCAGTGGTGCCCGCACCGGGTGCGCCGCCCCGCATGGTCGGCGAACCGGTCGAGACAACCCGGTCCACCAGTGCCATCCCGGCTGCGGCGAACGCGAGCACCACCACGACCACCGCCGTCACGGCGACCGCGATCGGTGCCCGGCGCGACCCCGAGTGGACGGTATCGGCGGGGCGCGCGGGATCAGGCGGCGCGGACGGATCGAGCAGGTGCGACATGGTGGCGTGGACCTCCCGGCTGGGTTCGGATGCGATTGCGCAGCCTGGCCGGCCCGGATGTGCATGCCGTGTGAGAACTGTCAGTCACATGTCGCTGCGTTTCCACGACGTCGACGTCGAGGCGGCGGGATCGGGCGGCGCGGCGCTGGCGGCGGTGGGCCGGACCGGCCGGAAGATCCGCCACTCGCCGGCGGCAGTCACGTTCACGGCGGCGTCGGCCGGGCAGACGGAACGCCAATGTGGCTGACATCGAACTCGAGTGTTGGCGTGGTCAGCTGGTCCCATGTCGGCCTACACCGTGGAGCCTCCCGTGCCGGCCCGCCCGCAGGCCCGCCCGCCGGGCCACCGGTTCCGGCTGGTGGTCGGCATCGTCGTGCTGACCGTCACCGTCCTGGTGGTGACCGACCGCCTGCTCGTCCGGATCGTCGAGCACCGCCTCGCCACCCGGTTGGCCTGCCTGGGAATGCTCAGCGACGGCATTTCAGTACACATCGGTGGATTTCCGTTCCTGGCCGAGGTGGCCGCCGGGCACATTTCGTCGGCCCGGGTCACCGCGGGCGCCGCCGGCCCGGGGGCGCGGCTGGTCGCTGTGACGATCGACCTGCGCGACCTGCGGCTTCCTCCGATGGCCGGCCTGGTCGGCTCGGGGGGTGGGGCGAAACTCGCGATCGGTTCCGCGACGCTGGGCGCGACGGTGCCGTACGGGACGCTGCGCGATCTGATTGGTGCCGGTGCCGGTGCCGGTGGCCTGGGCGGCGGTGTCACCCCGCGGACGACCGCTGCCGGAACCACCACCAGCGCGACCACCACCAGCGCCACCGCCACCCCCGAGGCCGCCGGTGGCGGCATGAGCTCGTTCGGCGGTCTTCCGTTCGGCGCTCACCTCGATGCCGTCACGCCGAGCG
>NZ_CADCWS010000380.1 GCF_902806475.1 Candidatus Frankia nodulisporulans
GAGGGACTATTTTTCGACAGGCTCCTGAAGTGGTATGGCACATTTTTATGACAATTGCGGAATTAAACCATCGTGTGGGGCTCCAGAATCCCGATTCGGCCTGTGAGCTGGCCTTTTGCGGTTGATGCGGTCTTCGCC
Source organism: Candidatus Frankia nodulisporulans (assembly GCF_902806475.1). Taxonomy (GTDB): domain Bacteria; phylum Actinomycetota; class Actinomycetes; order Frankiales; family Frankiaceae; genus Frankia; species Frankia umida. Next base: position 139 of record NZ_CADCWS010000380.1, read on the forward strand.
GGGAGGTGTCAGGCGGCGTTGCGATACTCGCTGATCAACCCGCCGAGGATACGTGTGCGACGGATGGTGGACTCCGACGTCGGGGCGACCACGGGTGGCGAGTCAGGCGGGTGCTGGCCGAGGGAGCGGTGAGGCCGGTGGGTGTTGAAATGCTCGGCGTAGCTGGTGAGGACGGCGGTCAGGCGCCGTTCGGAGACGATCAACAGCCTGTCGGTGCATTCCCGGCGGACGGTGCCGACCCAGCGTTCCGCGATCGCGTTCGCCTGCGGGGCTTGTGGCGGTGTGCGTACCACGTCGATGCCGGCCCCGGTGAAGACAGCGTCGAAGGAAGCCGTGAATTTCGTGTCGCGGTCACGGAGGAGGAACCGGAATCGGTGGCTGCCCTCCTCGAGATTCATCAGCAGGTTCCGTGCCTGCTGGGTGACCCAGGCCGTGGTCGGGTGCTTCGTGATCCCGAGGACATGGACATGGCGGGTGGCGTGTTCGACGACGAAGAACACGTAGATCCGTTGCAGGAACACGGTGTCCACCGTGAAGAAAACGCAGGCCAGCAGGCCGGAGGCCTGGGCGCGCAGGAACGTCCGCCAGGAGGCGTCGGCTCGCCGCGGCGCTGGGTCGACGCCGGCGCGGTGCAGGATCCGCCAGACGGTGGCGACCCCGACCGAGTAGCCCAGCCCGATCAGTTCTCCCTCGATCCGGCGGTGGCCCCAGGTCGGGTTCTCCCGCGCGAGTCGCAGAACCAGCTCGCGGATCTCCCGGTGGACCGGCGGCCGACCGGACGACTTCCGCGGGTAGGTCCATTTGCGTGCGAGGAGCTCACGGTGCCAGCGCAGCACGGTGGTCGGGGTGACGAAAAACGAACCCCACCGAGCCCGGGACAGGAGCCGGGACAGGGCTGCGAGGATCACCCGATCCGCGGGTTCCAACGTCGGACGGTGGACCTGCCGTCGCAGCACCGCCACCTGGTGTCGCAGGACAAGGAGCTCCACCTCCTTCGCGGTGTCCCCACGCATCCGGAGCAGCATCAGTCCGAGAGCGTTGCGTGTCAGGGCGTAGAGCAGGGACCACACCATGACCATCCAGCCTGCCCGACACGGGCCCCGTCCCGCAGGCAAACATGCAGGTCACCGCCCAAATCGGGGTTCTGAAGCCCCACAGCCTCGGCCACTCCTCGCCCGCGATCACCGGCCGGCTGTACGCGCACCTGCTGCGGCCGACCGGTCAGGCGGCAGCGGAGAAGATCGTGAACGCGGTACCGCGGCGCACGATGCGACACCCGTGGGGCCACATGGGGGCCACAACGATCAACGGCCCCGAACCGGGTAGGGCCAACCGTGCAGGTCATGGGCCTGTGCAGCGGTGGGCCGTCAGGGACTCGAACCCTGAACCCGCCGGTTAAAAGCCGGCTGCTCTGCCAGTTGAGCTAACGGCCCCGCACGGCGATGGTACCTGGGGGAAATGGTCTTGGACGACGGCCCGGACCGCGAGGCCGCCAGGTCGCTCGCACCGTACCGGCCGTGATGCGCGGGTGCGGCCGGTGGCGGCGTGCGCATCCGGGTATGGCGGCAGACTCGCCGTCACTGTGCGTAGTTGTATCCGGGTGGCTCGGCGGATCTACTTCGGCCAAGTGGCGGTCATGTGGGGTGACGTGGATCGCGGCGCCGCTGGTCAGACGTTCCCCTGGAAGGAGACATACGTGCGTAGAAGGTTTTCCGCGGTGAGTTCGGCTGCCGTGACGGCGGCGCTGGCGGCCGGGCTGGTCGCCGCGGTACCCGGGCTCGTGGGGGCGGCGAGCGCGGCCCCGCTGGTCGGCGACGGGGCTACGCCGGTGATCCAACCGGCTCTGTTCGACGACTACACGGCCTACGGTCTGACGACGACGGGCCGGCTGGTGCGTTTCGACGTGGACTCGCCGGCGAGCCTCATCCCGATCGGCCGGATCACCGGGCTCGTCGGCGGTGACACGCACCTGGTCGGGATCGACTTCCGGGTGCAGAACAACCGGCTGTACGGCGTCGGTGACCTCGGCGGAATCTATGTGATCAACACGGCGAACGCGGTCGCCACGCTCGTCTCGCACCTGACGATCCCGCTGGTCGGCACCGCCTTCGGGGTCGACTTCAACCCGGCGGCGAACCGGCTGCGAGTGATCAGCAACGCGGGTGAGAACCTGCGGCACAACCTTGACGACCCGACGGGCACCCCGCCGCCCGGCACCACCGTGGCCGACACGCCGCTGACCTACCCGCCGCTCTGGGTATCGCGACCGGCCTGACCGGCGCGGCCTACACGAACAACGACCTTAACCCCGCGACCGGCACGACCCTGTTCGACATCAACACCGGCCTCGCGCAGGTGGCCGTCCAGTCGCCGGCGAACGCCGGGACGCTGGTCAACACCGGCACGCTGCCCGTACCCGTCGGACCGCTGGCCGGCTACGACATCTTCACCGAGCGGTCGGGCGGTGGCCAACACCGGCTTCGCCGCGCTGCTCGTCGGCTCGAGGTTCCGGCTCTACGAGGTCAGCCCGTTGACCGCGCAGGCCACGTTGCGCGGCTTCTTCCCGGCGAACTACCCGGTCTTCGACGTCGCGCTGCCGATCAACCAGTAACGATCAACCAGTAACACGGACGGCCCGGGCGGGCAGCCGCTGGCGGCCGTCAGGGGACGACGCGTGGACGGGCCGGGCCAGCCAGTGAAGGCCAGCCCGGCCGGTCCGCGCCATCGCCTGGCCGCGGGTGTCTACCTAGCCC
>NZ_CADCWS010000381.1 GCF_902806475.1 Candidatus Frankia nodulisporulans
TGTCCTGCGCGGACGTGTAGTAGGCGTAGACGTAACGGTCGGTGGCGAACGTCGGGGAGACGGCGAGGCCGAGCAGGCCGGACTCGCCGTGGTGCACGACACCGGGAAGTGTCGTCAGCACGCTCGGGGTGCTGCTACCAGCCGGCAGACGCAGGATGCGGCCGCTGTCCCGCTCGCTGATCAGGGCGTCGCCGGAGGGCAGGAACGCCACGTCCCAGGGGGCGGCGAGACCACTCGTCACCGTTCGCACACCGTTCGCGCCGGTGGTCGAGCCCAGCGCCTCGGGAGACGCCGTGCTGCCCGATGCGGCCGTGCCCGATGCGGCGGTGCCGGCGGCCGGGCTGGCGGCGGGGGAGCCGCCGGTGCTGGTGGAGTCGCCGCAGGCCACCAGTCCGAGCCCGGCCAGCAGGCCCAGCGCGCACGCGGCGGCACCGAGACGCAGTGCCCGCGGGCCGCACCGGCGCTCGGTGCGCGCGTGGCTCGGTTGAGATGTGGCGTGTGCGTGGGGCGCGCGGCAGGCCCGGGTCGCGCGAGGGGTTCGGCGCTCACCCGCGCGGCTCCCTTACCTGCTGGCGGTGTCACGGACGGGACGGGACCAGGCGATCAGGAGGCGTGGCGAACAGCCAGCGCCGTGAGCACCATGATGATCACCAGGATCGTCAGGAACAGCTGTGGCGACAGGTTCGGCGAGTTACGCCGCAGGTACTCCCGGGACGCTCGGCACGTCGGGCACCGGCCTTCGATCACCAGACCCGAGCAGCTCGCGCAGACCAGATCCTCGCTGCCCATGCCGCCTCCTTCCCGCGGCACCAGACCGCACCTGCGAAAACACCAAACGTCTCGCCGGGGAGGTTCGTTCCACCTCGGACCACGCCGTTGGCTCACCACCATGCCCGAGCACCTTGGTGCCAGGCGATCATGACGCCGGACCATCTGGTAGTAGGTGAGCCTGGTATTAGGTGAGCCTGTAACCGGTGGGTCTGATGTCGTGGCAGAACCGTGACGCCTTCACGGTACGCCCGTGCGCGCCCTTTCGCCGCGCTCACTGTCAGTCCGAAGCATGACCGTGCGTACCCGGAAACTCCGCCGGGCGGCGCGCCCGCATGATGCGGCTCCGGTCACGCCCTACCATCTCCGTCACGGAATGTGTTCAGCTTGGCGCCTTGCGTGAGGAGGGTGCAGTGATCGTCCTGGACGCGGTGAGCAAGTGGTATCCCAGCGGCATCCGTCCCGCTCTGTCCGATGTCAGTGCGGAGATCGGCGCGGGAGAGTTCGTGTTCCTCGTCGGACCGTCCGGTTCGGGCAAGTCGACCCTGCTGCGGCTGCTCCTGCGGGAGGAACGGGCGTCCAGCGGGCAGGTCGTCGTCGCCGGACAGGACGTCGCGCGCATCCCCGACCGCCGGGTGCCGCGCCTGCGCCGGACCGTCGGCTGCGTCTTCCAGGACTACCGGCTGCTCCCGAACCGGACGGTCGCCGCCAACGTCGCCTTCGCCCTGGACGTCATCGGACGGCCCCGACATGTCGTGCGCAGCATCGTCCCCGAAGCACTGGAACTCGTCGGACTGGGGGAGAAGGCCCAGAGCTACCCGGACGAGCTCTCCGGCGGCGAACAACAGCGGGTGGCGATCGCCCGGGCCTTCGTCGGACGCCCACGGGTACTACTCGCCGACGAACCCACCGGCAACCTCGACCCCACCACCAGCATCGAGATCATGCACCTGTTGGACGCCATCCACCAGGCCGGCACGACCGTACTGATGGCCACGCACAACGCCGCCCTCGTCGACGCGATGCGCCGCCGCGTCCTCGAACTGTCGGACGGCACCCTCGTGCGCGACGAGGCCCGCGGCGGCTACGACACCGTCCCCGTACCCCTCGCGCCAAGCATCCCGACCCAGTCCGGCCCCGAACTGCCATGGTCCCCCGGGCCATCCGGGCCTGCCGGCGTGTCCGGGGCTGTCGGGGCGTCCGGAACCGCGGGGGCGTCCGGGGCTGCTGGGGTGTCCGGGGTGCCGGCTTCGCGTGGGGCGGTGGGCTGATGCGGCCGGGACCGCTGGCCGCACTGTGGTGGACGGGCCTGCGTCGCAACCTCGCGATGACCGCCTCGGTGATCGTCACGATCACCATCTGCCTGGCCATGCTCGGCGCCGGACTGCTGCTGCGCGCCCAGGTGCACACCATCGACCGCTACCTGCTCGGCCAGCTCGAGGTCGTCATCGACCTCACCGACGCCATCACCCCCGCGCAGCGCTCCGCCCTCGAGGCCGACCTGCACGCCGACCCGGCGATCACCGCCGTCCGGTACGAAAGCAAACAGCAGGTCTTCGACCGTTTCCGCCGGGACTTCCGCGGCTCCCCGGACGTCGTCGCCGGCGTCGCCCCCGAGGACCTGCCCGCCGCCCTGCGCCTCACCCTGGCCGACCCCCGCGCATCCGGCGATGTCGTCGTCACCTACACCGGCCTCGACGGGGTGGAGGCCGTCCGCGACCAGCGGGCCCTGCTGGCGCCGCTCTACCGTTTCCTCGATGCCTTCACGATCGGCGCGTTCACCCTCGCCGCGGTCCAGGCCCTGGCCTCGTTCGCCCTGATCTACACGATGATCCGCATCTCCGCGCACGGTCGACGCCGTGAGACCGCCATCATGCGTCTGGTCGGCGCCTCCAACGGGACGATCCGGGCGCCGTTCGTGCTCGAGAGCGCGGTCGCCGGCGTGGTCGGCGGCCTGTGCGCCGCCGGCCTGCTGATCGCCGCGAAGGTCCTGCTGGTGGACGGCCAGTTCACCCGCCAGTCCACCTTCCCCCTCTTCGACTGGTCGGCCGTCTGGGAATCCGCCGCCGCCGTCCTGGCCGTAGGCCTGTTCGCCGCCGCAGCCAT
>NZ_CADCWS010000382.1 GCF_902806475.1 Candidatus Frankia nodulisporulans
CGACCTCTGTGCACGCTGCACACCCGCGACCCCCGGCAGATTGGTCACGCCAGGTAGTCGCGACCGGGGGCGGATGTCGGGATGTCGGAGGTCGGGGCGTCGGAGGTTGGAGGCTGATGGTGTCAGTCGTGTGGGGGCGGGTCGGCGTGGCACGCCAGGTCATGAACGGTGCGGGCATCGCGAAGCCGTCGAACGGTTCGCCAACCACCTCAGGTGTGGGTGCACGCCCACGACGTCGGGCTCGCCTGGAGTGCAACCAAGATAATCAACGCCGTTGACGAGTTCCGGCCGTGCCGCATGAGCGCGCGGCAGCAGAGCAGATGGCGCTGGACATCCCGGACGCCGTCGCACTGCTGATGCGCACAGGGGCGGGCGGGGAGGGCTCCTCGATGCGATGGGTACCGAACCGGTACGGTTGCCTTAAGCGAACGAGTTGTTCGTCTTCGGTCTACGAGATGCGTCCCGGCAGCGGTCCGTCCGCACAGCGTCGCGGGTGGTCGTGCGCTGCGGGCGGCGAGCGGGGCGAAGGGGCGGCGATGGCTGACGGTGGTGTGGGTGCCGGTGGGCGGATGGCGTGGATTCGTCCGCGCGCGGGGGAGCGGAAACCAGTGGATCTGAAGACCGACCAGCCGCACACGGCGCGGATGTACGACTACTTCCTCGGCGGTAAGGACAACTTCCCCGCCGACCGGGAGGCCGGCCAGCGAGCGATGGCCGGCGCCCCCGACATCGCCCGGGCGATCCGGGCGAACCGGGCGTTCCTGGTCCGCGCCGCGCGCTACCTGGCCGCCGAGGCCGGTATCCGCCAGTTCCTCGACATCGGCACCGGCATCCCGACCTCGCCGAACCTGCACGAGGTCGCCCAGGCGATCACGCCGGACGCCCGGGTCGTCTACGTCGACAACGATCCGCTGGTCCTCGCGCACGCCCGGGCGCTGCTGACCAGCACCTCCGCCGGGCGCACCGCCTACCTGGACGCCGACCTGCGCGACATCGACGCGATCCTGGCGGCCCCCGAACTTCGGGACACCCTCGACCTGTCCCAGCCGGTGGCCCTGTCGGTGCTGGCGATCCTGCACTTCCTGCCCGACACCGAGGCTGGCGAACCGTTCACCCTCGTGCGCCGGCTGCTGGACGCCCTGCCCGCGGGCAGCTATCTCGTCGTCAGCCACGGCACCCCCGACTTCGCCCCGGCCATCAGCGAGCAGGGGGCTGCGGCCTACCGGGCCGGTGGCATCGCCGTGCAGCTGCGCCGCCGGGACGAGTTCGCCCACTTCTTCGACGGCCTCGAACTGGTCGATCCCGGCATCGTCCCCGTCCACCGCTGGCGCCCCGACACCGCACCCGCCGACGCCGCAGGCGCCTCTGTCGTCCCCGGTAGGACGACCAAGGCGGGCACCGGTGTCGACGAGGACGGTCTCACCGAGGCGGAGATCGACGACTTCCTCGCCGACGACCCCTCGGGTATCGCCACCGCCGGTCTGGCGGACAGCCAGGTCAACATGTACGGCGCTGTCGGCCGCTTTCGCTGACCGGCCGCGTCAGCCGGCGCGGTCCCCGGCCGGGCGGCGGTGAACGGTCGCGGCCGGGAGCTCGGACGGCGCCGGTGACCGCGCTGGCGATCGCTCGGAGAAGGCTCCGGGAACGCCCGCGTGGCTCAGTCGACGTCGGCGATGATGGCGCGCAGAGCCGCGACGTGGGCGCGCAGGGCTTCGTGGCCCGGGCGGGTCAGGGCGATCCAGGTGGTGCGGCGGTCCTGGTGGGTGCCCTTGCGGCTACGGGCGTAGCCGGCCTGGGTCAGCGCCGTGACCTGCTTGGACAGGACGGAGTCGCTGACCCCCAGGGCCTCGCGCAGCGTCACGAACTCCAGCTCGGACACGGCGGCGAGCAGGCTCGCGAGCCGTAGCCGCACCGGGGCGTTCAACAGCGCGTCCAGACCCATGTCGGATGCCGCGTGGGGCGTGGATGGCGTGGACATTCAGCCGGCCAGCAGCAGCAGGCCCAGCCCGGCGGCGATGAGCAGGACCAGGGCGGCGGCCGCGGCCGTCCACGGCGCGGTGAGCTGGGTGTGGCCCTGCGGGTCGCCGCGGTAACGACGGATCCACAGTGCCCCACTCGCCGCGTAACCGGCCCCGCCGGCCGCGGCGCAGAGCACGGCGAGCCACCACCGGTCGGCGAATCCGGCCCACGCCGCGCCGGCCAGACCGCCGCCGTAGGCCAGCGTCGACCACGTGGTGCAGCCGAGCATCACCTGATGGGCCAGCCCCGCGACCCACGCGCCGTTCACCCGCCGGAACCGCACCAGCTGCACGGCCACGACCAGCACGAACAGCGCGGCTCCCAGCAGGGCGACGCTCTGGGCCACCCCGTCGTTGACCACGACCACGATCGCTGCGGTCAGGATCTGCACGGCGATCGCCGCCGCGAGGCTCGGCAGGAACCCGCGGGGGAGCCGCAGCCCCGCCACGAGATCCGCCTGCGAACGCTCGGCCGCCAGCAGTGCCGCGGCTGCGTCGTCGGGACTGGGAACATGTGAACTTTCCATAGTGGAAAGTATGGCCCAACTTTCCAGGATGGCAAGTTCCCTGCTGAGAGCCGGTGCCGTCGACGGGTTATCAAGATAATCAACGGCGTTGACGGCATCCGGCGCGGCCGATGATCATGGGATGCTTCGGAAAGCACCGTCGAATCCCACATTGCCAGCTCACTTGCTCCCGGACTGAGCAACCAACACGGCCCTGCACCCGCCCAGAAGCCGGGCAACCAGCCCAAGAAGACGGGAAATTGGCGCCCCGGCTACCCTCCCGGGCGGCGGGGTTTCCCGTGCGCCTTTGGGGCGGGCAACCTCGCTGTACGGCAGGCTGCTC
>NZ_CADCWS010000383.1 GCF_902806475.1 Candidatus Frankia nodulisporulans
AGGCGGAGCTCGAGGCCCGGTTCGGCGCCCGCGTCCGACCGGACGGCGCCTTCGAGGTCGCCTCCTACCTGGATCACCACGCCGACCGACTGATCCGCCGCTTCGACGCGGGCAGCTACGTCACCCTCACCCGGGCGATGATGACCCAGGACGTCGGACGTGGACGCGGCGGGCACGCCAGCGCACTGGCCACCTGCCCCGTGCCGTTCACGATCGCCGGCGTCGACTCGGACCGGCTGTACCCGATCCGGCTGCAACAGGAACTCGCCGACCTGACCGGTGTCCCGCTACTCCGCATCCACTCCCGCCACGGGCACGACGGTTTCCTCCTCGAGATCGACCAGGTCGCCACGATCATCCGCGACGCCCTGCGAATCCCCTGACGGCGGACACGTCGCGCATCTGACAGATGCCCCTTACGCCACAGTCGCCGGCTACGCTGCCATGCTCAGCACCATGACGACCATGTCCGGCGAGTGGACGCGGCCGGTGCTGACAGGACGACACGTCCGACTTGAACCGCTACGCACCGAGCACAGCGGCGATCTGCTGCGCGCCGCGTCCACGGACCGCCGTTCGTTCTCCCTCACCTGGGTACCCGACTCCGACGCCGCGATGCGCCGCTACGTGTCGACCGCCCTGGCCGACCGCGCACTGGGCCTCGCCGTCCCCCTGATCATCCGTCGGATCCCCCCGACCCGGCCGACCCAGCCGGCCCCGTCCAGCGCGGACGGCGACTCCGGCGCCACGATCGTCGGCAGCACACGGTTTCTCGACCTGGGATTCTGGCGGCCGACGGCCGAGGGCGCGCTGGGCAGCACGCCCGTGGAGCCGGCGGACACCGCGGCGGCGTCCGCGGCGGAGTCCGAACTGCCCTCGGTGGCCGAGATCGGCTATACCTGGCTGTGCGCCGCGGCCCAGCGCACAGCGATCAACACCGAGGCGAAGCTGCTGCTGTTCGAGCACGCGTTCACCGTCTGGTCGGCGCTGCGCGTATACCTGAAGACGGATGTGCGCAACACCCGGTCACGTGCCGCCATCGAACGGGTCGGCGGGCGTTTCGAGGGTGTGCGGCGCGCGCACATGCCCGCCTCCGACGGCACCATCCGCGACACCGCCTACTACTCGATCACCGCCGCGGAATGGCCCTCGGTGCGCGCGAACCTGGTCGCCCGGCTCGCTCGTCCCTAGGACGCGGGAGCCGCGAGCGGGCGCGGCGCCGCGCGGGCGGACGAAGCCGGACGGGCGGGTTATTCGAAACGGGGCGGCTGGCCGGTGGCTTCCAGAACCGACATCCACAGGTCACCGGCCGGGTCGACCTGGTTGCGCTGGCTGACGGCGAGGCCGATCGGGATGTGGATGAAGCGGCGCCGCCAGCGGCCGACGACCATCTCCGTGCGTCCGGACATCGCCGCGTGCACGGCGGCATGGGCCAGCCGGATGGTGTAGACGCTGTCGTAGGGGTTCGCCGGAACGCTGCGGATCACGTAGCTGGGGTCGATGTACTTCAGGTTCAGCTCGACGCCCTCAAGGTCGAAGTACTCCTTGATCCGGCGGGACAGCTCCTGGCCCACGTCGTGCAGTTTGCGGTTACCGGATGCGTCCGCCGACTGTGGCTGGTCGGTGATGAGCTCCTGACCAGCGCCTTCGGCGACGACGACGACGGCGTGACCGCGGTCCAGAATCCGCTTGCGCAGATGGTTGAGCAGGCCGCCCTCGCCCTCGAGCTTGAAGGGCAGCTCGGGGATGAGCACGACGTCCGCGTTGCTCTTGGCAAGGGTCGCATAGCAGGCGATGAAGCCGGAATGGCGGCCCATCAACCGGACCACGCCCATGCCGCCGGGGGCCGAGGTCGCCTCGGCGTGGGCGACCTGGATGGACTCCGCGGCCTTGCCGAACGCGGTCTGGAAACCGAAACTCTGATCAATATAGGGAATGTCGTTGTCGATCGTCTTCGGGATTCCGACGACCGCGATCTTCTCACCGCGCTCGGTGGCGACCCGGGAGATCTCCTTCGCACCGCGCAACGTGCCGTCGCCACCGATGACAAAGAGAATATTTATGTTCATTCGGGAGAGACAGTCGACAATCTCGCCCGGATCCTGCTGGCCGCGGGAACTGCCGAGAATCGTCCCGCCGTCGTCGTCGATGCTGGCGACGCGCTCGGGGGTCAGGTCGACCACGTCGTAACCGTAACGGGCGATGAACCCCTGATAGCCGTTACGGAAACCGACGATCCGCCGGACCCGGTAGTGCGAGGTCAGCTCCAGGACCAGCCCACGGATCACGTTGTTCAGGCCCGGACACAGACCTCCGCAGGTCACGATCCCGACCCTGGTCTTGGACGGGTCGAAGTAGATCTTCCGCCGCGGCCCGGCGGGCTCGAACCCGGGCAGCGCGTCCAGCGCGACCTCGCGGGCCGCGATCATCGACGTGGTGTCGTCGTAGAGGACCTTGTCCGACTCGTCAATGTAGTGCTGCGTGGTGGGACGCTCACCCAGCAGGGGTAGCAGTGGCGAATCTATCCGGCACGGACCCAGGGTCTTCACCGAAAGATCTGCATTGTCCACCAGTAGTGGCGCACCCACCGTTGCCCGGCCCTCACGTCTCGTTTGGCGCTTCGTCAGCAAGCGATCTGCCCTGTCGACCATCTGGTCTGTTCCGCGATGTCGCTCCATACATACCCCGGTTGGGGCGGTACCGGCCCCCGCCGATCAGCCCAGTTCTTCCAGACCGAGACTACCGGCCCATACCGACTGCCAGACGGGCATCGCCGGACCAAGCCGGTCACCAGCGACGGAAACAATCA
>NZ_CADCWS010000384.1 GCF_902806475.1 Candidatus Frankia nodulisporulans
GCCATGGTCAGGCCGGACGGTGGCAGGGTCACCGCGCTGTCCCAGGAGGACGACATCACCGTGCGCAGGCGGCCGGCGGCGTCCTCGGGAGTCATGTCGCGTGCGGGCTCGGCGAACATCTCGTAGCCGACGACGTGTTTGCGGATCGTCGGTGACCGTAGCAGCGGCGGGTAGACATGGGCGTGCAGCTGCCAGACGGTCTCGGGGCGCTCCGCTGCGCCGACCCTGGTCACGGTGGGATGCGGGCCGGGGGCGCCGTGCCATCCCATGGAGAACGGGAACGGGTAGTCGAACAGGGCGTCGTAGCCGGTGAGCAGGCGGCCGAGGACATGGGCGAGACCGCTGCGCTGGGTGTCGTCCAGTTCGGCGAGGCGGGTGACGGGACGGCGCGGCAGCAGCAGGGTCTCGAACGGCCACATCGCCCAGTAGGGGACGACGACCAGCCAGTCCTCCTCGTCCAGGACGATCCGTTCGGCGGCGGCCGTTTCGGCGCGGATGTAGTCCAGCAGCAGCGACCGACCTGACCGGGCGTAGTGCTCGCGCTGGTGGGTGTCCTCGGCGGCGGCTTCGTCGGGCAGCGCGTCGCAGGCCCAGACCTGGCCGTGCGGATGCAGGTTCGACGCGCCCATCGCCGTCCCGCGGTTCTCGAAGATCTGCACCCAACGCCACCGGCGGGAGAGCTCGGCGTCCTGCGCCGCCCAGGTCTCGACGACGGCGCGCACCTCGGCGTGGGACATGTCGACGAGTCCCCGGCCGTGATCGGGGCCGAAGCAGATGACCCGGCAGGTCCCGTGCGCGGGCGCGCTACGCAGCAGCCCGGACCCGGTGGGATCGACCGCGGGAACGTCGCCCGCCCGCGCGACACGGTCGACGCCAGCGACACCTTCCCGCCCGGCGGCTCCGTCGGACGTGCCGGGGCTGTCAGACGTGCCGAGGCTGCCGGAGGCGGCGGGACTGTCGGACGTGCCGGGGCTGTCGGAGGCGGCGAGGAGGGCTTTCCGCGCGACGACGCCGGGTGCCGGGACGGACCCGGTGGTGGACCCGGCCGGCGCGGCCGATGGCGAGATCGACGCCGAAGGCCGGGACGGGAGCGGGAGATCCTCGACGATGTGGCCGGGACCGGGGGGAGGTGTGGGATTCGGTGCGGGCCGAAGCGCCGGGAAGTCGTTGGTGAAGACGTACGTGCCGCGGTAGTCGGGGTTACGGGCGCCACCGGCGCGTCGGTTGCCGGGGCACAGGTCGCAGTGCGGGTCGTGGGCGGCTGGCGACGGTAGGACGGGGGCATCCTGGCCGCCGTGCCACGGGCGGCGCACACGGCCCGGGGAGACCAGGACCCAGCGACCGGTGAGCGGGTTGAACCGCCGATGCGTGGTGTCGTCCATCGCTTGGACAGCCTGCCATGGCGGGCGCGGGCACGCGGGCCTGTGTGGACCACCCCGGCGGGTCGGCGCGGACGGTCCAGGCGCACCGGCCCGCCCGCACGACCCTCGAATGACTACCCCGGGAGTTCCCCCGAACACGATGTGCTCACCAGCTGACCGGATGGGCAGCCGTACCGCAACCGCACGCCGAGGCCATGACCCCGGTGTGACACACCACGCAGCGCCGCCGGGCCGGTCCGGCGTGGGCCCTGCAACACGGATCACAGTGCACCCGGATCGCCACCCGCCGGCCGACCGCACCCCCAGCCGGGTGGCACACCCCCAGCCGCGGGTGCGCCGGAGGAACCGGCCCGCGGCGGCACAGGTTCGGCAAAAACATAAACCTGAACTCAACTTCACCTCCCTACACTGGGGCCATGCTTCCCACCGACCTGATGACCGTCGGCGACCTGTCCGCACGAAGCGGCTTCGCGCCGTCCGCGCTGCGTTACTACGAGCGACAGGGCCTGCTGACCGCTACCCGCACCAGCGGCGGACAGCGGCGTTACGAGCGACACGTGCTGCGCCGCCTCGCGTTCATCCGGGCGGCGACCGCGGTCGGCCTGAGCCTGGACGAGGTCGCCGCGGCGCTGGCCGCGCTCCCCGACTCCCGCACCCCTACCAAGGCGGACTGGACGGTGATCTCGCGCCGCTGGCGGTCCCGGCTGGACGAGGAGATCGAGGCACTCACCGCGCTGCGGGACGGCCTAGACGCCTGCATCGGCTGCGGCTGTCTGTCGCTGCGCCGCTGCCGGATCTCCAATCCGAACGACTGGGTCGGTGCCTACGGCTCCGGCGCCCGCGTCTTCCCCCCGGCGTTGCGCCGCGCGGGCCACGGCCACCACGGCGGCCACCGTCCGTCACCATTGCTGGGCGTCGAGCCGGCGGGCGAGCCGACCGGCGGGTGCTCCGACAGCGTCGTGGACGAACCGGCCTGCCACCCGAACGATGAGTTGGACTGTGCGACCGCGGGCGATGTTCGGGCCGGCGCGACGGTCACCACGGCCGACGCGATACCTGACGGGCCAGCTCAGGTGACTGAAACAGGCGAACCTGGCGGGATCCGCGGGACCGGCGAAACGCCTTTTGTTGACCGGCGGCGGACCTGCACAAGCCAACAGGAAGATCACATTGCGAATTCGCTGCGACCTTGACATCGGACTGTCCAGGTCTCGAAACTTCCGGCCGGGATAGTAACCCGTACCCCCCGTCGGTGCACGATCTCCACGAGTCCGATAGGAACGTCCGATAGGAACGAAGGTGGGGGTTCGGTCGTCCAAGGGTGACCGGTAACCGACGGACACACGTGAAACGGCCGGGCACAGGGACCTAGAAGACCACTGAAAATCTTGC
>NZ_CADCWS010000385.1 GCF_902806475.1 Candidatus Frankia nodulisporulans
GACCGGCACGCACGGTGAGAGGAGGTCGGCCCCGCACGGGAGCATGCTGGAGGCCCTGGGACTCGCCGCGGCGGGGCCGACCCGACACGGCGAGCTTGGCCGGCTCATCCTGCCCGGACATTCGGTGTTCGGCACCCCCGCCCGGACGGTGCACGGTGGTGTGCTGCTGTGCCTGTCCGACCTGGTGACCGACGCTCTCGCCGGCCCGGACGGCCCCGAACGCACCACCGGCATCCGGATCACGCACCTGCGACCCGCGCAGGCGTCGCAGCCGGTGACGGCCACGGCCGAGGCGATCCACCGTGACCGGGTGTCGACGCTGTACCGGGTGTCGACGGCAGGACCGTCCGACCGCCCGCACACCCTGGCCACCATCACCCGTGAACCCGCCCGCCCCCGCGGGCTCTAGCTCACCTGGCGTGGATCCCCGACGATCCTTCCGTGGTCGCTCAGCCCGGCTCCACACCGCGCCCAGCGACCACGGATCCCACCCTGACCGTGCAGGTCTACGCGGGGATCGCGGCGCGGATCGTCTCGCGCAGCGAACCGAGGGTGGCGGCCAGGGCCGTCGGCTCGTGCCCGCAGTGGGCCATGCAGTTGGCGCACCGCGGGTCCTTGCCGCGGCCGTACCGGTCCCAGTCGGTGGTCTCGAGGAGTTCCTTGTACGTCTTCGCGTACCCGTCGCTCATCAGGTAACAGGGCCGCTGCCAGCCGTACAGCGAGTAGGACGGGATTCCCCACGCGGTGCACCCGAAATCCACCTTGCCCTCGAGGAAGTCGAGGTAGAGCGGCGAGTGGTTGAGCCGCCACTTCTTGCGGCGACCTTCCGCGAAGGCCTTCCGGAAAAGCTCCTTCGTCTCCTCGACGCCGAGGAAGTTCTCCTGGTCCGGCGCCTTCTCGTAGGCGTAGGCCGGGGAGAGCATCATCCCGTCGACGTTGATCTCGTTGTTGAGGAAGTCGAGCACCTCGATGACGTTCTGCGGGGAGTCGGTGTTGAAGAACGTCGAGTTCGTGGTGACCCGGAAACCGCGCCGCTGGGCATCCTTGATGTTGTCGATGACCTGGGCGAACACGCCCTTGCGGGCGACGATCTCGTCGTGGCGGTCCTCGAGCCCGTCGATGTGCACCGCCAGCGACAGGTACGGTGACGGCGTCAACTTGTCGATCTTACGCGGCAGCAGCAGCGCGTTCGTGCACAGGTAGACGAACTTCTTGCGCTTGACCAGGCCTTCGACGATCTGCTCGACCTGCGGGTGCATGAGCGGTTCGCCGCCGGCGAGGCACACCACGGGCGCTCCGCACTCGTCGGCCGCGGCCAGCGCCTGTTCGACCGGCATGCGCTGCTTGAGCACGTCCACCGGGTGCTGGATCTTCCCGCAGCCCTCACAGGACAGGTTGCAGGCGAACAGCGGTTCCAGTTCGAGCGTGATCGGGAACTTCTCGCGGCGCAGGATCTTCTGCTTCGCCAGATAAGCGCCGACCCGAATCGCCTGACGCGGTGGAATAGCCATTGTCACCCTCCTGGTGATGATGATGTGGATTCGCCGGGTGGGTGGGATGGTGCCCTGCTGCCGCCAGTGTAAGTACGGTGATGGCCGAATCCAGACCCCCGGGCCGGTGAGAGATACTTAACCGGCACCCGCCTGTTTTCCTGGCACAGATACGTTCCCCGGCGTCATTCACGCAGGTCGCGCGGCATCATCGTCGACATTCACGATCGACGCGCGCCCGGCGGCACCGGCCTGGCGGCCAAAGCCCGCGCCTGGCGTTTTCCCGGCTCTCCCGCACGCCTTCCCCCGCGTGTGGAGAGGGGAGTTCGCAGCTCGTCGAGGGCCTGCCGGCCCACCCGCACCGCGACGACCGCCCCGTTACCACCCCGACCATCGGCCCCGCGGTCGACCCGACGAACGGCCCCGCACAATGGCCCGATCGGGATAGCCTCCGGTGGCATGACCGCCGACGCTCGACTCGTGCTCGCCTCCGCGTCACCGCGGCGCCGGGAGCTACTGGCCCGGCTCGGCGTGCCCTTCGAGGTGGTCGTCAGCGGCGTGGACGAGTCGTCCACCGTCGCCACCGACGCGCCCGGTCTCACCGCCGAACTGGCCGAACGCAAGGCCCGCGCCGTCGCCGCGCTACGCCCCGACCGGATCATCCTCGGCAGCGACACCGTCATCGACCTGGACGGCCGCGTCCTCGGCAAGCCCGAGTCCCCCGACCACGCCCTAGCTATGCTGCGTGACCTGGGCGGACGTACCCACCGCGTAGTCACCGCCGTCTTCGTCCTGCACGCGGCGACCGACATGTCCCACGCCGGGGTCGCCACCACCATGGTCACCATGCGTGACGTCAGCGACGCCGAACTCACCGCCTACATCGCCACCGGCGAGCCGATGGACGCCGCCGGCGCCTACACCATCCAGGGCGGCGGCGCCGCGTTCGTCATCGGTGTCGAGGGCGACCTCGACACCGTCATCGGTCTCCCGACCGCCCTCGTACGCACCCTGCTCGCCGCCACCACCGATCACCGGCGCTGAGCCCCGGGGCACCCGGGGCACGCTGCCGGACCGGGCCAGGCCGGGTCTGTGTACAGCGATCAACGAAGAATACCGGTCATTGATTTCGACCATCCCGGAACGACGATATTTCCGACTGAACGCGGTCGGACCGGACACCGCCGAACGTGAGCGCGAATGGCCCGGTCGGGCTATGTCGAACGTGTTGCATCCAAGGCATAGGTCACGAGCACAAAGCTAGCGTCTCG
>NZ_CADCWS010000387.1 GCF_902806475.1 Candidatus Frankia nodulisporulans
CGTGGTGCGAGCGGCCGGGGTGGTACGGGCGGCCGGGGTGGTGCGGGTCGCCGAGGATCTGCTCATGCTGCGGCTCGCGTCATCGCCATCCTGCCTGACCGGTAGGCCGTGCGGCCTGACCGACTCGTCCGTTGTCCTACGGATCGGTACGTCCGGGGTGGCGGCGCATCCTCGGGGGTCCGGCATGCGGCGGTACCCGAACGGCGGGGGTGGCTGGGGATAGGGGGAATATCCGGAGGAACCTCCAGATTCGTTCGGGCAGTTTCACTCCGGGAGGACAGGCATGGACATCGGCCTGCACATCGCCGACTTCACCTGGTCCGGCGGGCCGTCGACGCTCGCGAAGGACCTCACCCGGGTGGCGACCGCCGCCGAGGACGCCGGCTTCACCAAACTGAGCGTGATGGACCACGTCTGGCAGATCACCGGAGTCGGTCCGCCCGAGAACGACATGCTCGAGGCCTACACCACGCTCGGTTACCTCGCTGCCCGCACGTCCCGCATCGAGCTGCTCGCCTGGGTCACCGCCGTGGTCTACCGCGAGCCGGGACTGCTCGCCAAGATGGTCACCACGCTCGACGTTCTGTCCGAGGGACGGGCCTACCTCGGCATCGGCGCGGCCTGGTTCGAGCAGGAGGCCCGCGGTCTCGGCCTGGACTTCCCGCCCACCGCCGAACGCTTCGAACGCCTCGAGGAGGCCCTCGAGATCTGCCTGCAGACCTGGAGCGACTCGGACGCCCCCTACCAGGGCAGGCACTACCAGCTCGAGCGCACCCTCGGGGTCCCGCGCCCGCTGCGCCGCCCGCACCCGCCGATCCTCATCGGCGGCGGTGGCGAACGCAGGACCCTGCGGCTAGTCGCCCGTTACGCCCAGGCCTGCAACCTCTTCGGCGGCCCCGACGTCGCCCACAAGCTCGACGTCCTGCGCGCGCACTGCGCGGACGTCGGCCGCGACTACGCCGAGATCGAGAAGACCGTCATGATGCCGCTGGACCCCGGGCCCGACGGCAAGCACATCGACGACCTCCTCGACCGGCTACGCGCCCTGGCCGCCCTTGGCATCACCCACTGCCACGGCTGGGTCCCGGGTGTCGACGCCATCCGCCCGCTGGACCTGCTCGCCGAACGCCTCATCCCCGTCGCCGCCACCTTCTGATCATCCTCGGGATCACCGGATGACGCCTTCGGGCCTCCGGTGATCCGGGCCACCGGGCCGCGGACATGCGGGCGGGGAAGCGGGTCCGTTCGGGGGAGTGCGCGCGGGTGGGATGAGGGGTAGTGATCAGGGCATGTGGTCGAGCCTGAAACGAGCGGTGTCGGGGCGGGGACGGGCCCGCGCGGCGAACGACGGTGCCAGCGGCGGTGGCAAGGGCGCGGCGGGGGTCGCCGGTGGCACGGGGGCGGTGGGCAGCGAGGCGTGGAATCCGACGGGCTGGTGGTGGTGCATGGATCATGGCCGCCCGGAGAATCCGCCGGACGCGCCGGGGCATCGCCGGCTCGGACCGTACGACAGCGCCGAGCAGGCGACCAACTGGCGCCAGCGCCTGGACAACCGCAACGAGCAGTGGGACGAGGAGGACCGCCAATGGTCCGCCGGCCCCGACCGCTGACGGGCCGGACCGCTGACGGGCCGGACCGCTGACGGGCCGGATGGCCTGAACGGGTCAGTCGGGGTGGGAGCGTGGGCCGGGGCTCGCGCCGTCCACCTCGGCGGAGCCGGCGAGGCGTAGCTTGCGGGCGGCGCGTTCGTAGAAGGTGGTGTGGCCGAGCCGGACGACCTCGACGGCGCCGGGGCGCGGGTGGACGGTCATGGTGGCGCCGGCGGTGAGGTGGCCGACGACGGTGCCGTCCACCTCGACGGCCAGGCGGGCGCTGCCGGACAGGACGTCCAGCGCCAGGCGGTCGTGCACCGACAGGACGATGCCCCGGTTGAACGCCGAGTGCGGTGCGACCGGGGTGACCAGCAGGGCCTCCACCGACGGGCTGACGATCGGGCCGCCTGCGGAGAAGCTGTAGGCGGTGGAACCGGTCGGTGTGGACACCACCACGGCGTCGGCGGCGTAACGGACGAAGGGCCGTCCGTCCACGCGCAGTTGGACGGCGGCGCTGCCACCGTGGCCGGGGACGCGCACGACGGCGATGTCGTTGAAGGCGGTCGCGGTCATGGTGGCGATGTGGGCGTCGACGGCGAGGCGCGGCTCGACGGTGTACTCGTGGCGGTCGATCGCGGTGAGCGCGGCGGACAGTTCGGGGACGTCCACTTCGGCGAGGAAACCGAGCCGCCCCAGGTTCACGCCGAGGACGGGGGCCCGGCCGGCCTCGGCCAGACGCATGGCGCGCAGCATCGTCCCGTCCCCACCGAGGCTGACGAGCAGGTCACTGCGCTCGGCGAGCCCCGCCGACTCGACTGCCACCGCCGCGCAGCGCAGCCGCTCGATCTCCCCGGCGACCCCGAGAACAGTCACCCCACGCGACGCCGCCCAGCTCAGGATCTGCTCGACCGCCAGTGTCGAATCCCGCTGTGGATGCAGCACCACCCCGACCGTGCGCACAACCGTCCCCGTCCCCGCTGCGACTGCCACTGCCCTTCCCACCGGCCACCGGTCGTCCCAGCAGGCTATTCCTGCGCGGCGGACGTGACACCCGGGACCGGGGCCGCGTCGGGATCCCAGGGGCGCGGCTCGGCGGGGACGGCGGGTAGTGGTG
>NZ_CADCWS010000388.1 GCF_902806475.1 Candidatus Frankia nodulisporulans
GCGGAGGCGCCGGAGAGGCTGTCTTCGAGGACGATGCAGGCGCACGGGTCGACGCCCAGGTGCGCGGCGGCGCTCAGGTAGGGCTCGGGGTCGGGCTTGCGGCGGTGCACCTCGTCGCCGGCGACGGTCACCGCGAACAGGTCGCGGCCGACGATCTCCAGGACAGGGTCCATCAGGTTGCGGAAGGAGGAGGAGACCAGCGCCGTGGGCACGCCACGTTCGTGTAGGGCGGTGAGCAGTTCCAGGGCGCCGGGCTGGGCGACGATGACGCCGGGTTCGCGGAACAGCTCCGCGGAGCGGCGCAGCAGGAACTGGGCGGTTTCCTCGACCGCGGACAGCGGCTGGCCGAGCATCGTGACCATGATGGGGACGGCGGTGTCGATACCGTGTCCGATCATGGCTCGTTTCATGGCGGGGGTGAACGTCCCTCCGAGGCGGGCAGCCGCCTCGTGTTCGGCCACGGTCCAGATCGGCTCGGTGTCGACCAGCAGTCCGTCCATGTCGAAGAAGACCGCCGCGAGGCTACCCACGTTCGCTCCTGCCTTGGCTGAGATGACGGATCGTGCGGAGGCGGCCGCCCGTGGTGCGCAGGCTGCCGGTCGTGCGGGAGGTGCGGGTGGTGTGGTGAACCGTCCAGTTCGTATGCTGCCGGACGGCGCCGGTGGGGCTGACACCCGGCCGGGTCGAACGGGTGGGCGCCGGCTGTCGTGACTCGGACAGCTTGTGGCGGGACTGTTCACGATCCCGCATCGGCGGGTATCCGTCCGAAGCCGATACGGTGCTGCCAGCGCAACATTCCGGGACGTGTGCCCGGTACACCCGGCACCGTCCGACGCCGCTGGGGCAGGGTGCACTAGTGACGTTGCAGAGTGTGACCGTCGGACTGTCTCCGGGGTGCCGGCGGACTGTCGTCAGACCGAGGAAAGGCGTTCCCACGAGAACACCGGCAGACTGGAACCGCGGCGGGTCCCCCATGGGCGGGGGATTCCCACCGAGGGCGAGGCGGGCTGACGTCACCGGATGTCAGCTCGAGGCAGGAGACGTCCACGTGAGGACGTACCGTGGCACTGTCACGGGGGCAGTGGGCCGCCGCTGGGCGGCAGGAGGTGGTAGGTGATCGAGTTCTCCGGCGTCGGCCAGCTGCGGTCGCCGGTTGTGGTAGCCGCCTTCGAAGGATGGAACGACGCAGCCGACGCGTCGTCCGCGGCCGTCGAGCATCTGGAGACGGCGTTCAAGGCTCGGGTGATCGGTGCGATCGACCCGGACGACTACTACGATTTCCAGGTCAACCGGCCGACGGTGACCGGCACCGACGGGGCGTCCAGGAAGATCACCTGGCCGACCACCCGGTTGTCGGTGGCCCGGCCACCCAAGTCCGAGACGGACCTGGTGCTCATCCGTGGGCTCGAGCCGAACATGCGCTGGCGGGGGTTCACCGACGAGCTCATCGAGGCCGTGCACGCGCTCGGTAGCGACATGGTGATCTCGCTCGGGGCGCTGCTGGCCGACTCGCCACACACCCGACCGGTTCCGATCAGTGGCACCGCCGGGGATGCGGCCACCGCCGCGCGGTTGGGGTTGGAGCCGTCCCGTTACGAGGGGCCGACGGGCATCGTCGGGGTGTTCGGGGAGGCGTGCGCGCGCGCGGAGCTCGCGTCGGTGTCGTTCTGGGCGGCGGTGCCGCACTATGTGGCGAACCCGCCGTGTCCGAAGGCGACACTGGCCCTGCTGCGCCGGGTGGAGGACCTGCTCGACATCGAGATTCCACTTGGTGACCTGCCCGAACGGGCCAAGGCGTGGGAACGTCAGGTCGACGAGCTCGCGGCCGGGGACACCGAGGTCGCCGAGTACGTCCGGTCGCTGGAGTCACGCGAGCCGGAGACGGCCCTGCCGGAGGCCAGCGGCGACGCGATCGCCCGCGAGTTCGAGCGGTACCTGCGCCGCCGCGGTCAGTAGCGTCGGCGACCGTCGGGCCGGCAGCCCGGCCGGGCCCGTGACCGCTATTCGTCGACGATCTCCGCGTCGATGATCTCCTCGTCGACGCCGCGACGGTAGCGGACGCCGGTCGTCGCGCTGCCGCCCGGACGCGCGGTGGCCCCGGTCGACGAGTCGGCCCCGCCGACCCGTCCGGTGTCGGGGTAGCCGGAACTGGTCTGGCCGGGGTTGGCGTGACCGGCGGCGGTGTATCCGGCCTCGCCATAGCGGGCATCGGTCGAGCCGGGATCGGGATAGCCAGCGTCGGAGTGGCCAGGATCGCCGTAGCGGGCGTCGGTGTGGGGGGCCTCGCCATAGCGGGCGTCGCCGTAAGGGGCGTCGGCGTAGCGGGCATCGCCGTAGTGGGCGTCGGCGTGGCCGGGGTCGCTGGAGCCCGGATCGGTGGGGCCGCCGGGGTCGGTGAGCCGGTGGCGTCCCGGCGCGCGACGGCCGAAACCGGCGGTCGCCCAAGCGGACGTGCCCGCCGAGGCTGCCGTCCCCTGGGTTCGTGGGACGAAGGGCCGTGCCGAGCCCTCGGCGAAGCCGTCGCCGACCGTCGCCGTCCCTGCCGTGGCGTAGCCGGCCGACGCCGCACCCGCCGATCCGGCGGTGCCGGCGGATGTGGCCCCGTTCGGCGCCGTCGCCGTGGACGCCACCCACCCGCCGGTGGTGGGACCATGACCGGTGGGACCATGACCGGTGGGACCATGACCGGTGGG
>NZ_CADCWS010000389.1 GCF_902806475.1 Candidatus Frankia nodulisporulans
GAGTCAGATCGACGAAGCGGACGAACTGCTGACGAATGACCCGTTGGCGTTGCTGATCGGGATGGTGCTGGACCAGCTGGTTTCGGAACCATGGAGTGGGGACGTCCGAGACTGGGGGACGGCCGGGTGAGGCTCTAGTCGCCGTCTGGCGGTATGACCCCGTCATCGGCGGCGAGCCGGCAGGATGTCAGAAATCCAAACATGCCCGTACCGTCCTTGCGTCGGAAGAAGTCCACCATCTCGGTGTTGAATTCCTGCCGGCGTGCGGCCGGGACACTGATGGCATCCATCCCGTGGGACATAAGATGGCCATTCATCAGGTAGCGGGCAGTGCGCTTGTTGCCGTCGTAGTAGAACTGCTGAAGTGAGCCGAAGAGAAAATAGGCAATCGCCTGCTCGAACTCGGCGTTGATCTCGGCGGACAGGAATTCCAGCCCCCGCGAGAGGACGCGCCGCAGGTTCTCGCCGCCGCGCTCGGTAGCGGGCGGCAGGTAGCGACCATGCTGTCCGAGGCTGACGCCGGGGGTGAGCGTCTCCTTGCCCTCGCCGCGGAAGTGGCCTGACTCCAGTGCCTCGTCCCGAGCGAGCAGAAGCTGTAGCCTGTCGGAGATCTTTTTGGAGAGCCGGAACTCGCCCGTCCTGACGAGTTGGGCGAGTTCGTTCGCTGCCTCGGCGAGGTTAAGGATCTGCCTCTCGTCGCTGATCTTCCGCCCGCCAACGGTGATCCCGTCCAGGAGCGTCTGGACCTCGGGGTAGGTGAACGGGTTGCCCTCGAGCACCGCGGCGTCCCACACGTACTCCGGCAGCGACTGGTGAAACCGCCAGACGGCGCGCTCGACGGAGAACCGTGGAATGTCCCGCCGTACGGCGGACTGGTCCCAGGTGAACCCCATCGCATCCAGCATCGCCTCGAGCGTCGCCATGAGCGCACCTCCTCGGGGTCGCGCGCGACCGGCACGTGCCGCCAGCCATGTCTGTGATCCAAACGATACGGGGACTTCGGCATGTCAGGTCGGGGACGGTACCGGCAGATCGCGTGTTCGACCGACTTGTTGATCAAGTGATGCGTGCGGGCTCCCCGCCCGGACTGGCTGCGCAGGCGGCGCGTGCGAGAGCCGCGATAGCCGGTGACGTGCTGTGGGCGGGCCAGGCGAGCAGCGTCGCGCCCGTCGACATCCGCCTGTCAGCGTGACACCGGCGCTGCCCAGAGTCAGATGGCGCGCGACGATGCCGCCACGGCGACCTTCGCGGCACTCGACACGCGCGCAACCAGGCAGCCCTTGAGCAGGCTGGCGGCGTCCCTGAGACGGACCTGCCTTCGTTCGATGCACTGACCACGGACGAGCAGCCGCTCGTCCACCGGGTCCTGAACAGCGCGCTTGGATCGGACGCCGCGAGTGTCGCATGATCGCGTGTACTGTCGTCTATGACGCCGGGATGCTCGTGGCGCTCCTGCGAGACAGCTCGGCGGCGCGGCTGCTGTCCGGTGACAGACATCTCGGCCCGCCCGCGGGCCGTGACCAGCGCGGGCCTACTTCGATGGCAAAGTTCTTGGGCTGCCATTCCGACAGAGGCTCGCAATACACGTCCATCCGCTACACCGACCGGCTCGTCGAGGCAGGAGCGAAACCCTCGGTCGGCAGCGTCGGCAATTCCTACGACAACGCACTCGCCGAATCCGTGAACGGACTATACAAGACCGAGCTCATCCACCGCAAAGGACCCTGGCGAACCGCGGACGACGTCGAGCTCGCGACGTTCGAGTGGGTCGACTGGTACAACAACCGCCGCATCCACAGCAGCTGCCAGAACATGCCACCCGCCGACTTTGAAGCGCTCTTCTATCTGCAAGACGAAGCTGATATAGTAGCCGAAGCGTAACCATCCTGGTCTCCAAGGAACCCGGAACGGTTCAGATGCGGATGTCCGATCTAGGTGTTCCGGTGCTCAACCAGCCACGGCTTGCGAGCAGAGGTCACCTGGAGGGACGACTGGTGATGCCGTCCAGGATGGTGGTCAGGTTGCGATCGAAATTTTCCCCGGCGTCGAGGTGGGCGCCGTCGATGACGAGCCGGGCGATGGTGGGGTACTTGCCGGTTTCCAGCTGACGGGTCAGGTAGGGGCCGAGGCTGGCCTGCCAGGCGGCCTCGTCGGTGCCGGTGGAACGGGCGGTGCGCCGCTCGGTGACCTCTCTGCGCAGCGCTCCGATGATGAAGGCGCTAAGGGTTCCCGCGGCCCGCTGCAGGTCGGCGACATCGCGCACGCCCGGGGCCTGGCTGAGCGCCGCCGCGGTCGATTCACCCACGGCGAGCGCGTTCGGACCCAAGTGTGGCCTACCACCGAGTAGGTCGGAAAACCACTCGTGTTCAAGGGCGGCGACCCGGGTCATGTGGGCGATGGCCATGACCGTGGCACGCCAATCGGACTGCCGGCCGGCCTCGGCGATCCGGGCATAGACAGCGTCGACCATCAGATCGAGCAGCTCGGATCTGTTGACCACGTAATCGTAGAGCCGCATCGGACCGACGCCGAGCTCTTTGGCGATCTTGCGGATCGACAGTCCATCGAGGCCGTACTCATCAGCCACCCGGATCGCCGTAGCGGCGATCTTCTCGCGGTTCAACGGCACCGGCGCCGCCCGCGCGCGCGGTTCGGGCCGCTCCCAGACGGGTTCCCTCTCGTTAAGGTACG
>NZ_CADCWS010000390.1 GCF_902806475.1 Candidatus Frankia nodulisporulans
TTGACATCACTCACCGTGACCAGGCGCCGGAAAGGAACTACTGAGGCGCTGCACTAGCCACCGCCCACCCGCACGGATCCCCTGGCCGGCGGCCCGCCCCCGCCCTCCCTGTCCCGGACGGCGGGGGCGTCACCAGGCCGGATCAGCCCAGGGAACGCGGGTCGGCGGGGACGTCGACGGCGTGGGCGCGCAGTGCGTCGAGCGGGATGACCTCCAGGGCCCGTTCGTGGGTGGACGCGAGCACCACCGGCGCGGCGACACCGGCGTGGTAGGCCTGCAGCCATCGCACCGCGACGACGCACCAGCGGTCGCCGGGACGCAGGCCCGGGAAGGCGTATTCCGGACGGGGGGTGGACAAGGTCGTTGCCGACCTGCCGCTGGTGGCGCAGGAACTCCGTCGTCACGACCGCACACACGGTGTGACTGCCCAGGTCATCCGGCCCGGTGCTGCAGCACCCGTCGCGGTAGAACCCGGTCAGCGGGTCGATGCCGCACGGCTCCAGCTCGCCACCCAGGACGTTTCTTTCCACTGCCACCTCTGCCACCTCGCCATTTTCACCTACGTCCGCGCCGCCCACACAGCGTCTGGCCAGATCGGGCCGGCCCGGTCATGCCACACCCGTGGACGGACCCCCCGCCAGCGCACGCAACGCCGCAGGTAGTGGCCGGGAATGGACAACTGTCAGGGCGCTGACCGCACGCGTCAATGCCACATACAGGCGGCGTTCCCCCAGTACCCGGACGGCTTCGGCGGCGACGATCGCGGCCGGCTCCACCACGACCACATGATCGAACTCCAATCCCTTGGCCAGGGATGCCGGCACCAGCGTTCCCCGGCCGGTGCGGCTGCTCGGGGGGTCCTCGAGGCTGGCCAGCTCCAGGCCGGTGGCCGTCAGCGCGGGACCGAGGACGGCGAGGTCGGCGTCCGCGGCGATCACCGCCAGTGATCCTTCCTGGCCGAGGGCGGTCCGTACGGCGGCGGCCACCGTGGCCACCGTGGCCACCGTGGCGGTCGCGTCCACCGTGTCCGCTGTGGCGGTCGCGTCCACCGTGTCCGCTGTGGCGGTCGCGTCCACCGTGTCCGCTGTGGCGGTCGCGTCCACCGTGGCGGTCGCGTTTTCGAGGGCGTGGATGGCCAGTGATCCGGGGGCGGTCCGCACCGAGGTGGCCGGGGGCAGGCCGGGGGCGATGCCGGCCAGCAGCCGGTTGGCGAAGGCGAGGATCTCCGCCGGCACCCGGTATCCGCGGGTGAGCACCTCGAGCCGCGCGTCGCCGCGTCCGAGATGGCCCAGTTGGGCCGGCCAGGAGGTGGCGGCCCATGGCGTCGTGCCCTGGGCGAGGTCTCCCAGGACGGTGAGGGAACCGTCGACGCTGCGGCGAGCGATCGCCCGGCACTGCATCGGGGAGAGGTCCTGCGCCTCGTCGACGATCAGATGCCCGACTCCCCCGGTGCCTTCGAGCAGGTCACGGGCCTCATCCACGAGGAACGCCTCGGCGGCCGACCATCGTGGCCGCCGCGCCGGCCCTGGCGGTGCGGCGGCCAGCAGCAGGGCCTGGTCGGACGGGTCGAGCAGGCCCTGGGCCGATCGGGCCAGCAGATCCGCGTCGGTGAGCAGCCGACGGACCAGGCCCGGGCCGTCGATCGCCGGCCAGACGGTCTCCACCGCGTCCCGGATCGACCGGCTTGCGGCCAGGGTGCGCAGCGCCCCGTCGGTGAGGAAGTGGCCGGACAGTTCGGCCCGACGGCGCACCAGGTTCGCGAGCTGTCCGGCGACGCGCGCCCGGGCGGGGGCGTAGCGCACGGTGCCGGCCCGGTGGGCGGCCTCGACGTCGGCGAACAGGTCGGCGAACTCCTGTTCACCGACGGTCCAGCGTCCCGCCCGGGTGATGACCGTGACGGGTCCGGTCGGGGGGCGCAGCCCACCCAGCAGCGCGGCGCGGAGCACGGCGGCCAGCCGCGGATCGCCCTTGAGCGTCGCGGCGGCCACCGGCTCCTCCCGAAAGCCAGCCCGCTCACCGCCGCCGCCGTCGGTCGCGTCGACCAGCTCGTCGACGCTGAGGTGGCGCACCGTGTTCTCCCCGAGGGCCGGGAGCACCGCGGCGATGTACTCCAGGAACGCCCGGTTGGGCCCCACGACCAGTACCCCCGTGCGGGCCAGGCGTTCCCGGTGCGCGAACAGCAGATAGGCCGCCCGGTGCAGACCGACGGCCGTCTTGCCGGTCCCCGGGGCGCCCTGCACGCACAGGCTGACCTCGAGCGCGGCCCGGACGATCTCGTCCTGCTCCGGGTCGATGGTCGCCACGATGTCGCGCATCGGGCCCGTCCGCGGCCGCTCGATCTCCCGTGCCGCCAGTCCCCCCGCTCTGAGCACGGCTCCGGGATCGGCCGGCTCCCCCGGACGGGCCGGCTCCCCCGGACGGGTCAGGTCCGCCGCGGCCTCGGCGGCGGGGTGGAGACGTTCGTCCTCGAAGGCGGTGAGCCGCCCGTGGTCGTAGCCGAACCGACGCCGGGACCACACACCCATCGGATCACCACGATGCGCCCGGTAGAAGGGCCGGGCGATGTCCGCTCGCCAGTCCACGACCAGCGGATCGTCACCGGCCGCCTCGCGGACGTAGCGCCGTCCCAGGTAGAACCGCCGCCCGGCGGCAGGGCCCGCCCCCTGCCCCATCCGGGCCA
>NZ_CADCWS010000391.1 GCF_902806475.1 Candidatus Frankia nodulisporulans
ACGCCCCGGGAGATGCTGCCCGGTCCGCGCCGGCTCACGACGGTGGAGACGCTGGGATTCGCCCCGGCGCTGCGGCGCACGGGGCTGCGCGGCGGGCTGGTGTACTGGGACCGGTCAGCTCGTCGACGACGCCCGACTGGTCGTCGCCCTGGCCCGCACCGCGGCCGGTTTCGGCGCCCGCGTCCTGACCAGGCTGCGCGTCCAGCAGATCGAACCCGGCCGCGGGTCGGGTTCGGGCGGCGGCGCGGCGGGGTTCCTGGTGACGGCGTCGGACGAGCTTGGCGGCGGTCCGGTCACGTTGCGGGCCCGCGCGGTCGTCAACGCGACCGGGGTGTGGGCGCCGACGCTCGCCCCGGGTATCCGGCTGCGGCCCAGCCGTGGCACACATCTGGTGGTGCGCGCGGGGGTGCTCGCCGGCGGGCGAGCGGCGCTGTCCGTGCCGATTCCGGGTGAGTTCGGGCGGTTCGCCCTGGTGCTGCCGCAGGATGACGGGCGGGTCTACATCGGGCTCACCGACGTCCCGGTCGAGTCGATCACCGACGTGCCCGAACCCGACGAGGAGGAGATCACCGAGCTGCTCGGGGTCGTCTCCCGGGTGTTCGCCGCCCCGCTGGACCGGGCCGACCTGCTCGGCGCGTTCGCCGGTCTGCGCCCCCTGCTGGACGGGCCGCCGGCTGGCCATCCCCGCGACGCCGGGCGCGGGTCCCGCGTGTCCCGTGGTGCCCGCACGGCGGATCTGTCACGGCGCCATCTGGTGCACACCGACGCGGGCGGCCTGGTCACCGTCGTCGGCGGGAAGCTCACCACCTATCGGCGGATGGCCGCCGACGCGGTGGACGCGGCGATCACCGCGTCCGGGCTGACCGCCGGGCCGTGTCGGACCACGCGGCTCGGGCTCGTCGGCTCGGCACCGCGCGAACGGCTTGCCGGGATCGCCGCGCCGGCCCGGCTCGTCGAGCGCTACGGCACCGAGGCGCCCCGGGTGCTGGCGCTGGCCGCCGACGCGCCCGAACTGCTCGAACCGGTGGGTGCGGCGACCGCCGTCACCGGCGCGGAGTGGCTGTTCGCGATCCGCCACGAAGGGGCGCTCACCGCGGCCGACCTGGTCGACCGCCGCTCACGCATCGGTCTGGTCCCGGCGGAACGTCGCGCGGCGCTCGCCGCCGCCACCCGGTTGTTCGACCATGCCACGTCCCGCTGACTCCAGCAGACCACGTCCCACCGGGGCGGACTCGTCGCCGGCCGGCACCGCACCGCGCAGGCCCGCCATCGTGGACGGAACAACCGGCGCGTCGGCGTCCACCCCCAGCGGGAGGAGGTCGGGGTCGTCGTCCGGGGTGTCGAAGGGGCGCGGCTGCGGGCCCGTCCCGTCGGCGGACCAGCGCAGTTCGACGCAGACGACCCCCTCGGCCATGGACGCCGTCGAACGCACCAGGCCGGCGCCGGCGGGACCGAACTCGCCGAACCGGCCGAAGTCACCCAGGGTCGGGCCGCGGCCGTTCCCCGAGGTGGACGCCGTCGCCGCCCGCACCGGGTAGGACAGGTAGATCTCGGCCCGGTCCGCGTCGAGATAGGCGGTGAGCAGCACCGTCTCCCGTCCGATGGAGGACAGCACCGCCGAGACGCGGGCCAGCAGTTCCGCGCCGACCGCCGGGGGGATCGCGGTGAACCGGCCGTCGTTCTGCACGGTGACGGCGACCCCCCGCGCCTCAGCCGCCTCGATCGGACCAGCGAGGTCGGCCAGGACCTCCGGGCCGGCGCCGGTCAGCTCCCGGCGCAGCGCCCGGGCCTGCGCGGTGCACCGCGCGCGGGTGTCGGGGGAGTTCGGATCCAGCCGGTCGGCGGCGATGTCGCGCAGCAGGGGCAGGAAACGGGCGTCGAGCTGGGCGAGGCGGGCCTCCCGGTCCTGGCGCAGCGCGATGTCGAGGATCCGCTGGTCGGTGACGCCGGCGGCCAGCCGTTCGGAGCGCGCCCGTTCCTGCGCGCTGGCCCGCAGCACCGGTCCGAACATCGTGACCAGCACCTGCATCATGATCAGGGCGTAGACGGCCCCGGCGAGGCGGGCCAGCACCAGGTGATCGTGACGACCGCCCAACGCCAGCACGAGCATGGTCATCGCCAGCGCCGCGAGCCCCGCGGCGGCGTACCGCTCCCGGCGACGGCGCGACAGGACGGCGAACGCCAGCCACAGCGGGTTGACCATGGTCGTGGCCCAGCACACGATCACCTCATCGGGCCGTTCCACGGTGTTGAACGCCCCGCCCACCGCGGAGGCGATGGCGAGCAGCACCGCGCCACGGGCCTCGGCCGGCCGCAACGGCCGACGTTTGCTGATCCACGCCGTCGCCCCGATCACGAGGAACGTCGCCAGCCAGATGACCATCGACAACGGCACGGACCGGGCCTGATCCCGGTGGATGATCACCGGGATCAGCGAGGCCAGCCAGCCCACCACCACCGCGACCGCGAAGCCGCGCCGGGCCGTCGTGCTCAGCTCCTCCTCGATCCGGTCCACGGCCGCCGCCGCCGACTCGCCCGCGGGCGCCGCGCCCGCACCCTCCGAAGACGGCGCACCCCCCGAAGACGGCCCGTCGACCTGGAGCGGCCCACCGTCGAGAAGCGGTGCGCCGTCGAGAAGCGGTGCGCCGTCGAGAAGCGGTGCGCCGTCGAGAA
>NZ_CADCWS010000392.1 GCF_902806475.1 Candidatus Frankia nodulisporulans
TCGGCCCGTTGCAACCCGGCTCGGACGGCCCGGCGGCGGGGATCTGGTGGGCGGTCATGCCGCACCACCGAACAGATCATCCTGGCCGTCGCAGACCGGGCACAGCGGCCCCACCGGCGTCACGTCCAGCTGGCCGCGGCAGCGAGCGCACCGCCGCCGCGGCGCCAGCGGGATGACAGTCAGCGCGATCCGCAGGCTGCGAGCGTCCACCAGCACGATCGACGGGCAGGCCTGGTGCTGCACGGTCAGCACGAACCCGCACGCCCGGCAGCAGACACCACGGCCGGCAGCGAGCTCGGCGGTGTGCCGACGGCGGACGTCCAACTCCTCAGCGGCGGTCACACGGCGGCCGGCCTGCAACGCGGCGAGGATCACCGGGTCGAAGATCTCTTCAGGCTGGGTAACCGTGACCGTGATCCGACCCGGACGGCCGGCACTCATGCCACACCACCCAGACGGGCAGCGGGCGAAGCCTGGCGCGTAGATCCGCGCGCAGGCAGGGAAAGATGACTCATAGCGGTCTCCTGTTGCTATCAGGTGATCCGTTAGCCCCCGGGTCGGCCTGGCAGCCGGTCCGGGGGCGTTTTTCGGTTGCGGGGCGGAACGTTACACACCTAACCCCAATAGGTCAACCAAGTAGAGTCGTCGGTTATGGGAGAGTCCATCGACAACTTTGAGCCACTACTCGACTACACAGACATAGCCAATCTGGCCGGCATCTCGCCCGACACGGCGCGCGCCTACAGGAGCTCTGGGCACCTGCCCAAGCCTGATCAGCAGACGTCGTCACGTCGGCCCCGCTGGAAGCTGTCGACCGTTCGTGCATGGCTGGAGAACCGTCCGGGCCCCGGGGCCCGGACAGATCTATGGCGGAAGCGTGAGCAGGCGGAGGCCGGCGAAGGTTCGCCAGAGGAGGGCGAGCCGCCCGTGGCAGTTGCCTAGCGGCACGACAGCCCAGAGGAAGCCACAGCGCCCCGTCGGAGCAGTCCGGCGGGGCGCTTAGACGTTCCCGGGCCGAGGACGGTCGGCTGACCGTCGCATCCCCCTCGCCGCCGGCGGCGGGGTGGTTGCAGCCGTCTGCGGCACCGGTTGCACCCCAGGAAACCGCGGGTTGCAGTTTCCTGGCAGTTTCCTGGAGGAAACCGCTCTGACCTGCAGGTTTCCACGTTTCCTGGTTTCCCGGCGGGGGGCCCTACGCGTGCGCGCGCGAGGAAACCCGGTTTCCGGCCCGCTGCAACCCGGCCCGGCCGGCCCGGCGAAGCCCCCCGCTGACATCCAGTTCTTCGCCCGGCTGGGGCCGGTGGCCGACATGCCAACGTCCCGCCGAGGACAGGCCCAGCAGGGGGCTTGGACGTTCCGGGAGGTTGAACGTGCGAGCTTGATCGAATCCTGGGATCCCAGCTGGGCGGCAGCCCGAGACCGGCCTAGCTGAGGATCTTGTAGAAGCGAAATCCGCCATAGGCGAGGGCAAAGAACCCGATCGCAAGAAAGTCACCGTACGCGATCGGCTGAAACCCATGGTCGTAGCAGCGGCTGAGAAGACCCCGACGGCGGCGGCGGCACAGCCGTCCGGTGCCACTCGCCGCACCACAGCGGGACAGCCAGTACAGCCCCGCCATCAACGGCAGAAGCACGACACACACAAATAAGACGATCATCGCGGGGCTTCTTCCGAGGCGGGCAAGGCATCGGTGCGGCGCCGCCAGGGTGCTCGGATACCAGGCAGGATCTGCTCACCGACCATCCACCGGGCCAGCAGCTCCCGGTCGACCATCTGGATGCGGTGGCGCCGCCCGAAGTCCGCAGCTGCAGAGGTGAACCGGCCAGACGTAACCAGCAATGCGACATCGGCACCGTGGTCCGTCCACGCACAGCCGTTGAAGTCCCGCACCGCGGACGGACCCACGGCACGGCCGGGGTAGTGCTTGCACTGCACCGCGATCCGGGCCATGCCCGGGGTACGAGCAAGCACGTCCACCCCACCGTCCCCCCGGCCTCCCACCACCCGCACCTGCAGGCAACCATCGCGGGTCAGCAGGGCGGCGATGTGACGTTCAAACTCAGCCGGGCTCAGGACATCGACAACAGCAACCTCTACCGCCCTCCGGATCTGGCGGATCTTGTTAGCGCGGAACCCAACCCAGACCCCGGCGGCTGCCAGCACCACGGAAACCCCGAGTGACAACGTCCACCAACCCCACGCGCTGACGAGCCCCTGGACGAGGTCGACGAAGAACAGAGCGGCGAGTGCCGCCCCTCCCAGCCAGGCAAACACCCGTCCGCCGGGCGAAGACAACCCGGAGGAACGCCCCCGCGCTCGACGGGCCCGAGTACGGCGAGTACGGCGAGCACTTGGACGGTGATCCGAAGTCGAAGAACCCCGACGAACCATGCGCTGACTATGAAGGGTTGCAACCTGGTCCGCGGGTCCTTTTCTGGCAGATGACATGCCAACGCCCCGCCGAGGGCCAGTCCGGCGGGGCGTCAGACGACCGAACAAGATCAGCCGAGGGTGTTAGTCAACGTTGTTGTCGACACCTGCCGGGTTGATCGTCTGCGCGGGGCCGTGGAGGCCGGTGGTGTCGAGGTGGTAGGCGGTGAGCAGCTCGGTGAGGGCGGCGAAGCCGCCGGTGTCCAGCGACCGCAGC
>NZ_CADCWS010000393.1 GCF_902806475.1 Candidatus Frankia nodulisporulans
CCATGTCTGCCATGGTCAACGTCACTGGTCTGAAGATCCCGTCTCGCCCTACCGCTACACAGGTCTCAAAGATCCATCTGTCCATCTTCTGGTCGGTACCGGCGGATCAGGCTCGCCGACGGCCGGCGACCTGCTCGACCCGCCAGCCGGGCGGGTGATCGTCGACCTGCGTGATCCCGAACCCGGGCGCCGTCGGCGGCGTCCGGTGCATGCCGTGGAGCCGGCGGACTGGCTGGCCTTCCGGGCCAGTGATCATCCGTACGCGTTCGCGCTGATCGATGTCGACCCGGGCGAGCCGGGCGGATCGACGCGCCTGCGGATCTCGGTACTCGACTCGAGTTCGCCGAATCCCGACCGGGTACCGATCGACCGCGTCACGCTGGTCCGTCCACGCGCCGACAGGTAACCCAGGGTGGCCGGTATTCGTCCGGCGCCGAACCAGCGGAGGCCGATCCGTTACCGCCCCCGCGAAGCGCAACGGAATACGCGACCGGACGCTGCACATGCGGCTGCACGGGCAATCACCGTCCGGTCGGATCACTGCCGCCGGTGGAGGCCGACTCCCAGGGGAAATCCCGGCCGAAAGCCCCTACCCACGGCGTTGAAGCGGCCTCATCCCCGACGCGCCAGGCGTTCGCGGCCAGCTCCCGATGATTTTTCTCCTTTTCCTGGACGGCGGACAGGTCCAGGAATTACCTTTCGCCAGGTACTGGTAATCAGCTAACTACACGATCATTGGTCCGGGTGGGACTTGTCCTGGGGGGACAATCATTGGCCAGTGACCACGCAACGGAACAACGGGTTCCGCACATAGGAGCTGCCCGCGCATTGGCCGACCTCTATTGCGTGCCCGCATTGCCGGATCACGATCCGTACCGATCACAAAGGCCTCGCCGGCAAAGCTGGCGGGCCGGCGGGGATCTTCCATGAGTGAGTCACCACCGCAGTCCCTGACCCCGAGTGCTCGCCCGGGTCCAGACCCGGTCACCATCGTCGA
This sequence comes from Candidatus Frankia nodulisporulans, assembly GCF_902806475.1. GTDB lineage: Bacteria > Actinomycetota > Actinomycetes > Frankiales > Frankiaceae > Frankia > Frankia umida. The sequence continues at coordinate 998 of NZ_CADCWS010000393.1, forward strand.
TCTCCGCGGGCCCTGGCCCAAGCGGAGGACGCCAGCGGCCGCCGAGCCGCCGGCCGCCCCCCGGCTCGTGCTGGTGGGTACCTCCGACGCCTGCGTGGCGCACCGCCCCGCGCCAGCCCCGCCACTCGCCGGGCGCACCCACCCGTCCGTGCTGTTCGTCCTGGTCGAGGCGCCGACCGCCCTGGCACCGGGGCACGAGCCCGCGCATGACGACCAGCATGACCTCGACACCCGCTACGACCCCGACCTGTACACCTTCCTCGAGGCCGACCCGGACGAGCCGATGGCCCGCACCGGCGGCACCCCGGCGGACGACAGCACACCCGCGGGCACCCCGCGGGCCGCGCACGCGGGGCCCACCGCGGAGCTGGACCTGCGGCCACCGTCCGACCAGTGGCCCGCCCCCGGTCCCGCACGGCATGACCCGGACCACAGCCCGCCGCACCGCCCGGCCCACGACCCGACCGATGGTTACGATCCCCTGCTGATGATGCTCGACGTTCTGCGCGAACCCGAGGCCTTCGACCGGGTCCACCGGGCCGCCGGCGCGGTCGCCGGAGGTCTCGTTCTGCCCGGTATCGGCGCCGTCGTCCACCAGCTCCCCGAGCGGTCACGGCACGACCCGCCACCGCGCACCGTCGGACGCCCCGGCCTGGCACGGCGAGCACCGCGAGACCGACTCGGCCGCCTCTACCCCCTGCTACCAGCCCGCATCCGACGTTTCGCGCCCCTTGCCGCCGTCCGTGCGGACTCCCACGGCGACGCGGACTTCCCCGGCGGCACCGGTCCGGCTCCCGGGACGACCGACGACCGTCCCGGCGACACCCCCACCGGCTGGCACTGATGACCAGGCCCGGCCACGGTGGCGGCCCGATCGGAACCGACCTCCCATGATCGGTGATCCGACCGTGCCGCTGCCGCCTGGCCGGGTTCACGACGCGACCCGCATCGATCAGGTCGTCTACGTCTGGTCACGCCATCCACGGACGGGCGAGCAGGGCTTCTTCCCGGTCGCGAGTTCCCTGGGGTCGGCGGCGGCCCGTTCCTGGGACGATCTGCCGGCCGCGCACCTGCTGGCCGAGGACGCCCTCGCCGCCGACGCGACGACGTCCCTGGCCTATGTCACCGGTCCGACCAGCCCAGCTGTCCCGACCAGCCCGACCGGCCCGTCCGGCCTGGGGGTCGGGCCTCGGACGGTGCTCGACGTGTCAGCGGGCGCACCGCCCGAACGGGCCGCGCTGGTGCACCGGGTCCGGGTACCTCGGCGCAGTGGCTCCAGCCCCGGCCGGCTGCGGGCGCACGTCCTGACCGGTCGGGCGGACCATCTCACCGAACGGGTGGCGCTGGCACTGCACGCGGCGGGGACCGCGCGGGCCGAGGCGCCACGCACCTCGACCCGCCTCACCCCGCTGCACCTGCCCGAACTGACCGCCGCGCGCCGGATCGGGGAACGCACGCTGCGCCAGGCCGCCCGCGCCCCCGCCCGACACCACCGACTGACCAACGTGATCGCCGCCGTCCTCGCCTCATCCGGGGCCGGCCAGCCCTTCGCCATCTCGCATACGGGCAGCGAGGAGGCGACCACCCTGATGTGGGCGTTGATCGAACTGCTCGAGGACGTTCTCCCCTATCGCCTGACCTTC
>NZ_CADCWS010000394.1 GCF_902806475.1 Candidatus Frankia nodulisporulans
ATACCCTGACGCATCGTCTCCATCGGGACGGCCTCGTTGCGCGACAGGCTGAGCATCGCCCGCTCACGGTCGACCGGCTTACAGGGGGCGAAGCCGAACCCGCAGTTGCCGATGACGACGCTGGTGACGCCGTGCCAGCCCGACATCGTGCACCACGGATCCCAGAACAGCTGGCTGTCGTAGTGGGTGTGCAGGTCCACCACGCCCGGTGCCACGACCCGGCCGGTGGCGTCGACGACCTCCGCGGCGTCGGAGGAACGCACCTTTCCGATGTGGACGATCTTCCCGCCGGCGATGGCGACATCCGCCCGATACCGCGGCGTCCGTAACCCGTCGATGACGGTTCCACCCTTGATGACCAGATCGTAGGTCGCCATTACACGGTCCTCCCTCAGGCCGTCGTGCAGGCCGTTATGACTTCGGTCTCACCATGGAGATTGCCTTGATAGTGAGTCCCGAAAATCATCCCGTCAAGGGAGTTCCCGCATTTCTCTGCCGAACCGGTCGAACACACTGGGGATCGATTCGACAACAGACCAGAATAGCCGCTGCCAGGCGGACGGGAATAGCAGGAAGCCGCCCTCGAAAACAGCGGAAAAAATACCCGGAGAAACCGGGAGGACACGGTGCCGGACCAACCGAGAGCCCGCCCGGCCCGTGCCCGCGGGTCGGTTTCGGAAAAGCCACCCGGTCAGCTCACGGCGTGGTCCTCCGGTTTCAGCCGAGCGGTCATCGCCCAGTAGTCGACGAGTCGCCAGGGGCACAGGACGTACACCCGGCCGTCGGCGGCCTTGTACCAGGAGTGCTCGATCGAGGGGTGGCCCCACATCAGCGTGCCGATCTCGGCCTGGAGATCCTCGGCGTAACGGGCGTAGGCCGTCGGTGTCGGTTCGATCGACCGCCGACCGCCGGCCAGCAGCGCCAGCGCGTCCCCGACGTAGCGCATCTGGCATTCGGTGAGGAAGATGACGCTGCCGGCGTGGGCGAGGCTGGTCGCCGGACCGCCGAGGATGAACAGGTTCGGGAAGTCCGGAACCGTGATGTTGAGGTAGCCCGCGGGTCGCCCCTGCCACACGTCGGTCAGCGACACCCCGCCCCGGCCGACGATCTCCATCGGCCAGAGCACCTCACTGGCCCGGAACCCGGTCGCCATGACGATGACGTCGACCTCGTGGCGTCCGGCGGTGGTGACGATGGCATCCCGCAGGATCTGGTCGTTGACCAGGTCGACGTGGGGGCGTCGCAGGCAGCGCAGCCAGCTGCCGTTGTCCTGCAGCATGCGCTTGGCCATCGGCGGGTAGTCGGGCGTGACCTTGCGGGCGAGGTCGGGATCGTCGCCGACCTGCTCGTCGATCCAGCGGACGAAGGCCTCGCGGCGGGTGGCGCTGAACGCGTTGGCGGTGCGCGGGAAGTCGGGCCACTCGGGGTCCACCCGGACCAGCTCCAGCAGCCGGTCGCTGGACTGCCACATCAGCCTGAACCGGTACCACCGGCCGTAGCCGGGCAGGTGGCGCATCGCCCACCGCTCCCCCGGCCGGATCTGGTCGTGGTAGCGCGGGTTCGGCGCCATCCACTGCGGGGTCCGCTGGAAGACGGTGAGCCGCTCGACCTCGTCGACGACCGCCGGCCCGAGCTGGAACCCGCTGGCCCCGGAGCCGATCAGCGCCACCCACCGGCCGCCCAGGTCGACCCGCTCATCCCACTGCGCCGAGTGGAACGCCGGGCCGGCGAAGTCGGCGAGCCCGGGGATGTCGGGGATCAGCGGTCGACTCAGCAGGCCGACCCCGCTGATCAGCGCACTCGCGGACGCCGTGTGCGTGGTGCCGTCCGCGGTGCGGTAGGTGACCTGCCAGCGCGCGCCGTCGTCGTCCCAGACGGCCCGCTCGACCTCACAACGCCAGCGGACGTGCTCACCGATGCCGTGCTCGTCGAAGCGCGCGCGGAAGTAGCGGTACAGCTCGGGCTGGCGGGCGTAGTACTCGCTGAAGCTGTCGTTCGGACCGAACGAGTAGTTGTAGTAGTGGCTGGCGACGTCGACCCGGGCGCCCGGGTACCGGTTCTCGTACCAGGTTCCGCCGACGTCGGAGTTCTTCTCGAGGATCGTGAACGGGATACCGGCCTCCTTGAGCCGGATCCCGGCGAGCAGGCCGGACTCGCCGCAGCCGATGACGAGAACGCCGAACCCCGGGTCGAGCGGAACCCGCTCGGGGTCGGGCAGCCGGATCGCCCGTGGGTTGCGCCCCTCGAGATCCATCTCGTCGCGGTACATCGCCACGTAGTCGTCGGGCACCGGCTCGCAGGCGATCCAGTTCATGATCTCGTGCACCAGGGCGGGGTCGAGCTCCTTCGCCGGTGGGCAGCCGGCGTCCCGCCAGGACCGAATGACCGCCAGCGCGTCGCGGCGCAGCAGCGCCTTCTCGTCCTCGGTGAGCCCGCCCTGGAACTCGTTGTGCACCCACTGCCGGGGCCGGATCGGCCCGCGCACAGGGGCGGGGTCACCGGTGAGCCCGACGAGGACGGCAGTGAGCGCCGGAACCGAGACGTCCTCGAGCGCCGCCGCGATCTCGTCGTCTCCGTCAGTAACAGGTTCGACGTGCAGGTGACCGTGCGCCATGAATGTCCTTCCACCGC
>NZ_CADCWS010000395.1 GCF_902806475.1 Candidatus Frankia nodulisporulans
GCCGTCGCTGCCGCCCCGTCCGTCCTGGATGGGCTCGACCCGGATCAGCGGCAGGCGGCGGCGCACGCGGACGGGCCGCTGCTGGTCCTGGCCGGACCCGGTACCGGCAAGACGCGCACGCTGGTGCACGCGATCGCCCACCGGGTCGCCGAGCTCGGCGTGCCGGCCGACCAGTGCCTGGCCGTGACGTTCACCCGCCGGGCCGCCGGCGAACTCGCCGAACGGCTTGAGGCGCTGCTCGGTGAGCGGGCCGTAGGCATCCTCGCGACGACGTTCCACGGGCTTGGCCTCACGATCGTCCGGGAGCAGCACACGCGGCTGGCCCGCGGCGCGCACGTCCAGGTCGCCGACGACGCGGTGCGCGCCGAACTGCTCGACGCCGCCCTGCACGGCGAGGGCGACGCCCGCCAGCAGCGGCGGATCGCCGCCGGGATCGCCGACCTCAAACGGCAGCGGGCCCTCGGCGCGGCGCGCCGCGACCACGAGCTACTCGGTGTCCTGGCCCGCTACGACGCGGCGCTACGCGACCGGGACATGGTCGATCTCGACGATCTGATCGTGCTGCCGCTGACACTGCTGCGGGACGCACCCGACCTCGTCGAGCGTTACCGGGCACGGTTTCGTCACGTCTGGGTCGACGAGTACCAGGACACCGACGAGCTCCAGTACCGGCTGCTGTCGCTGCTGTGCCCGATGACGGCGAACCTCGCCGTCATCGGCGACCCCGACCAGGCCATCTACAGTTTTCGCGGCGCCGACGTCGGTTTCTTCCTGCGTTTCGAGCAGGACTACCCGGGCGCCCGCACCGCCGCCCTCACCCGCGGCTACCGCTCCACCCCGACGATCGTGCGCGCCGCCCTCGACGCGATCGCCCCCGCGAGCCTCGTCCCCGGCCGCACCCTCACCGCCGTGCGCGGCCACGCCGGGGACGGCCCGGTGCTGCTACGCCGCCACCGCGGCGAGACCGAGGAGGCGATCGCCGTCGTCGACAGCATCGACGCGGCCCTCGGTGGCACCTCGTTCCACGCCCTGGATGTCGGCGTGGACGGCTCGGTCGACGCCGGCCTGTCCTTCGCCGACATCGCCGTGCTCTACCGCACCACCCGCCAGGCCGAACCCATCATGGAGGCCCTGGCCACACGCGGTTTCCCGTTCCAGCGCCGCTCCCACCTGCCCCTGGCCGACGCCCCCGCCGTCGCCTTCCTGCTCGCCCTGCTGCGTGCCCCCACGGCCGGTCCGGTCGGCCCCCGGCCCGTGTCGTCGCTGGTCCGGGACGCGGCTGGCCGGGCCGGCGCGCTCGCGGACGCGTTCGGCACCGAACTCGGCGTGTCCAGCCTGCTCACCGAGCCCGGCGTTTTCCCGGGCGGTGGCCTGATGCCGGCTGGCCGGGTGCCCTCCGAGGCGGAGCTGCGCCTCGCGGTCGAGCTGCTGATGCCGGCCGCGGCCAGCGCCGGCACCGATCTGGACACCTTCCTCACCGCCGTCACGATGGCCAGCGAGGTGGACGGCTACGACCCCCGCGCCGACCGCGTCTCACTGCTCACCCTGCATGCCAGCAAGGGCCTCGAGTTCGGCCTGGTCTTCCTGATCGGCTGCGAGGACGGCCTGCTCCCCCTGCGTTTCGGCGCGGCCCGGCCCAAGGCCGGCGCGGCTGCGAATCCGGATGTGGCTGCGAATCCGGATGTGGCAGTGGCGGCCGAGGCTGCGCGGGCGGCCGAGGCGGAGGAACGGCGGCTGTTCTTCGTCGGTATCACCCGGGCCCGGGACCGCCTGATCCTCTCCAGCGCGGCGCGGCGCCCCGGCCGTGGCGCCGACGCCGAGATCCGCCCGTCCCCGTTCCTCGCCGACATCGACGCGAGCCTGCTGTCCACGGAGCCGAAACCGCAGACGGACGCCCCACGCCGCCGTAACCGTCGCGAGTCCGTCGGCCAGCAGCTGCGACTCGTCTGACCAGCCTCGCCGAGGCCGGGTCGTACAGTGCTCGGCCGTGAGCCGTTATCGACAGATCGCCGATGATCTGGCGCGTCGGGTGCGCGCGGGTGACCTGGCGGCGGGCACGGAACTGCCCGGGGTGCGCGAGCACGCACGGGCGGTGGGCACCACGTCGTCGACGGTCGTGCGGGCATACCGTTTCCTGGCCGATGGCGGGGTCATCACCGTGTCGGACCGGCGCCGGGCCCGGATCTCCGAACAGGGCATGATCGCCGCGACGCGGCTCCTCGAACCGGAACGGGTGTTTCGGCTGGCGGGCAGTGACGATCCGGCCCTGGGCATTCTGCTGGAGCATCTCGGCGCGCTGGTGGAGACGGTGGGAGCCCGCGGCAGTTTCGCCGGGCTGCGGGCCGTGGAGCGGGGTGAGGCCGACGGCGCGGTGATTCACCTGCGGCATCGCGACGGCGTGTACAACGAGTCGTTCGTGCGGGCGGTGCTGCATCAGGACGAGCCGTATCTGCTGCATCTGTGGCGGCGTGAGCAGGGGCTGATCGTCCCGGCCGGAAATCCGCGGGGGCTGACGCGAGCCGCCCAGCTCGAAGGGCTGCGGGTGGCGCGGCGCGAGACGGGAGCGGGAACGCAGGTGGTGCTCGACC
>NZ_CADCWS010000396.1 GCF_902806475.1 Candidatus Frankia nodulisporulans
CAGCCGTAGGGGCTAGGCCAGCCAGCCGCGGTGGCGGGGGGCGGAGATCGCCGGCCAGGCGTCGAAGAAGTCACGCTCCGCCAGCCGGCCACGGCACTCCTCGAGCCCGTAGAGCACACCGAGGGTGAACGCGGTGGGACTGCTCTGCGCCTAGGCGGCGATGCCCCAGGCGCGCAGCAGGTCACGGGCGACCGTGGCGTCCTGATGGATGCCGAGCAGCTCCTGTGCCTGTGCCGCCGCATCGGCGAGCTTCGCCGCCTTCGTCCCGTACAGCGGGCTCACGATCTCGGCGGCGTAGCGCAGCCGCTTAGCCTGCTTACGGGCGGTGTGCAGCAGCTCGTCCCGCTCATGGCCGACGGGCAGCCGGGCGGCGGCGCTCACCTTGCGGGCGAGCGCCCGGTCGGCGCGGTGGACGAGTGTGGGCAGCACGCTGCGGGCCGGCTTGCGGGCCCTGCCGGTCAGCGGCGCCTGGACCAGGGCGAGCAGGCTGTCGATCAGGGTGAGGTACCGCTCACTACGCAGCATCTCCAGGGCCTGCTCGCGACCGGCCGCGAGGCCCGCGTCAAGGTGGGCGCGGACCACCTCGTGCACCTCGCCGGCGACGAGGGCGGCGGGCAGCTCCGCGACCCGTCCGTCGAAGTAGGCGAGCTGGACCTCGGCGTCGCGGGCGGCGGACAGCGCTCCGGCGAGATCGCGCAGCTCGATGTCGAGCTGCGCGATCGTCCGGGCCGGGAACAGCGGGGCGAAGATCCGCAGGGCGCTGCGGGCTCGGCGGCAGGCGACCCGCATCCGGTGCACGGCCTCGGGTTCGTCGAGGCGGACCCGAGGGTCGGCGGCGAGCAGGGCGCGCACCTGTTCGATCAGGTAGGCCCGGACGACCTCGCCGGCGGGCCGTGAGCGCCGCAGCCGCCGAGGGGCGGTGGGCAGATCCGGCCCGGGGCCGGCGGCCAGGGCCGGGCCGAGCAGCCGGGCGAGTTTCGACGAGTCGGCGGCGGTCACCGCGCCGGCCGCGAACAGCAGTTCCTCGACGGCGTCGAGCACCTCGGGGCCGCCGTCGACCAGCTCCACCTCGATCTCCCGCCAGGTGCTCAGCGTGGTCGACTCGCCGAGAGTCTGCGCGCTGACCTGGTCGTCGACCACCTCGGCGAGGTCCGAGCCGGTGGCGTCGCGCAGCCGGCGGGCGGTGCGCAGCGTGCGCAGCCGGGCGACCGGACGCAGCTGCGCCCCGCGCGCGTGCACCGCGACCAGATCGACGAACTCGGCCGGCGGGGTGTGCCGGGCGCCCTCGGCGATCTGGATCTTGCCTTCGCTCGCGGTGAGCGGCAGCCGCAGCTCGTCGCGCTGGCCGACCCGCACCGGCAGCTTCAGGTGCCATCCGGCGTCGGCTCCGCCGGTACGCCGCCGCAGCGTGATCCGGTTGCGGGCCAGACGCAGGTCATCGGTGTCGTAGTAGACGGCCTCGAGGCTGACGGTGCGGCGGGTCCGAGCGGTGACCACGCCGCTGACCGCGCCGAGACGCGGCAGCACAAACGCCGGTGTGACGGCGTACTTACGTTCGATCTCCCGGACGGTGACCGCCATGACCTGTCCTTTCGTCCAGCTCCCAGCCGCAGCCCAGACCTGGCCCGTGCCCGTGCACCGCTGCGATCAGCGGCCCACTGGTCGACGGACGACCACCCCGCGACTACCCGTCTTAAGGGCGATGAGACACATGGAGAGCAAGTGACACACACGAGATGGACTACGCGACTTTCCCTACCGTTAACCTTAACGCGGCGCGGGAATCCAGGAGACCTTCCCGACGAGCACGACGTAGCCGACGAACGCGACGGTGTCGATCAGCGAGTGGGCGATCACGAGCGGTAGCACTCGGCCGCGGCGCTGGAACAGCCGTCCGAACAGCAGGCCCATCGCCAGATTGCCGAAGAATCCGCCGAGCCCCTGGTAGAGGTGGTACGAACCGCGCAGCACCGCGCTCGCCACCAGCGCCCACCGGGGTGCGACGTCTAGTTCGCGCAGCCGGACCAGCAGGTAGCCCGTGACGACCACCTCTTCGGCGATCCCGTTCTGCCAGGCGCTGAGCACCAGGACGGGGATGCGCCACCAGACGTCCGGCAGCCCGGACGGCGCCACCGTGAGGTTGGCCCCGCTGTGCCAGGCCAGCAGATAGAAACCAAGGCCGATCCCGCCGATCCCGGCGGCCAGCAGCGCCCCCAGCGCGCTGTCGCGGCCGGGGCTCGCGCCGTCCAGCCCGATCGCCCGCCGCCCGCCGCCGTGCCGGACGAGCAGGTAGAGCGCGAGCAGCACCGGCATGACGCCGGTGAGCACGCCGGCGAGCTGCAGGGCGAGGTCCAGCCACGGCCGGCCGGGGGCCGCCGACCCGTTGAGCTGCGCGGCCTGGGAGCGGACCGGACCGGGACGGGTCAGCACACCGACATAGCGGATGATCGCGTAGAGCGCCGACGCCGCGAAGGACATCCCCAGCACGACACCGAGCTCGGCGCGCAGCTGTCGCCGCGTGGGCGGCCCGTCCTCGCCCGCCACGATCCGCGCCGTCGCGGCGTCCGTCA
>NZ_CADCWS010000397.1 GCF_902806475.1 Candidatus Frankia nodulisporulans
GGAGTCCGGTTTCGATGTCGAACGCCTCTCCCCGCTTCGCGACGGCAAGCAGTTCGGCGCGCCGGGAGTCAGCGAGACGGGCTGTGGCGTAGTTGCGGCTGTGCGACTTCGGACCGACCTTCCAGCGCACCTGGTGGGTCGTGTTCCGGCTCTTATTGGTGATCTTCTTGACTGACCAGACGCGAACATCAAAGGATGTTGGCCGGCCGCCCTGGTCGGGGCGACCGGCGCCGGACGGCGTCGTAGTCATGCGGCGGGGCTCTGGACCCGGCTGTCGATCCAGGCATTCAGATCGACGCGGTCGATGCGTAGCTGCCCGTTCGGCAGCTTGATGACCTTCGGTGCGACCCCACGAGCCCGCCAGTCGTCGAACGTGCTCCGGGCGAGCGGCCCGTGCTCGTCTCCAAGTTCGGCCAGGACGACGGTGAGGGGAAGCAGCTCTCGACGACCAGTGCGCGCCGATGAAGACGACTGCGTGGCTTTCTTGCCGGCGGAGTTTTGCTTCTGAGTGGATGTGGCCATCCTTGGGGTGCTCCTTCTGGGAGGGAGTGCGGCCCCGGCGGGGTGCTTGGCGGCTTGTCGCCGGGGCCGCTTCGGTCGGGCTGAGGAACTGACGTCGTCCGGTGGCCCGCGAACCCCGGCGACACGGCGGTGACAGCGGTGACAGCCGGGCGGCCTCGCGCCGGGGAATCCCCGAACCCCGGTGACACGGTGACAAACGGCCTTCCGGCGAGCGTTTCCGCAGGTCAGAGCGGGTGCAAGCCCGTCACCAGGGGTGGTGACAGGGCGGTGACAGCGGTGACAGTCAGAAGCCGATCGCCGGGTGGCTGTCACCGGTGTCACCAGCGCTCGTTGGGGCTGCTGCCAGGGTGTTCGGTGTTCTGGCCGGCGGTGAAGGCGTCGTCGATGGCGTTTGTCACCGTGTCACCGCTGTCGGCGAGTTCCCGGGCGCGGGGGTGGAGTTCGTGGCGGCCGTCGGGACGTTGCCGGATCCAGCCGAGGGCGGCGAGGGTGTCGAGGACGGCGGCGACGTCGCTGGTCTTGGGAAGCTGGCGCCTGAGGCTTCGGTGCAGGTCCCTGCGGGTGAAGTCGGTCATCTGCTTGTTGATGAGGAAGCGCAGGGTCCGACCGGCGGGTCCGCTGGCCGGGTCGGCGGTGATCGTGTGTAGGGCGGCGGTGCAGTGGGCGGCGAGGACGTCGGCGAGGTGGATGGCGGCGGCCATCTGCTCGGCGGTGATGGGGCGGTGCCAGCCGTCGTGGGGGTGATGGGCGAGGTGGAGCAGGCCGGCGAGGCGCAGGGTGGTGCCGGCGAGCTTGTTGGCCCATTCGCGCATGTCATGGAACTGGCCGCCGGGCCGTAGCTGGACCTCGATGCGTTCGGCGTGGGCGATGCGCAGGGCGGCGGCGGCGCCAGTGAGGGTGATGACGGCGGGGTCGTCGGTCCAGGTGGCGAACGTGGTGGCGAGGGTGTGGATGGTGCGGGTGTAGCGGTCGGCGATGGGCGGGGGGACGGGGGGTGCTTGGACGTCGCGCCAGCCGCCGAGCGAGGTGGGGATGACGAACAGGAACCGGGCGACCAGGCCCCGGCCGGCGAGGTCACCATCGGCGCCGAACTTGCGGAGCACGGTGGGTTGGATCATCACGCCGACGGTGAGGGCGGGTGCGGGGATGAACTCCGGCGGTCGGCCCTTGCGGTCGACGCGCATCGGCTCGCCGGGGTGGCCTTTGAGGTAGGGGTCGAGGTTGGGGGCTTTGGAGTACTGGCCGGCGAGGATGTCGAAGACGCCGCCTTCGGGGGAGATCAGGGCCATGCGTCCGCCGTGTTCGGCCATGAGGCTGGTGAGTTCTTCGGGGGTGACGTTGTCGCAGAGCAGCCGGGGCAGCGTGGGGACGTCGATGGCGTCGGCGGCCAGGATCGCGTCGACCGCTTCGGCTCTGGCGGCTGTCCGCTTGTCTTCGGCTGCCCTACCGACGGTGTTCTTCGCCTGCTCGGCTTCGCGGGCCGCGACTTCGCGCAGGGCGGCGTTCTGCTTGGCCAGGGGGGCGATGTGGTCGGTGAGGGTTTTCTCTGCGGCTTGCAGGGGGGCGGTGAGGGTGCCGTGGACGGGGCTTTTGCGTTCGCCGGGGTCGGCGACGGCGGCGAGGAACAGGTTGACCGGTTCCCGCCAGCCGGCGATGGGTTCGACCTGCAGCCGGCCACCGGCGCAGGCGGACAGGACGGCGAGGGCGACCGCGCCGGCCATGGCGGGGTCGGTCTGGGTGAAGGTGGCGACGGCGCGGACCATGTCGGCGAGCCAGTCGGGGAACACCTCGATCGGGAACGGAGGGGGTGGCGCGGGGCTGGTGAGCGGGACGGGGAGTTCCCACATCGGTCCGCCGTTGACGGGCGGGGTCAGGGTGGGGTTATGAGGGCGGATCGGCTGGATGGTGGCTGGTGGTGGTGAGGTCACGGCCCCTCCTTCGAGGATGCGTACGGGCTTCTGGCGGGCCTGCGGGTAGTCGGCCTGGTGAGGCGGTCGGTGGCGGGTGACGGCAGTGGCGGGCTTCTCAGGAAGTCCCGAG
>NZ_CADCWS010000398.1 GCF_902806475.1 Candidatus Frankia nodulisporulans
AGGTGGCCGTCGAAGGCGGGGAGCCGTTCGAGTCGTTCGAGCCTGGTCAGCAGGGCCGCGGGATCGGTGGCGGCGGTGGGGAGCAGGGCGCGGGCCAGGATGAGTTCGAGCATGAGCCGCGGGCTGGTGGTGCCGCGCATCTCGATGAGGCCGGCGTGCAGCACGTCCGCGGTGCGGGAGAGCTCCGCCGGACCGACGGAGGTGGCCTGGGCGCGCATCCGGTCGACCTGGTCGGGGGAGAAGGACTCGAGCAGGCCGCGGTCGGTGGCGTCGGGGACGGCCGCCATCACGATCAGGTCACGGAACCGGTCGAGCAGGTCGAGGGCGAAACGCCGCGGGTCGTGCCCGGCGGAGACGACCTTGTCGACCACGGTGAACAGGGCCGCGCCGTCCCGGCGGGCCAGCGCGTCGACCGTTTCGTCGAGCAGGACGCCGTCGGTCATGCCGAGCAGCGTCACTGCCCGCTCGTAGTGCAGGCCGTCATCATCGGCGCCGGCGAGCAGCTGGTCGAGCACGGACAGTGAATCACGCACCGAACCGGCGCCGGCCCGCACGATCAGCGGCAGCACCGTCGGGTCGACCGGCACCCCCTCCTGCTGGCAGATCGACGCCAGATGCTCACGCAGCACCGCCGGCGGCACGAGCCGGAAGGCGTAGTGGTGCGTGCGGGAGCGGATCGTCGGCAGGACCTTGTCCGGCTCGGTGGTGGCGAACACGAACTTCAGGTAGGGAGGAGGTTCCTCGACGACCTTCAGCAGCGCGTTGAACGCCGCCGCCGTCACCATGTGCGCCTCGTCCACCACGAAGACCTTGAACCGGGCGGACGCCGGCGCGAAGAACGCCCGTTCGCGCAGGTCACGGGCATCGTCGACGAGGCCGTGGGAGGCGGCGTCGATCTCGGTGACATCCATCGACGATCCGGTGCGGATGCCGACGCACTCGTCGCACACCCCACACGGCTCCGGTGTGGGCCCGTGGACGCAGTTCAGCGAGGCGGCGAGGATGCGCGCCGAGGACGTCTTGCCGCAGCCCCGCGGGCCGCTGAACAGGTAGGCGTGGTGCAGCCGGCCCGTCGACAGGGCTCTGCGCAGCGCGTCGGTCACGTGCGCCTGGCCGACGATCTGGGCGAAGGTCGCGGGACGGTACCGGTTGTACAGCGCTGCGCTCACTGGCCTGCTCCACGTGCTCGTCGAGAAGATCGGCGAAACGAGGGGACCCCCCGCACACCCGCCAGAGCCCGCTTACCCTTGCTGCCTTCCGGCCCTGGGGGAGTTCACGAGGATAACGCCGCACGAGGGGTCTGCTGGGCAGTCTAACCTGCCCAGGGCGATCATGGACGCCGAGGTCCCCCCGCGTCGTCCCACCCACCCCCCTGCACACGGTCCGCTGACGATCAGATAGTCTTGTTAGCGGAGGATTCGCCTAGTGGCCTAGGGCGCACGCTTGGAAAGCGTGTTGGGGGCAACCCCTCGAGGGTTCGAATCCCTCATCCTCCGCAAGTGATCTGCCTGGTAGACGGGCTGTCCGGCGGTCGATGCCATCGCGCGGGCCGACAGCCGAAGCAGCCCCCGTCTCAGTTCTCGTCTCAATAGGCCCTCTTGGCGCCCCCCGCTGGTGCTTCCTGGCCGTCGGACGACGGCTCCCACAGCAGTCGGCCCAGCCTCGTGGCCACGTCCTTCAGGACGGGGTCCGTGAGGTGCTGGTAGCGCTGCCGCATGTCGGCTGACGACCATCCCATGATCCCCATGACGGCACGGTCCGGGACGCTGAGAAGCAGGAGGACCGTCGCCGCGGTGTGCCTCGCGTCGTGAAGCCGGGCGTCCCGCAGCCCTGCTGTACGCAGCAAGTCCTTCCACTCGTGGTAGTCGGTGTTCGGGTTGAGTGGCCGTCCCACCGGGTTCGCGAACACCCAGCATTCGTCATGCCAGAGCTGTCCCGCGTTCTCGCGCTCCTGGTGCCGCCGAAGGATTGCGACCAGTTCCTCGGGCAGGCCGACCGGACGCTTGCCTGCCCGTGACTTCGTGTCCTTTGTGTCCGCGCGTACCTGCTTGCGCTGGGGGCAGTAGCCGGCCTTCCGCCCGCAGGACTGGCCGCACCCGTGTTCGTACTTGGGCCGCAGACGGCCACGGCGCACGCGGAGCACTCCGGCGTCCAGGTCGACATCCGGCCACTTGAGCCCAAGTGCCTCGCCCTGCCGAAGTCCGAGGGCCAGGGCGACTGCCCACCGCGCGCTGTTACGCCGCTTGGCGGCTTCCAGAAGAAGACGCTGAACCTCATCGACTGAGAATGGTTCTACCTCTTCCTCCTCCAGGCGTGGGGGCTTTGCGAGTTTCGCTGGATTCTGCGCGAGATGTCCCCGCCGCACGGCTTCGTTCAGCGCCGTCCGCAAGGTGCGGTGCGCCTGGTGAGCGGTACCGGCGGAGCTGCCGGCATCCTGCATCTTCCTGCAAAGCCGTTCGATGTGTTCCGGCTCCAGACGGTCCAGGCGATGCGCGCCGAGGCCCGGGTC
>NZ_CADCWS010000399.1 GCF_902806475.1 Candidatus Frankia nodulisporulans
TTGAAGCTCTGGCACGAATACGAACGGGAGACCAAAGGCAAGTCGGTGATCCGGTTCAGCAAGGGGCTCCGTGGCCTGCTCCTGCCCGGCGAGGAGGAGGCCTCCGACGAGGACCTCGCCGCCGACGGCGAGGGGGTGGAGGTCGGCCGGCTGGCGAACTGGCTCTACCGCCGCGTCGTCGCCCTCGGCCTGGAAGCCGCGGTGCTGCGCTCGCTGGACACCGGCGGCTTCACCGCCCTCACCGACCTACTCACCGCCTACCACCTCGACACCACCGGCCTCCACGGCCCCACCCAGGAGATCAACCCGGGGGGTGTCGACAACACCGTTGGCTAGCACTCTCAGCTGATCTTGCCTGGAGGCGTCCGGTGCCCCGTGGAACTGGCCTTCGGCGGGGCACTGGCGGGCCGGGGGCCCGCACCCTGGTGGGTGAAGGACTGGGTGTTGACGCGGCATCCGGCGTGTTCGTTCTTGCTTGCTGTGCTGGTGCGGCCGAGGAGGCTGCGTGTTGTCCCGTTCATGGTGTCTCGGTGGGGAGACGATGGTCTGGCTTGATCAGGAGAAGTTCATCCACCTGATCATGGTGCGCAGGTCGACGCCGGGGGCTTGGACGAGAGGCTCATCGTGAAAACTCGGGCAGCAAAGGTCGTTGTCATCGGCGGCACCCTGTTCGCCACGGGGGGCACCTCGTTCGCCGCGGCCGCCCTCCCGGAGGGAGGGTTCGTGGCGGCCTGGGGCACAGGCTCAACTGCTAAGGCGGCGGAGGATCAGGCCACGTCCCGCGCGGAGGCTCAGTGTCAGTCGGGGAAGGTGACCATCGGTCCTTACTCTTACTACAACACCTACTTCGACCGCGAAATTGGGAAATGGTCGGCCGGCTACGCAGGTAACTGCCTATGAAGATCTCGTCGGCGATGACGAGGATGGGACGGAGGCCGGCCCCATGCAGGAGATCAACTTGCGGGGTGTCGACAACAACGTTGACTAGCACCCTCGGCTGATCTTGTTCGGTCGTCTGACGCCCCGCCGGACCCGTCCTCGGCGGGGCGTTGACATGTCGGCCGTCGGCCCAGCCGGGCGAAGAACTGGATGTCAGTGGGGGGGGCTGCGAGGAACTTCCCCACGTCCCACGGCGCCCGTCCCTGCAAGATCCGGGGCCATGGCCGACCCCGCCCCCCGCGACGAAACAGCCGACGAGTTCGACACAGCGTGACCATCCAGGCGAGGGACCCAGCGAGGGAGGACCGAGGGAGGACCCAGGGACCGAGGGAGTTCTCCCTCGCTGGGTCCCTTATCGCCTCCCCTGCTCCCGTACCGCCGTCTAGCAGCGCGAATAGTCGCAGACCGCACCCCCAAGGGAGTCAAGGGACCCGAGGGACCCCCCCTCACTCCGACGCCGTCGGGGCCCCAAAACCGGGATCGAGGCGCCCACCTGCGCCTCCCTCCCTTCCCAACCCGCACCCACATTCAGTTATAGAACGTCACAACCCGAGAGAGTCCGTCAAACCCGCCAGCCGCCTGCCCGCAAACTTCACATGGGGGTGAGGGCGGTCGAACGCTGTCTGATTCAACTGGAACGACAGGGGATCATCCGCCCGGCCGGTGCATCTCTCCCGGTTGTCGTCCGGTGGACGTGAGGGAACGGGCGGACTGGGCATGCCCTGGACGTTGAAGCGCCCCGCCGGAGCGGTCCGACGGGGCGCTGTCGCTTCCTCTGGGCTGTCGCATTTTCAGGTGATCAGACGACTCCCTTGATCATTGAGAGCTTGGACTCCTCGCAGGCCTTCTGAGCTGCGCGTTCACGCCTTCGCTCCATGATTTCTGGCCTAGGTCGCCCTCGGCCGGGACGGTTTTCCAGCCATGTGGTCACGGTCGACAGCTTCCAGCGGGGCCGGCGGGGCGAGGTCTGCTCATCAGGTTCGGGCAGGTACCCCGACCGCCTGTAGCTGTATGCCGTGACGAGTGAGATGCCCGCCAGCTTGGCTATGTCTGTGTAGTCGAGCAGTGGCTCAAAGTTGCGAACGCTCTCTTCCATGTTCGAGAGAATAGCAGCTTGACTTGCTAAACATTGACATGTAGCGTTCGACCCCACAACTGAAAAGCGCCCCCGGACCGGTGTCTCCAACACCGGCCCGAGGGCTAACGGATCACCTGCAACGACAGGAGCCCGCTATGAGTCATCTTTCCCTGCCTGCGTGCGGATCTGCGCGCCAGGCTTCGCCCGTCACTGCCCGTCTGGGTGGTGTGGCATGAGTCGCCGTCCGGGTCGGATCACGGTCACAGTCGACCAGCCTGAAGAGATCTTCGACCCGGTGATCCTCGCCGCGCTGCAGGCCGGCCGCCGTGTGACCGCCGCTGAGGAGTTGGACGTCCGCCGTCGGCACACCGCGGAGCTCGCTGCCGACCGTGGTGTCTGCTGCCGGGCGTGCGGGTTCGTGCTGACCGTGCAGCACCAGGCCTGCCCGTCGATCGTGCTGGTGGATTCC
>NZ_CADCWS010000400.1 GCF_902806475.1 Candidatus Frankia nodulisporulans
ACGGCCATGCCGACGGTGAATCCCGCGCGGGAGCGATTGTCGACCTCCCTCGCGGGAGGGATGCGACGCCGCCGGCCGAGCGGGCAGACTGGTCGGCGATGAACGGACGAGTTCTGCCCGCCAGCGTCGGCCGGTTCGAGGGCTGGCTGATCCGTGTCCTGGCCAGGCCATGGGTGTGGGTCGCCGCGGCGGGGGTTCTGCTGATCGCGGCGGCGGCCCAGGCGGGATTCGACGACCGTTTCCTGATGTCGATCATGATCGTCGTGCCTGTCGCGTTCGTCGTCCAGCTGCCCCGCGTCGCGGCGGTGCTGGTCGTGTTCGCGGCACTGGGGTGGTTCTTTCCGCAGGCCGGGCCGATGCCGGTCGCGGCCGGAACCGGCCTGCTGGTCGTGTGCGGGGTGGCCGCCTACCGGCTGACGGCGCCGGAGATCTGTCTGTGCGGCGCTTTGTTTCCGTCAACGCCGTGACGCCGTTCACCGATGACGAACCGGGTGCCGCGACCTATCTGCTGTTCGCCGTGGTCGTCGCCGCGCTCGGCTTCGGCCGGCTCCTGCGCGACCGAAGCAGCATCATCGCGCAACACCAGGCGCTCGCCACGGCGCACCTTTCGACGGTGCACGAGCACCTGCTGCTGGCCGACCGCACCGCCATCGCGCGTGAGCTCCACGATGTCGTCGCCCACCACATCTCACATATCGCCATTCAGACCGAGACCGCCCGCTACACGACACCCGACCTGCCCGAACTCGCCGGCACCCGATTCGCGGAGATCGGTGATTCCGCCCGCGCCGCGCTCGCCGAGATGCGACGCATTCTCACCGTGATCCGTTCCCCGGGTCCGGCGCCTGACGGTCATGCCGCCGGCCGGCCCGAACCGGCGCTCGAGCCTCGCCCAGGTCTCGACCGTCTCGACGCGCTCGTCGCGGCCACCCGCGGCCACGGCGGCGAGGTCACCGTCGCGGTGAGCGCGGCTGCCACCCCGATACCCGCCGACACCGACCTCGTCGCCTACCGGGTCATCCAGGAATCCCTCACGAACGCCCGCCGCCATGCTCCCGGCGCCGAGGTGCACATCACGGGGGTTCACGGTCGCCGTGCGACTTCCCGTGCGGCCGGACCGATGACCGCGCCGGCACCGATCCGGGTACTGATCGTCGACGACGACGAGATCGTCCGGGTCGCCTTCCGCGCGCTGCTGGCCACCCGCGACGACATCATGGTCGTCGGCACCGCCCGCGACGGGCGAGACGCCGTTCGCGCCGCCGGCGAACAGCGGCCGGACGTCGTCCTGATGGATGTTCGGATGCCCGTCCTCGACGGAATCGCCGCGACCCGGCTCCTGACCACCACGCTCACGCCCGCGCCCCGCGTGGTTGTTCTGACGACCTTCGACCTCGACGAGTACGTCTATGACGCGTTGTCGGCGGGAGCGAGCGGTTTTCTGCTCAAGGACGTCCCGGCGGTGACGTTGTTCGACGCCGTGCGCGTCGTCGCCCGCGGCGACGCCCTGCTCACACCGGAGGTCACCCGCCGTCTCCTCGACGAGTTCGCCCGCGTCCGGCCCCGCGTGCGACCCGACCGGCTCGCCCAGCTCACCGCGCGCGAGCTCGATGTCCTGCGCCTGCTCGCGGTCGGTCACGCCAATGCCGAGATCGCCGCCCTGCTGTTCATCAGCAACGAGACGGTCAAGACCCACGTCAGCAGCATCCTCACCAAACTCCGGGCCCGCGATCGAACGCAGGCTGTCATCGTCGCCTACGAGGCCGGCCTTGTCCGCCCCGGCGCCAGCTGAGCGGACATGGTTACGGTGGTGGGGCCGGCCGTCCGGGTGACAGTGGGATGGCGGCGTCCGCGTCGGCTCACGCTGGCGTCCGTCCGGGGAGGCAGGATGTCGGACTCGCGGTCCTCGAGGCGAACGAGTGATCGGCCGGGTGGCGGCGTGCGTCCGCCTGGCGAGAGCACCGGTGTGCTGGTGGTCAACGCCGGGTCGTCGAGCCTGAAGCTGCGGCTGCTGGACCCGTCCGGCGGGCTGCTGTGGGCCGACGACCGAGCTGCCGACGACCGTCTCGACGGCGTGTTCGCACAGGTGGCGGAGTTCGGTGGGGTGCGGGCGGTCGGGCACCGGTTCGTCCATGGTGGGCCGGATCTGCTGCGTCCGACACTGGTCGACGCGGGTGTCGAGGCGCGGCTGCGCGCGCGGACCAGCCTGGCGCCGCTGCACATGCCGGCGGCGCTGGCGGGGGTGGCGGCGGTGCGGGCCGCGGCGCCGGAGCTGGAGCTGGCGCAGGTGGCCTGTTTCGACACCGCCTTTCATGCCTCACTGCCGGCGGCGGCGTCGACGTACGCGATCCCGGCGCGGTGGCGTGAGCGGTACGGCATCCGCCGGTACGGGTTTCACGGGCTGTCGCACGCCTATGCGTCGCGGCGTGCGGCCGAGCTGCTCGGCCCACCCGACCCCAGATGACACGTCACC
>NZ_CADCWS010000401.1 GCF_902806475.1 Candidatus Frankia nodulisporulans
ACAGCGGAACATCCTGTAGCCGGACATCGAAGTCGATGTCGGCGTTCCATTCTGGCCCCGCGGCGGTGTCCAGCGCGTTGGCGAGTATTCGGGCGAGTCGGTTGTGACGCTTGGACGCGCTGGGACTCACCACCACCATCCCATCGACGATCTCGATGCCCGCGCACTGCTCCGCCGTCCAGGAGTCGTACTGCTCCGCCGTGATCTGCTCATGCATCCACGCGGGTGCCACCCTTTCGGCAGCCATGGCACACCTCCCCGGGCCGACCGGACAGGTCCGATCAAGGCTGGCCCAAGGATATCGGCCCACGAACGGCCAGCATGTCTCCCGGACGTGGGCCCTGGCATCACGCGACACCTCCCCCGACGGTAGGTGTCGGAGCGGGTGCTGTCGGTGGGATGATGGTGGTATGACCGTCGGGGGTGCGGCATCGGCCGTGCAGGGGTTCTTCGTCTCGTACACGGCTGTCGACGTGCGCTGGGCGGAGTGGGCCGCGTGGACGTTGGAGGCCGAGGGCCATCAGGCGCTGATCCAGGCCTGGGATTTCGGCCCGGGCACGCATTTCATGACCGGGATGCAGCAGGCGCTGGCCGAGGAGGAGCGGCGCCTCGTCGTCGTGCTGTCGCAGGCCTACCTGGATTCGGTGTTCGGCGCGTTGGAATGGCAGGCCGCGTTGGTCGCCGATCCGACCGGCCGGAAGCGCCAGCTGGTCGTGCTTCGCGTGGAGGACTGCGCACGACCGGGATTGCTCAAGCAGATCGTGTCCGTCGACCTGTTCGGTGTTTCGGCGGAAGCGGCCCGGGAGCGACTGTTGGACGCGATCGTCCTGAGTCGACGCAAGCCCGCCACGCCACCGGATTTCCCGGGCATGGCCGTCAGGCCGCACCCGGAGACCTCGGCCGGAGCGGTTGCCGGGTCGACGAACGCGGCACCGGTGTTCCCGCTGGATCTGCCACCGGTGTGGAACGTGCCGCCGCGGTTGGCCCGGTTCGTCGGCCGGGAGGAGCAGCTGGCCGAGATCGCCGCGGAACTGGCGGCACGGGGCAGCGCGGCGGTGTGCGCCGTGCAGGGGTCGGGCGGGGTGGGCAAGACCGCCCTCGCGGTGGAGTACGCGCACCGGCACAAGGGCCGCTACGACGTCGTCTGGTGGGTGCCCGCGCAGGACCCGGAGCTGATCGCCGGGCACATCAGCGCGCTCGGCGCCGAACTCGGCCTGCCGCCGGAGCAGGCGAGCTGGCCGGCCGTCGCCGCGGCCCTGGCACGACAGCGGCGCCGCTGGCTGCTCGTGCTGGACAACGTCGACGATCCCCAGCTGACCAGCTGACTACCACCCTTCGGATCCGCGCGGGCGGCTGCTGGCCACCTCCCGCCTGACCGGGTTGGACGGCACGGGCGCCCCCGTGGAGGTCGGCGACTTCAGCCCGGCGGAAGCCGTCGAACTGCTGGCGAAGCGAGTGGCCGGCATCGACGCCACCATCGCCGAGCGGATCGCCGACCTGCTGGGTCACCTGCCCCTGGCGATCGAGCAGGCCGTGGGATACCTCCGCCAGAGCAAGATGCCACCGGCCGAGTACACGACGCTGTTGGAGGGCCGTCTGGGCGACATGCTCGGCCGTGGAAGGGTGGCCGGCCGGCCCAGAGTGACCGTGGCGAACCTCTGGGATCTGTCGATGGCCCGCCTGCGCGACGAGTCACCCGCCGCCGGCGAACTGCTGGAACTATGTGCGTTCTGCGCGCCCGATCCCATCCCGCTGGATCTGATCACCGAAGGCATCAAGGGGCTGGCCGTTCGACTGAGCCGCCCGACGATCCGCTGTCCCGCGCGGTGACCGATCCGGTGGCGTGGGCGGACACGGTGAGCGCCCTCGTCGCCTACAGCCTCGTCCGCCGGGACGGCCCGACCCTCACCGTGCACCGCCTGATCGCCGCGGCGACCCGGGCAGGCATGGACCCCGCGGGCCAGAAGGGTGCCGACGTCACCCTTCTCGACCTGCTGGCCGCTGGTCTTCCCGCAAACATCCGAGATCCCGCCACCTGGCCACGGTGGCAGGCCCTTCTGCCGCATCTCCGGTCCGCTCTGGGCACCGCCGACTCCGACCGAGACGATCAGACGCTTGAACTGGTGTCCTCTCTGGCTGACCGCATCGGCTCCTACCTGGAGCATCACGGCCGACCCGACACCGCGCTTCCCTACCATCTCCGCAGCCTGGCTCTCAATGAGCGCATCCTCGGCCCCGACCACCCCAACACCCTGACCTCCCGCAACAACCTCGCCGGCGCCTACCAGACCGCGGGACGCCTCACCGACGCCACCGACCTGTACGAACAGACCCTCACCGACCGCCGGCGCGTCCTTGGTTCTGACCATCCGCTGACACGTACCGTCGCGGCGAATCTCGCCCGCTGCATCGGCGGCGAAGGAACCACCGCGGATGCGTAGATGATCCTCT
>NZ_CADCWS010000402.1 GCF_902806475.1 Candidatus Frankia nodulisporulans
CGGCCGCTGGGCTGATTCCCCGCCAGCCGACCCAGCAACGCTCCGATCCGGCCCGTCCCACGACGCCGTCCTGACCGGCCACGGACTCCGCGTCACATCCGACCTGGTTCGTCGCCAGAGAACGGCCGGCGGGCCCTCCCCGGTGAGTCCGGCCTGGTGAGTCCGCCGGACGGAGACGTCCAGCGCGGACGTCAACGGCGCCAACGGGTCGGGGGGAAACCGCGCGCCTGGCAGCGACAGGACCACCAGGCGCGCACCTGCGGTTTCGCCATGACAGCCCAGGGCTGATCTCGTGGATGACAAGCGGAGGTCATCCACGAGAAGCGACCTACCGCGAGTCGGAACCCGGGGGTTCGGTGTCGGCGGTGTCGGCGGGATGGGCGGAGCGGGCGGAGTCGGCGGGATGGGCGGTGTCGGCGGAGCGGGCGGCGGGGACGGAGCGGGTGGGAGTGAGGCCGCGCTCGGTGTACCAGGCGACGGTGGCCTCCAGGGCGGTGGCGAGGTCGACGCCGTCGGCGTCGGGGAACAGCGCGCGCATCGTCGCGGTCGCGGCCTGCGAGTCACGGACGTCACCGGAACGCGGCTCGTCATGGCGGACCGGCAGGGCGCGACCGAAGATCCTCTCCAGCTCGCGGACCACCGTGAGCAGGTCGGTCCGGGTGCCGAAGGCGATGTTGACCGGGTCCGGGTGGCTCAGACGGCGTAGCGCCGCGTCGCACAGCAGACCGGCGACACCGGAGACATAGGTGAAGTCGCGGGTCTGGCGGCCATCGCCATGGACGGTCAGGGAACGACCGGCCAGCGCGGCCTCGATGAAGGTGGGGACGACCGCCGCGTAGGCATGTCCCATCGACTGGTACGGCCCGAACACGTTGAACAGGCGCACGGCGAGCACCGGCAGGCCGAAGCCGGCCCGGTAGCCCAGCGCGTAACCCTCCGCCGCGAGCTTGGAGGCGGCGTAGGGACTGCGCGGCCGGCAGGGGGCCGTCTCGACGCGGGGCAGGGTGCCACCCGCGCCGTACACCGAGGACGACGAGGCGACCACGACGTGGGTCTCGTCCCGCTGGGCGACGTCGAGGACGGTCAGGGTCCCCGTGGCGTTGACGGCATGGGTGGCCATCGGGTCGAGCAGGGAACGTTGCACCGACGGCCGGGCGGCGAGGTGCACGATGCTGTCCGCGCCGAGGCAGGTCTGTTCGACCGTGGTCCGGTCGGTGACGCTGCCGACGACCAGCCGCACGGGCAACCCGGCGAGGTTGGCCACCGCGCCCGTGCTCAGATCATCGAGCACGACCACCTCGGCGCCCGCGGCGAGCAGCGCCCTGGTCAGGTGAGCACCGATGAAGCCGGCCCCGCCCGTCACGACTACCTTCACCGATCATCACCCTTCGAGTTCATAAGGATGCCGATAGTAGTCAGTTCGGACCGGCGTCACCCACCACAACCACTCCGACACTCTGCTCCCGCCTTCGCCCCCTTTGCCGCCCCCGCGCGACCAGCCACCCACACCCCCAGATTGACACTCTGCGTGTTGTGTTGATTGCAGAGAGTGCCGAATCTAGTGTGCGGCGAGTGCCAGGCCTTCCTCGACCACTGGTGATCGTGGGCGCCGGCGGATACGGCCGGGAGCTGCTGGATGTGGTGGAGGCCGTCAACGCCACGCGCGCCCCGGCGCCCTACGCCTTCCTCGGGTTCCTCGACTTCCCCGGCGGCCTGATCGATGACGACGCCGCGCCGGACGAGGACTCGAAG
Source organism: Candidatus Frankia nodulisporulans (assembly GCF_902806475.1). Lineage (GTDB taxonomy): Bacteria > Actinomycetota > Actinomycetes > Frankiales > Frankiaceae > Frankia > Frankia umida. Next base: position 1,753 of record NZ_CADCWS010000402.1, read on the forward strand.
GCCCTGGTCCGCCGCGGCGCCGAACGTCTCGGCGGCCTGGACCTGCTCGGCCGGCTCGACGCCGACTACCTGATCGGCGTCGAGGACGCCGCGGCCCGCCAGCGCATCGACCGGTACGCCTCGCTGCACGGACGGCGCCCGGCCACCCTCGTGCATCCCCGGGCGAACCTCGGCGGCGATGTCCGGCTCGGCCCGGGCACCATCGTGTGCGCGCTGGCCAGCATCACCACGAACGTGCGCACCGGCCGGCACGTCGTGGTCAACATCGCGGCGAGTGTCGCGCACGACTGCCGGCTCGGCGACTACGTGACCGTCGCGCCGGGTGCCCGGATCGCCGGCGGGGTCGCCGTCGGCGCTCAGGCCTGGATCGGCACCCAGGCGAGCATCGCCGGTCCGCGCCATGTCGGCGACCGGACCGTGGTAGGCGCCGGCGCCGTCCTCACCGAGGACGTCCACCCGTCCACCCCCACCGGAGACGCCTGCGGCACCGAAAACGCCAACGGCACCAGGAACGCCAGCGATACCAGCGGTACCAGCGGTACCGGCGATGCCAGCGGTACCGGGAACGCCAGCGGTACCGGGGACACCCCTGTCGCCCGGGGCCCCGGGGACGCCAGCGGCGTCGGGGACGGTCCGGCCGGGTCGTCCCGTTCGAACCGGGGGGTGCCCCCGGAACAGCGCGACGCGCCGCTGGCCG
>NZ_CADCWS010000403.1 GCF_902806475.1 Candidatus Frankia nodulisporulans
GAGTCCCGAGGTGATCCGCATCCATCCGCACCGGATCATCAGCTGGAACCTCGGCACCGACGGCGCTCGCAGCTCCCGCCGCACAGTAACTCCCACGGCACAGTAACTCCCACGGCACAGTAACTCCCACGGCACAGGGGCTCCCACCGCGCCGGGCCCGGCCGAGTCCTGATTCGGCCACGCGAGCCCACCACCGCACCCCTCGCGGACACTTATAGTCGCGGCCCAGACGCGATAGGTTCACGTCCCGGCTGCTACCACACGTCCTTCTCCCGGACCATCGAGAGACGCGGACGCAGGACGGGCGGGCCGCGGGACGCGGCAGGTGCCAGAACAGGGAGCGACGGAATGTGCAGGCTCTTCGGACTGATCAGCGCCCCGCGGGCCACCCGGGCCACGTTCTGGCTGTTGGACGCGCCGGACAGCCTCGACGAGCAGAGCCACCAGAACCCGGACGGGACGGGCCTGGGCTACTTCGACTCCCGTGGACAGCCCGAGGTGTTCCGCCAGCCGATCGCGGCCTGGCAGGACCGGCAGTTCGCCGCGCAGGCCCGCCACGCCCGGTCGACCGCCTTCGTCGCACATGTGCGGCATGCCTCCACCGGTGAGATAGCGGTACCCAACACCCATCCGTTCGAGCGTTCGGGCCGGCTTTTCGCGCACAACGGGGTGATCGAGGGCCTGGACGTCCTGGAACGCCATCTCGGCGCGGCCGGGATGGCCGACATCGGCGGAGCCACCGACTCCGAGCGACTGTTCGCCCTGGTCGACCGGGAGATCGACAACGCCGGTGGGGACGTCACCCGCGGCATCACCACCGCGGTCCGCTGGGTGGCCGGCGCACTGCCGCTCTACAGCATCAACCTGCTGCTGGCCACCGCCACCGACCTGTGGGCCCTGCGCTACCCCGACACCAACCGGCTCTACCTGCTGCGCCGTCCCGCCGGTGGTCAGCACGGCGATCGGGCCCTGCACCACGCCGACGCGACCGGCGCGACCCGGGTGCACGCCCCGGATCTGACGGCGGCCCCGGCTGTCGTCGTCGCGAGCGAGCCGATGGACGAGCACCCCAGCTGGCGGGCACTGGCCAGCGGCGAGCTCCTGCACGTCGGTGCGCACGGCGAGGTGACGTCCACGATCGTCCTGCCCGACCCGCCGGCCCACCCTCTCGCCCTGACCGACCTGCGCCCCGCGGCCGCCGCCTCCCAGCACACACTCTGACCGGCACACGCCCTGACCGGCACCGACCGCGTCCGAACCGTGGCTGGTTCGAAGCGAGGCGTCGAGCCGATGCGCGGCTGATCCGGTCCATGCCCGCCACCGCGACGCGACGCCGGATAGCGGCAACCTCATCGACGCATTCTTGCCCATCAGGCCGCCAGTAATGATAATGCGCCTGGAAAGGCGCATGCACATCCGGTGGAACGTCACTCCCGGCCATCCGCACAAGGCACCGTCGGGCGCGGTGAGAAGGATTTATCACCGCGGTAACCCGGATGCAGGGGCGGGTCAACAGAAGACCGACACCATCGTCTGTGTGGTCGACAAAAAGCGGCTGGTTGTCGTGGGTAACGGAATGGTCGGGCAGCGTTTCGTCGAACAGCTGCGCGCACTCGACAGCGCCCGGGTCTGGCAGATGACGATGTTCGGCGCCGAGCGCCAACGCGCCTATGACCGGGTGGCGCTGTCGTCCTGCTTCGACGGCGTCGACCCGCGGGACCTCGATCTGGTGGCCGACGACTGCTACGACGGCCAGGACTACGTCCTGCACCTGGCCGAATCCGTGATCGCCCTCGATCGCGACGCGCGGACCGTGACGACCAGTCGCGGCCGGACGGTCGGTTACGACGTTCTCGTCCTGGCCACCGGCTCGTCCGCGTTCGTCCCACCGGTGCCCGGCGCCGCCCTGCCGGGCTGTTTCGTCTACCGCACCCTGGACGACCTGGCCGCCATCCGCGCCGCCGCCGAACGCGCCACCGGCCACGCCCCCGCGCGCGGCGGCCCACCACGTGGGCTCGTCGTCGGCGGTGGACTGCTCGGTCTGGAAGCCGCCCGCGCGCTGCGTCAGCTGGGCCTCGCCGTCCACGTCGTCGAGATGGCGGACCGGCTCATGCCCCTGCAGGTGGACGTCGGCGGCGGCGCTCTGCTGCGCCGACTTGTCGAGCACCTCGGCGTCACTGTTCACCTGGGTACCTTCGCCGCCGCGATCACGGCCCCACCAGCAGCCGCCGAACCGGCCACAGACACCGAACCGATCACAGCCACCAAACCGCCCCTCGGCACCGAGCCGCCCACAGGCACCGAGCCGCCCATCGGCGGTGCGGCGGCCGTCGCCACCGCGGGAGCCGGGGGTGACGGACCGGCGGGGGGCACGTCCCGCCCACTGACGGTGTCGCTGGGTGACGGGACGGCGTTGGCGGCGGATGTCGTCGTCTTCGCGG
>NZ_CADCWS010000404.1 GCF_902806475.1 Candidatus Frankia nodulisporulans
TAGGGCTGTTCGGGGGCCAGCCGCATGTACTCCGCCACGAAGCGGGCCACCTGCTCGTACGTGGGCACGCCGTCACCGTAGCCTTTCGATCATGCCGAGCTCGAGAGAGGTCCGCGGCCCGCTCAGCTTGCCTTCGGATGCTCCTCGACAGCCAGCTGATCCAGCTCGTCCAGGAGGGCATCGAACGCGGCGTCGGACAGGCAGATGACGGTGCGGCCCGCCTTGACATCCTCGTGGGCCTCGTCGATCGCGCGCTGGGTGTCAGGGTCGGGCTCGTCAACCCACTCATGGGGCTCAGGGTGGGGCTGCGCCGTCGCATTCATGGCCAGCCTCCGCATCGATCCGTACCAATCCGCATCGTCGACTCAATCTTGACTTCGTCCACGATGACGTGCGGCGGCAGCCAGGGCGACCCGTAGGGCCGACGGACCCGAGCCGACACGACCGATGTTCCTGCGACTGTCGGCACGCGGAGGCTGGGCGCGGCAGCAACGGCCAACGTCGTGGATCCCGTGGACGGGGAGCCCCGACCGAGCATTGCCTGTCCCGGCCAGACCGAGCCGGCCCAGGCCCCCTCTCGCGCTGGCGCCGCCATCCCACAGGGGCCATGAACACAACCTGCCCGGCGTCGTCGCCGCCAGCTTCGCCGGCGAGTACGAGCACTCCGCGGTCACCGCGTCGCAGGTCGAGGAGCTACGCGCCATCGGCAGGCCGGTCAGCCAGGCGGTCGCGGAGATCCTGCCCTTCCTGGGGCACGGCGGCGACCGTCTCACCGCCGTGCGGGAGGGGCGAAGTCTGGCCCTGGAGCCGAACGCCTGGGACCTGATCGAAGCCCGCCGCCTGCGTGACCTCACCCAGACCGTTCTGGCCGACCACGACCGTCGAACTTCATGATCACTTTCCGATGTGTCGACGACACGCGCGGATCGTCGCATCGGCCACTTCCTCGACCCACGCCTTCATGGCCCACATCTCACCGCACCGGTGGATCGACAACGTCCTCGCCGGGCTCTGCCGCAAGGCAATCCCGGCCGCCCGCTGATGGGCAGACGCAGCGGGCCGGACCGCCGGCCGGCCACGGAGCGCGGCTGTCGGCGGTCCGGCCCGAGGGCTGATCAGGAGATCCGGTCGGGCTCAGAAACCCTGCTGGCGCATGGCGGCGTCGACCCCGGCGGCGTCGGCGGCCACGTCCTCGGGGGCGTTGGCCACGACGGCCTCGGTGGTCAGCAGCAGCGCGGCGATGGACGCGGCGTTCTGCAGCGCCGAGCGGGTGACCTTGACGGGGTCGATGATGCCGGCGGCGATCAGGTCGACGTACTGCCCGGTGGCGGCGTTGAGGCCGTGCCCGGTGGGCAGGTTGCGGACCTTCTCGACCACGACGCCACCCTCGAGACCGCTGTTGTAGGCGATCTGCCTGATCGGCGCGGCCAGGGCGACGCGGACGATGGCCGCCCCGGTGGCCTCATCCCCGGTGAGCGCGAGCTGCTCGAACGCCGGGCCGGACGCCTGGAGCAGGGCGACGCCACCGCCGGCGACGATGCCCTCCTCGACGGCGGCCTTGGCGTTGGAGACCGCGTCCTCGATGCGGTGCTTCTTCTCCTTGAGCTCGACCTCGGTGGCCGCGCCGACCTTGATCACGGCGACACCACCGGCGAGCTTCGCGAGGCGCTCCTGGCTCTTCTCCCGGTCGTAGTCGGTGTCGGCTGACTCGATCTCGTTCCGAAGCTGGCTGATCCGGGCCTCGATCTGCTCGGCGGAGCCGAGACCGTCCACGATGGTGGTCTCGTCGGCGGTGATGACGACCCGACGGGCCCGGCCGAGCAGGTCCAGCGTGGTGCTTTCCAGGGTGAGGCCGATGTCCGCGGAGATGACCTGGCCGCCGGTGAGGATCGCGATGTCCTCCAGCTGGGCCTTGCGGCGGTCACCGAAACCCGGCGCCTTGACCGCGACGCTCCTGAAGGTGCCGCGGATCTTGTTGACGACCAGGGTGGCCAGCGCCTCGCCCTCGACGTCCTCGCAGAGGATGAGCAGCGGCTTCGAGGTCTGCATGACCTTCTCCAGCAGCGGGAGAACGTCCTTGACCGCCGAGATCTTACTGTTGAGGATCAGCAGGTACGGGTCGTCGAGGACGGCTTCCTGCCGGTCGGCGTCGGTGACGAAGTACGGCGAGATGTAGCCCTTGTCGAAGCGCATGCCCTCGGTGAGCTCGAGCTCGAGACCGAAGGTGTTGCTCTCCTCGACGGTGATGACGCCTTCCTTGCCGACCTTGTCCAGCGCCTCGGCGATGAGCGCGCCGATCGCCGGATCACCGGCGGAGATGGAGGCGGTGGAGGCGATCTGCGCCTTGGTCTCCACCTCCCGGGCGGTCCGCAGGAGTTCGGCGACCACGCTGGCGACCGCGGCCTCGATGCCCTTCTTCAGGCCGAGCGGGCCC
>NZ_CADCWS010000405.1 GCF_902806475.1 Candidatus Frankia nodulisporulans
TGAGCCCCGGGTCAGGCCCGAACGAGGCGGACGTACCGCCGACCATCCCGCGACATCAGGGTGCCCCACCCGTGGCACCGTCCATCCGTTTTGTTCGGGTCTGAACCACTCTGACCAGCCCGCCTGCGGCGGATCCCCAGCCCACATCCGCTCGACACAGGTACAAGGACGAAATCCCATGGCATCCCCTGAGACCACCGGCACCGCGATCACGCCCATCCCCGAGCAGGGCAGGGCGCACGCGATGCCCGCCACTGCGAGGCCCAGCGCCGAACCGCCTGCCGATGCGATGCCTGCCCACGACGCGATGCTCGCGGCCGAGGACGCGTCCGTCCGGGCGGAGATGGAGCACGGCGGGTCCGCGCGGCGGGCGCCCGCGAACACGCTGGGGCAGACGCTGCAGCGTGGGGTCGAACATCTGCTGAGCCTGCAGGACAAGGCCGGCTGGTGGAAGTTCGACCTCGAGAGCAACACGACGATGGACGCCGAGGACCTGCTGCTACGGGAGTTCCTCGGCATCCGGACGGAGGCCGCGACCGAGGCGTCCGCCCGGTTCATCCGGTCGCGGCAGCGTCCCGACGGCGCCTGGCCGCTGTTCTACGGCGGCCCCGGTGACCTGTCGGCGACGCTCGAGTCGTACATCGGCCTGCGGCTGGCCGGCGACGACCTAGACGCCGAGCACATGCGGCTCGCCGGCGCGTGGATCAGGGCGCACGGCGGGATTCCCCAGACACGCGTGTTCACTCGCATCTGGCTGGCGCTGTTCGGCTGGTGGCGGTGGGAGGACCTGCCGGTCATCCCACCGGAGATCATGTTCCTGCCGCCGACCGCGCCGCTGAACATCTACTCGTTCTCGACCTGGGCGCGTCAGACCATCGTGCCGCTCACGATCGTCCTGGCGCTGCGTCCGGTGCATCCCGCGCCGTTCAGCCTCGACGAACTGGACGTCCCCGCCGAGGACGCCGCCGGTGTCCGGACGTCCGCCGACGCGGATGCCGGCGCGGGTACCGGTGACAAGGCCGACGCCGACGCGGTCGCGGTCGCGGTGGCCGACGAGGTCGTCGTGAAGGGCACGGTGACCAACGCGGCGGGGACACCCGTCAAGCAGCGTCGGGATGGCGGCTGGGCGGCGAAGCTGCGGGCGAAGGTCGGCTGGCGGGAGGTGTTCGTCGGCGTCGACAAGGCGCTGCACCGCTACCACTCGATGCCGGTGCGGCCGCTGCGCACGCAGGCGATCCGCGCGGCGGAACGGTGGATCGTCACCCGGCAGGAGGCGGACGGGTGCTTCGGTGGGATCCAGCCGCCGGCCGTCTACTCGATCATCGCGCTGCACCTGCTCGGCTACTCGCTCGACCATCCGGTGCTCACCGCCGCGCTGCAGGCCCTCGAGGACTACAGCGTCACGATGCCGGACGGTGCGCGGATGGTCGAGGCGTCGCAGTCGCCGATCTGGGACACCGCCCTCGCCGGGATCGCCCTGGCTGAGGCGGGGGAGACCGCGGGGATCGCCGGCGACCACCCGGCGCTGCTGCGCACCGCCGACTACCTGCTGGGCCAGGAGATCCGGGACAAGCGCGGCGACTGGGCGGTGAACCACCCCGACCTTGAGCCCAGTGGCTGGGCGTTCGAGTTCGAGAACGACACCTACCCCGACACCGACGACACCGCGGCGGTGCTGCTGGCGCTGCGCAAGGTGCGTCATCCACGGTCCAGGGAACTGAAGGCGTCGATGGAGCGGGGCATCACCTGGCTGTTCGGGATGCAGTCCAGCGACGGTGGCTGGGGCGCCTACGACTCGGACAACACCTCCACGCTGGTCTACGAGATCCCGTTCGGGGATTTCGGGGCGCTCACCGACCCGCCGTCCGCCGACGTCACCGCGCACGTCGTCGAACTGCTCGCCGAGGAGGGGCTGGCCGACGACCCGCGTACGCGCCGTGGCGTCCAGTGGCTGTTGGACGCGCAGGAGACCGATGGTTCGTGGTTCGGCCGGTGGGGCGTCAACTACGTGTACGGCACCGGGAACGTCCTGCCGGCGTTGCGGGCGGCGGGGGTCGCACCGTCCGACCCGGTCATGCGGGCCGGCGCCGACTGGCTGCTCGCCCACCAGAACGCCGACGGCGGCTGGGGTGAGGACGTGCGTTCCTACGACGACCGGGACTGGGCCGGCCGCGGGGAGACCACCGCGTCGCAGACCGCGTGGGGAATGCTCGGCCTGCTCGCCACCGACCGGCGACCCGAGGTCGTGGAAGCCCTGGCCCGCGGCGCCCGCTGGCTCGCCGAGAACCAGCTGCCGAACGGCACCTGGGACGAGCCGTACTTCACCGGCACCGGATTCCCCGGCGACTTCTACCTCAACTACTACGGCTACCGGCTGCTCTGGCCGGTGATGGCGCTCGGCCGCTACCTGCGCGAGTGCG
>NZ_CADCWS010000406.1 GCF_902806475.1 Candidatus Frankia nodulisporulans
CCAGCCGGCCGTGCACCCAGCGGCGCAGTGGCTCGTGGTCCTGCACCGGCCAGTACCGGTCGCGGTCGAGCTCGGCGACGGCGGTGCGCACCGGCGCGCAGGTGCGGGCGAAGGCGGCGTCGAGCTCGTCCGGGCCGCCCCAGTCCGGGCGGTGGCCGAAGGTGGGGCTGTGGAACACCGCGGCCTGGTTGAACAGCTCGTGGCGACGCACCGGGTACTGCACCAGGTGCAGGTGTGGCCCGATCCACAGCTGGACGTCCGGCGGGACGCCGCGGGTCGGCGCCGACAGCCGCCGATAGGTCGCGTACCCGTTGGCCGCCACCCCACCGCCGCCGTAGCCGGCGTCGGCCGGGCTGATACCCGTGGCGCTGATGCCGGCGACGCCGGTCCGGGCGGCGGCGCCGGCGGCGGTGATGACCTTGGCGCGAAGTCGGGAGCGCACCCCGTCGGCGCCGATGGCCGCCCACGCCCGGTAGATTCCGCCGCCGGCGCACGCCACCTCGGCGTGGGCGCGTCCGGTCCGCGGGTCGGTGACCGTCCGGACGTCATGGACGGTCCGGCCCGTCTCGATGGTCACCGCCGGATGGGCGCGACAGTGCGCCAGCAGGACGGTGAGAAGGTCGTTGCGATGCACGACCAGGTACGGGTAGCCGTAGCGGCGGCGGTAGGGGGCGCCGACGTCCAACGCGGACAGCTCCTGGCCGGTGTGGGCGTCGCGCATCACCAGGCGGCGCGGCGCCACCGACAGCGCCTCGACGTCCCCGAGCACACCGAGGTGGGCGAGCACCCGGGTGGCGTTCGCGGCGAGTTGCAGGCCCGCGCCGAGTTCGGCGAACTCCTCGGCCCGTTCGAGCAGGTGGACGGCGTAGCCCGCGCGGGCGGCGGCCAGGGCCGCGGCGAGCCCGCCGATGCCGCCGCCGACGACGAGCAGCCCGACCGGCGACGTGGCGCTCACTGGTACATGACCGCGCCGGACCAGTCCTCACCTGGCCCGAACAGGTACCGGGCCTTGAGGATGTCCCGCTGGCCGCGCAGCGTCGCCGTCGGCACGATGCCACCCGGTGCCACCGCGTCCACCTGGTGCGGCACACCGAGCTCCCGGTCGATCGAGGACCGCAGCTCCTTGACCGCCCGCTCGCGGTGCTCGTCGGCGACCTCGATCTCGACCCGCAGCACGTCTCGGTCGGCGCGTGCCCGCCAGAACACCACCTCGCAGGGAGCGGGCAGAGCGAAGACGAGTTCCTCGAGTCGGCTCTGGGTGACGGTGGCCGGGCCCACCGGGTAGGCGAAGGCGGCCCGGCCGAACACCCGCACCGTGGGCAGCGCCCAGCCGCACGGGCATGGTGTGTCGGCGACCTCGACCTCGTCGGCCAGGTTGTAGCGCAGCAGCGGCATCGCCTCGCGCCACAGCGGGGTCACGACCAGCTGGCCGCGTCCGGTGCGGGTGAGGTCCCCGGTAGCGGGGTCGAACACCTCGAAGATGGCCCGGTCGGCCCACAGGTGCATCGTGCCGGACGGGCACTGGCCGGCGATGGTGCCGGTCTCGGTCGAGCCGTACTCCTCGATGACCGGGACACCGCCCCAGATCTCACTGATCCGGCGGCGGCGCACCTCGGTGAGGGGTTCGGCGGCGACGAACATCGCCCGCAGCGCCGGGAAGTCCCGGTCGGGGCGCAGCCCCGCGGCGCGGGCGGCGGCGGCGAGCATCATCGCCTCGGTCGGGTTGCACCAGGTGAGGGTGACCTCGAGGTCGTGCAGCACCCGCACGATGCGCGACAGCGGGGTGGCCAGGGAACGCAGGTCGCCCGGTACCACCGTGGCGCCGCAGCTGCGGGCCGCGGCGTGCGCGAGATGGCCGGTGATCACCAGCGCGTACGGGGTGCGGACCAGCAGGGTGTCCGATGGGCTGATGCCGATCCACTTGCGGGCGAACCGTTCGGCGAGGTCGGTCCAGTCCCGCTCGGTGTAGTAGGAGGCGGTCGGCTCGCCGGAGGTGCCACTGGACTCGTGGTAGGTGGCGAGCCGCTCGCGGGGCACGGCGAGCATCCCGTACGGGTAGGCGTCGCGCAGATCCTGCTTGGTGGTCAGTGCGACGTCGGCGAAGTCCGCGGCGGTCCGCGGCGGCGCACCGTCGGCGTAGCGGGCCGCGTAGAAAGGCGAGCGCAGGGCGGTGGCCAGCACTCGGGGCAGTTCGGCGCGTTGCACGGCGGCCAGCTCGTCCGGGCTGGACCAGCCGGCTGGTCCAGGGCGCGTCCACGGCATGGTGGCTCCCGTCGAAGGGGGATTTGGCACAGCTGCCAGCACAGCAGCGTCGCCGCGGCCGGATCGTGAGTAGCCGGCACTCAAATCGCTTTTCCCGGGACGGCCGAAAAGGCGCCGCGCCAGGTGGAAAAGGTCGTTTCTGCGGGGGTCGACGGGT
>NZ_CADCWS010000407.1 GCF_902806475.1 Candidatus Frankia nodulisporulans
TCAACTCCGGCGTTGGATCCCGTCGCCGGACGGGATTTCGGCGTCCACCGCCCTGACCGGTGACGTCGGCCATCCGGGCTACCGTCGGATTTCTTTGCTTCGGTCTTTCCGGTGCCGACAGGGGGCCGAAGGTCGGCTCAGGTCGTGCTGGTGCCGAAGGCAGGGCCGTCGAAGGTGTCCAGGTGGGCGAACTGGGCGACGGGACGGCGGGTGAGGCGCCGAGGCTGGCGGGTCGGGTAGCCCAGGGTGAGCACGGCGGCGATCGCGTGGTCGGCCGGGATGCGCAGCAGCTCGGCGAGACGGGGTTCGCGCCGCACGGCGAAGGTGGTCAGAGTGCCGCCGAGGCCGACGTCACGGGCGGCGAGCAGGATGTTCTGGGCGAACGGGTAGATGGACGCGCCACCGACGACGCTGTGGCGTTCCAGCTCCACGTCGGTGACCGCGAGCGCGGTGAGCCGCACGACCAGCACCAGCAGCACCGGCACCTGGTCGAGGTGGTCGACGAACGGGCTCGGTGCCGGCGTGCGCGCCGCGGCGTCGAGGTCGATGGCGGGACCCTGCCAGCGTCCGTCCGGACCCGGCGCGAACGGGCGCACCCCGGCGTCACGCTGCGCCACGTACTCCCGCCAGCCGAGCTGGGAGAGGTCACGCAGTCGCGGGTCGCGCAGGACCAGCACCGTCCAGGGCTGCTGGTTGCCACCGCTGGGCGCGAACCGGGCCGCCTCCAGCACACCCTCGAGCACCTCGTCGGGGACCGGTTCGTCGGTGAACCCCCGCACGGCCCCGGCCGTGCGCATCGCCTCGCGCAGCTCCATGTCCCTGAGCCTGGCCAGCGTCGGGCCTGGCCAGCGTGGGGCCTGGCCAGCGTCGAAGCGGGCGGCGGTGGTCGGTTTCGGTCGGGCCGCGATCAGGCCGGGCCGGCCGGACGTGTCGGCCAGCCGGAACCCGAGGGTGGTTCGGCGCCGGGGCCGAAGCCGGGAGCCCACACGTCCGGGATGTGTGGGCAGCGCAGCACTGGTCGGTGCAGGGTGAGCCGCGGCAGGCCACGGCGGGTGGCGGCTCCGGTGCGTGCGGCGCGCAGGGTCCGCGCGCGTTCGCGGCGGCATCGGGGGCAGGTGGGGAACAGCGCGCGTACCTGCGGCGGCGGCCCGGTCGGCCCTTCCGACGTTTCCGATCCGTCCTGCTCGGGTGGTGGGTCCTCGCTCATGCCGATACCGTTCCGGTGCCACCGCAGCGCGGGCAGGTCACCTCGTCGGAGCCGTCGAACGAGCCGCTACGGTCCATCTCCGCCTTCGGGATGAAGAGGTCGCCCGCGCCTGAGCAGCGCGGGCAGGTCAGTACGCCGAGGTCGGCCGCCACCACCTGGTCGGCGGTGTAGGTGCGCCCTCCACGTTTCTGCCCGTTGCGGCCGGTGCTGCTGCCGCCGGACGTGTTGCCGTTCTTGTCTGCATGCCGACCCCAGGTCACGGCTGCCTCCGTCGTGCGCATCGCAGCCGGTGTTCGTCCGGAAGATTAACTGCGTTGTGGGCCCAGCGGAGGCGAGCGGCTCGGCTATGTAGTCAATCTAAACAGAACGCCGGCACTTTGGGGGTCGGGAGTGTCCGGGTCAGTGCCCGCGGTGACAGGGGTGGGCCGCAGGTGCCGGTGCGGGTGCGGTGCGTCGGACACTGGGTGTGATCGCGGCGGGTGTTCGGACGGGGCGCTGTTTACCCCGTCCGAACTAGACCTTGACGTAAGGGTATGTTTAGCGCGGTGTCGGTGCGGTCAGACCCGATGCGCGGGACCAGGAAGGAGCGGACGGCAGGCCGGATACGCAGCCTACGGACGAGCCTTTGGTTCATGGCCGGCACAGCCGGCCACCGCCACGAATCCGTGTTCCGCGGTCGCCCTCGTGGGCACCCCCGCGCGGGCGTCCGTTGGACGAGCGAGAAGCGAGAAAGGACACGGTGACGCAGAGAACATCGCCTCGACCGGTAGGCCGTCATCGGATGATTTCCCCGCAGCGGACCGGCGCACCCTCACGGTCCCGGGCCAGCCTGCCCGCGCTGACGGGTCTGCGGGGAGTCGCGGCAACCCTCGTCTTCTTCCGCCATATCGATGCGGAGGTGGCGGACACGCTGCCGATCGGCCCCCTCGGCGACATCGGATATGCGGGAGTCTCGTTCTTCTTCGTGCTTTCGGGTTTCGTGCTCACCTGGGCGGCCGGGCCCACGTCACGCGCTCGTTTCTACTGGCGCCGGTTCGCCCGGGTCTACCCGCTGTATCTGGTCGCGGTCCTGTTGTGGTTCGCGGTTGCCTGGCCGCTGGGAAAGCTGGGTGAGTTCGGCTCGAAACCCATCGCCGTGTTGCCGAGCCTGTTGTTGGTCC
>NZ_CADCWS010000408.1 GCF_902806475.1 Candidatus Frankia nodulisporulans
GGTGTGGCCGAGTTGTCAATAGAGGATCTGGATTCCGAGCAGGCCTACGTCTCGGCTCTCTACGATCGGCTTGACGCTCTGCGTCGGCGTGCCTCGACGCGGCTGCGTGGGGTTCTGCTGCGGTCCGAGAGCCTGCCGCGGGCCCGGTTCGAGCGTGAGGTCGCCAGTGCCGACTGCGCCGCCACCCTGGCGCGGCTGCGGGCCGCCGAGATCGGCCTGTGCTTTGGCCGGCTGGATTTCGACGGCGGCGAACGCCGCTATGTCGGCCGGATGGGCATCTTCGACGACGATGCCGACTACGAGCCGCTCCTGATCGACTGGCGGACTCCGGCGGCCCGGCCGTTCTACGCGGCGACCGGGGCCGAGCGCCTTGGCGTGCGCCGACGCCGGCACATCGCCACCCGGCAGCGCGCGGTGACCGGTGTGGAGGACGACATCTTCGAGATGGCCGACTCCCCCGGTCCGGACGCACCTGGTTCCCACGTCGGCGCCGACGGCGACTCCCCCGATCGGGCCACCCCGCTGACCGGCGAGCCGGGGCTGTTCGCCACCCTCAACGCCGCCCGCACCGGCCGCATGAGTGACATCGTCGCGACCATCCAGGCCGAGCAGGATCGCATCATCCGGTCGGATCAGCGGGGTGTCCTGGTCGTGCAGGGCGGGCCGGGGACGGGGAAGACCGCCGTGGCCCTGCACCGGGCCGCCTATCTGCTTTACACCCACCGGGAGAAGCTGGCCCGCAGTGGGGTGCTCGTACTCGGGCCGCATCCGGCGTTCCTGCGTTACATCGAGAACGTGCTGCCCTCCCTCGGGGAGACCAGCGTGGTCAGCGCGACGGTCGACGCGCTCTATCCCGGGGTGACGGCGCGCCGCCTGGAGGATGCGGCCACCGCCGAGCTCAAGGGACGGGCCGCGCTCGCCGAGATCCTCGCCGCGACCGTGCGCCACCGCCAGCGGCTGCCGCAGGGTCACACCCTGGAGATCCACACCGAGGAGCGGCTGCTCCTGCTCGAACGATCCACCTGCGAACGCGCCCGGGCGCTCGCCCGGGAGTCCGGTGAGCTGCACAACGACGCCCGACCACTGTTCGTGCGAGCGGTGATCGAGGCGCTGGCCCGTCAGGTCGCGGACGGCTACGCCGCCGAGACGATCACCGCGGCGGTGCTGGAGGCCGACCCGGAGGCGCTCGACCTGCTCGCCCCCGCCGGGTCGGGTGGTTCGAGCCTGCTCGACGACGAGGACCTCGCCCAGTTGCGCCGTGAGCTGCGCGGCGATCCGGCCGTGCGGACCGTCCTCGACGAACTGTGGCCGGCGCTGACCCCCGAGCAGCTCGTCGCCGAACTGTTCGCCGACCCGGGCACGCTCGCCGCGGTCGCACCGCAGCTGTCAGCCCAGCAGCGTCAGCTGTTGCACCGGCCCCTGGCCGAGGACGACACCGACGGCAACGACTGGCTACGCGAGCTGCGCGCCGTGACCGACGGCGACCCTGGCAGCGGCGGCGGGGCCGACCTCGAGCCCGACAACGACCGGGACGCGGACGGCCAGGCCGGCGGCGAGGACTCGGGCGTGCCCGCGCGGCCGAGGCCGGTCGGTGGGTGGAGCGCGGCGGACATCCCGCTGCTGGACGAGGCCGCCGAGCTGATCGGCGACGACGACCAGGCGGCGAAGGCGGCCGCGTTGCGCGAACGCGTGGCCCGGGTCGCCTACGCCCAGGGTGTGCTCGACATCCTCTCCCGGGACATCGAGGACGACCCGGAGATCATGATGGCCGTCAACCTGATCGACGCCGGCCGACTCGCCGAGCGGCACGAGGACGCCGATCCGCGCACGATCGCGCAGCGGGCACTCGCCGATCGGACCTGGGTGTTCGGGCATGTGGTCGTCGACGAGGCGCAGGAGCTGTCCGAGATGGCGTGGCGGATGGTGATGCGCCGCTGTCCGACCCGCTCGATGACGATCGTCGGTGACGTCGCGCAGACCAGCGATCCGGCTGGCACCACGTCCTGGGACCGGGTTCTGGCGCCCTACCCGGCGGCGGGCACGCCCGCCCGGTGGGAGACCCTGACGGTGAACTACCGGACGCCGGCGGAGATCATGGCGGTGGCCGTGGACGTGCTGGCGACCCTGTCTCCCCCGCAGGAACCACCGCGCTCGGTGCGTACGGTCGGGCATCACCCGTGGCGGCTGCGCGTCGCCGACGAGGATCTCGGCCCGCAGGTGGCCCGGTCCGTCGTCCGCGAGCTGGAACGCCTGGCCCTCCGCACCCGGGACGTCGCCCCGACAGCCCCCGACGCCGCGTCCGCGTCCGCGTCGAAGGCCGGTGGAGCTGGCGCGTCGGCATCCGGCGCGTCGGCAT
>NZ_CADCWS010000409.1 GCF_902806475.1 Candidatus Frankia nodulisporulans
GATGACGTCGGGTTCGTCGCCGATGATCCGCCAGTCGTCGTAGGGCAGGCCGGTGAGCTCCTCCAACCTCGAGATGTCCTCGAGGAAGTAGGGCAGCACGGCGCGCCGCTGCGCGGGGGTGAGCTTCGGTCGACCGCCGGACTGGCGCTGCAACGCGCTCAGCAATGGTCCGCGCACCGTCTGGCGCACCGGTACCGGGAAGCGCGCCCCGATCCGTCCGCCGGTGCGCAACGCGGCCCGCAGCACCGCGTTCACCGGGGTGTCGGCGACGTAGGGCGTCACGTTCTCCGAGGGCACGGCCGAGAGGCGTCCCGTGGCCACGCCGAGGAAGGCGCACACCTCGTCCAGCGTCCGCTCGGGGGAGTCGCGCAGGTCGCGGTAACGCAGCACCAGCACCTGCTCGCGGGGGAACAGGCCGTACAGGTGGGCGAGCTGCTCGCCGTAGAGTCCGAGTGAGACGTAGTGCCAGAAGTCCGCCCAGCCGGCGTCGCGGCGGGCCCCCTCCAACGCGCAGGCCCGCACGAAGTCCCGCTCGGGCTCCAGCCCCGCCGCCCACAGATGCGTCCAGTTCGAGTGCGCCCGGTCGACCGGGTTACGCAGCAGCACCACCAGTCGGGCCTTGGGCACCAGCCGGCGGATGCGGTTCTGCGCGTCCAGGTCGTACAGGTAGAACGGGGTGGCCTCGCCGCGCAGCGTGTCGGTCGGCGCGGGGTCGAACAGGGCCTCGTAGTCCCGCTGCCGCCAGACGTGTTCCTGGTAGGTCTGCGCGTCACCGGGGCCACCGCGGGCCGGTGGCGGTCCGGAGCTCAGGAAGAACTTCGGTTCCTTCACCGACGGCAGGAACAGCTCCGGGTGACGGGTCAGCGCGGCGTGCAGGGCGGTCGTGCCCGCCTTGGGCACACCGATCACGAGAAAGTCGGGCAGGGCCATCTGCGGACTCCGGGTGGGGACGAGGAGACGACGGACGTGGCACCGCGACAGCGACGTGGCGTGCCGCTTCGCTGGCAGCGGGCATAACCGGCTAAGTCGACCGGTGAACTCGGGATGGTAGCGTCGCCCGGCGGGCCGCGGAGCGTCCTTGCCGACGCAACGTCCCCACGGCAACGGTAAGGTTGCCAGATGGCAACAGTCGGGCAGCAATCCACCACCTCGAACCTGGTGACGGACCCGTCGGCTCCCGACACGGGCGCTTCGAGAGGCCCGGCGGCCGGGCTCGACCCGGCCGTCGCCGCGGTGGCGGGCACGGTTGCCCTGCCCGGTCATCGTCCCGGTGTGACCGTCGCGCGGGCACCGGGCTCCGAGCCTGGCTTCTGGGCCGGTGCCCCCAGCGCCCTGCTCGCGGACGGCGTGTACTACCTGGCCTACCGGCTGCGTCGCCCGATCGGGTCCGGCCGGGGCTTCGGGGTGGTGCTCGCCCGCTCCACCGACGGCGAGCGGTTCACCGAGATCGCCGTCATCCCCCGTGAACCGTTCGGCGCCGAGAGCCTCGAACGCCCCGCCCTCGTGCGCACCCCCGAGGGCCGCTTCCGCCTCTACGTCAGCTGCGCCGCCCAGGGCGGCCCCCACTGGTGGGTGGACCTGCTCGAAGCCGACACACCCGAGGAGTTCGACCCGTCCACCCGGCGGACCGTCCTCGCCGGCGACCCGGCCACCCTCGCCGTGAAGGACCCGGTCGTCACCTGGCTCGACGGCCGCTGGCAGCTGTGGGCCTCCTGCCACCCCCTCGAGGACCCGAACGCCACCGACCGGATGGACAGCCGCCACGCCACCAGCGACGACGGCGTCCACTGGACGTTCACCGGCACCGCGCTGTCCCCCCGCCCCGGCCACTGGGACGCCCGCGGCGTGCGGATCACCGCCGTCCTCACCGACGGCCCCCAGCCCGTCGCCTACTACGACGGACGCGCCACCGCCGCGCAGAACTGGGTCGAACGCACCGGTCTCGCCGTCGGCACCACCCCCGAGCGCTTCCACGCCCTCGGTACCGCACCCGCCGCGTCCGCCACCGTCGGCGACGGCGCCCTGCGCTACGTCACCGTCCTCACCCTGCCGGACGGCGCCCGCCGCCTCTACTACGAGATCGCCCTGCCCGGCGGCGCCCACGAACTGCGCACCGAACTGCACCCCGCGCCCACACACCCCACCGCGTAACCTCCCGCGGCGCCCTTCCCGGTTTCGCACCGTAGGCGGCACCTCGACCGTCGGCCATGGCCGGACGGATCGCGGTCGTTCGCCCCTGCGGCATGCCCGGGAACAGGGGTCTGCCGCGTCCGGGTCCGTGCCCGCGGCCCCTCCGCCACGGCCGGAAACATGCGCGACAGCCCGGATGGATG
>NZ_CADCWS010000410.1 GCF_902806475.1 Candidatus Frankia nodulisporulans
AGCAGGCCGGCGGTGGCCCAGTCGGGTGGGGGTGCCCAGGTGCCGGCGGGGGTGGCCTCGTCGAGGCGGAGCACGGCGTGGAAGTGGATGGCGCCTCGGGCCTGGGCTTCGGCGACCTTGATGTAGCTGACGCGTAGGGTCCGGCGGATGTCGGCTTCGCTGGTGTCGCGTAGGAACGCCAGCCGCCGGTAGGTCAGGTCGACGGTGCGTTTCCACAGCCGGGGGGCGTGCCGGTTCCCACACGACCAGGGCGGCGGTGTCGTGGCAGGCGGCGCACAGCGGCGCGCCGAGGGTCGGGTCGTCGTCGGGGTGGACCAGGCGGCAGCCGCGGGGCCGGCCGTGCGGGCAGCGGCCCCGCCGGTCGTTGCACCGCTGGGCGGGACCGTGGTTGGCCCGACGGGAGTGCACCGCCCCGAAGCTGGGCGCGGTGACCGTGACGAACAGGCCAGGATGGCGCGCGACGGTGTCGGGGATGTCCTGTCCTCCGGGCGACACCGGAGTGGACGATCTGCCAGGCGTCCCCGGCGTACAGATACGAGCACGACGGGCACACCGACGCCCGCCGGTTCCCGCACGGCACGAGGATCGTCCCGTCGGGCAGGCCGGCGGAGTCGACCGTGCGGCGGATCTCCCCGGTGGCCCGGTCGACCTGGTCGACGAACCCGGACAGGCGGATCGGCCGGGAACAGCCCCCGGCCCGCTGGATCTGCGCCCAGACGGCGGTGAACGTGCCATCGGCGAGCCGGTCGGCACAGTCAGGGAGAACGTCAGCGAACATGCGGGGCCTCTTCAGTCAGCCGACACGGCAATGACCGGGACCGAAAGAGGCTTCGCAAAGTGCCTGGCGGCGTGGGGGGTGTCCCACGCCCAATGCAGGCGGCCCGCGCCAAGGGCCGAACTATGAATTGGTCCCGCACGCTCCCTACCCCGACTGTGCGTGACGTACCAGCCACCCGCACAACCGTCGAACAACCGTGCGGTGCGGGGTGTGGTCGGTCGCCAGACGGTACGGGTACCGCCGCCCGTACCGGTACGCCTCCCGATGGCCGCACCGGTACGGGTACCAGATGGCACCCCGCGCGGGCCCGGTCGCCGTGCGCGGGTGGTCCCGGCGGCCGGAGCGGGTTACACACGGTGACTCCTTTCGGTCGGGGTCGGTGAGGGAGGGAGGGAGAGTCGGCAGGCCCACGGCGTGTTTTCGGGGATGCCTGGCGGGGTCGGGGAGGCGGTTGGTTGCCTCCCTCACGGGTCGTTTGCACTGGCCAGCCCAGGGAGGGATGGCGAGGGAGGCGGGTAGGGAGAACTCCCTCACGGGCAGCCGCCTCCCCTCCGGCATCCCTGCCACACACCGTGATTTCGGGAGTGCCGGTGGGTCGGGGCCGGTCCCCTCTACCCCCGCTACCGCGCAGGTCGGGGGCCACTACGGGCCCCGCTACCGGGGTAGAGGGGGGCTACTACCGGGGCTGGCGAACGGGTCGGCCGGTAGCGGGGGTTCGACAGGTCGACGCGGGTAGACCGGACCCCCTCTACCCGTCGGTGGGCGGGGCCGGGTCGGGGGTGAGGAGGTCGGCCAGGCGGGCGGTGACGACGTACAGCCGGGGGCCGACGGTGCGGATCGGGAGGTGACCGGCCTTGGCGTACCGGTAGGCGGTGGCCCGAGGGAGACCGAGGATCTGGCCCGCGCGGGTGATCGAGATCAGTGGCGGCAGGCCGGCAAGCGGGTCGGCCTGGACGGCGGTCGGGACGGTCATCGGGGTGTCCTCTCGGTTCGAGGTCTAGGGGCCGGGCAGGGTTGGCAGGCCGGGCGGAGGGTGGATATGGGGGTTCGGTGGGGCCGTGCCCTAGGCCCTAGAGGGCTGGTCAGCCGCCGGATCGGGGCCTAGGGGCCGCCCTAGGTCTAGGGACCGGTGGCCCTAGGTGTGGAGGGGTGGTGGGGAGTCGGCCGATGCTGCGGGCGGGGCCGGTGGTGCGATGTCCGGTGCGTTGGCAGTCGGCGCAGACGTGGGCCTGGTCGCCCTGGTCGCCCTCGACCACGGCCGGGCGGGTGCAGCCTGACCGCCAGCAGCAGCCGGACGGCCGAGGGGACTCGGAAGATCGGGGCATACGGCGAAGGTCTCCAGCGGGTGGCGGGAGGGGGCCGACCCGATCCGCCCGACCAGGCCGCGCGGTCGATGCGCGCAGGTCGGGCCCGAAAATCGGATCGAGTCGGCCAGGGGTCGGGCGGCACGTCTGGAACCGCGCCGCCCGGTCTTCCTCGGGAGGTACCGGTCCGCCTGGAAGCGGGTCCGGCACGACCGCCGGGCGCGGCTGGAACCATGCCAGGCGGGGCAAGG
>NZ_CADCWS010000411.1 GCF_902806475.1 Candidatus Frankia nodulisporulans
TGAGCCGTCCGGAGTTCGCCGCCGTGGGGGATGGGTATGGAGATCGTCTTTTTGTGCGAGCAGTATCCCCCGATCATCTGGGACGGGGCGGGTGTCTACACCCACGACATCGCGCACGCCCTGGTCGCACTCGGCCATCGGGTGCACATCGTGGCCGCGCAGGGGCGTCGGCGCACGGACGAGGACCACGACGGGGTGCTCGTCCATCGGCGACCGCTTCTGCGTCTACCGGTCAGCCGCTATCTCGGCAAGGTCGGTCGTTCGATGCAGGGCGCGGACCATCCGCGGGACTCACTCGCCCTGCGGTTCATCCTCGCCGTGTCCTACGCGTTCTGGCTGCGCCGGCTGAACCTGCACCCGGACGTCATCGAGACCCAGGACGGCGAGACCCGTGGCCTGCGCACCGCGCTGCGCCGGGACGTCCCGCTGGTGATCCACCTGCACACCCCGACGATGATGGACGTCCGGCTGCGGCAGGGTAAGTTGCACGGCCGCGGTGCCCTGGCGGACCGGATCGACCGGTTCTCCGCCGTCCGCGCCGACGTGCGGACCGCACCGTCCGAGCTGATCGTCACGACGTTGCGCGACTTCGGCTGGCTGAAGAAGAAGCAGGACGCCGACGTCATCCCGTACCCGTTCGATCGCACCCCGTACACCGGGGTGGTCCCGCCCCGGCAGACCGACCCGGTGCTGTTCGTCGTCGGCCGGCTGGAATGGCGCAAGGGTCTCGACGTGCTGCTGTCGGCGGCCGCGCTGCTCAAGGAGCGGGGGGCGGCGGCCACGGTGGTGCTCGCCGGCCAGTCCTCGGGCGTCATCGACGGTGTGCCGACGGGTGAGTGGCTCCAGCGGCGGGCCACCGAGCTGGGCGTGGCATGCCGGTTCGCGGGGCATCTGAGCCGTCCCGAACTCGTCAAGGCGTATGAGGAGGCGCGGGTCGTGGTCGTCCCGAGCCGGTTCGAGAGCTTCTCCATCGCCGGCCTGGAAGGCATGGCCTCGGGACGTCCCGTCGTCGCGACCGCCACGACGGGTGTCGCGACCTGGGTGGCGAAGTGGGAGGGCGGCACGGTCGTGCCGCCGGAGGACCCGCGGGCACTCGCGGACGCGCTCGAGCCGTTCCTGCGCGACCCCGAACTCGCCGTCACCGTCGGCGCGCGGGGCCGGGCCGGCACCGCCGAACTGGAACCGCGGCGCATCGCGGCGGTGCGCCTGACGGCCTACCAGAAGGCGATCGACCGGCATGCGGCCCGACGTCGGCTGCGCCGTCCGCGTCCGGCACAGGCCTGAACCGGCGTGCGCATCCTCGAACCGCGGCCACGACACTCCGATCAGCGGTGTCAGCGGTGACCGGTCTGGCCGGGATCGAACTCGAACATCCGGTGCTGAACGCGGCGGGAACCTGCAAGTCACTGCGGGACGTGGAAGCGTTCGCCCGCAGCGCGGTGGCGGCCATCGTGGTCGGATCGATCACGGTGGCACCGCGGGCCGGTAACACCGGCACCGTCTACTGGCCGGGCGGGACCTTCTCCGTCAACGCCCTCGGTCTGCCCAACCGCGGGCTCGACGAGTACGCCGAGCAGCTGCCGCGGATGGTCGAGATCGCTCACGAGGCCGGCAAGCCGCTGATCGTCAGCATCGCCGGCTTCGACGTCGCCGAGTACCGGCACATGGCCGAGGTCGTCGGCGCGGCCGGAGTCGACCTGATCGAGGTGAACCTCGCCTGCCCCAACGTCTGGGACGGCGGGGCGCAGAAGCGCATCGCCTGCTTCGACCCACGCCAGACCGCGGCGGTCTGCGCCCAGGTCGGCGCCGCCCTGGACGCGCTGGCCGCCGCGGATGGGGGCCGCAGGGTGCCGTACGGGGTGAAGATCTCGCCGTTCTCCGATCCCGCCGCCCTGGCCGAACTCGCCGACGTGCTCGGCCGGGCCGCCACGTCCGGGTCCAGGGCTGGGGCCGGCCCCGGCGGGCCCGCCTTCGTCACCGCGGTGAACACCTTCCCGAACGCGCTCGTGGTCGACGCGGCGGGACGTCCCGTCCTCGACGTCGAACTGGCCGGGCTCAGCGGCCCGGCGCTCAAGCCCATCGGCCTGGGTCAGGTGCGTCAGCTGCGCCGGCTCCTGCCCGACACGGTGGCGCTCGTCGGCGCCGGCGGGATCACCGACGGGCACGACGTCGTCGACTACCAGCGGGCGGGCGCGGTCGTGGTGCAGGCGGCGACGGCGTTCTGGAACCGCGGCGAGGACCCCACGGTGTTCGGCGAGATCCTCTCCGGCTGGATCGATGAGGCGGACCCCGACCAGCTCGCCGCCGCGGACC
>NZ_CADCWS010000412.1 GCF_902806475.1 Candidatus Frankia nodulisporulans
GCCTCGTCGCCGACCGCGAGCGCGAGCCAGCCGTCCTCGCCGGCGGTGGGATGGCAGGGGTAGACGCCGTGCGGGGTCATCGTGTGATGGCCGTTGCCGCGGCGCTGCCGCCAGGGGACGCCCGCGACGTGGGCGAGCACCGCGTCGGGGGCGCTGGCGATCACCACCTCGCGTGAGGACAGGTCGAGATGCTGGCCGCGGCCGGTCCGGTCGCGGTCGAGCAGGGCCGCGAGGATACCCACGGCGAGCGCCGCGCCGCTGCGGTAGTCGACCGGGTCCCCGACGTCGGTGGGCGGGCCGTCCGGGTAGCCGCTCTGCACGGACAGCCCACCCGTCGCGGAGAAGATGCTGGCCAGGCCCGCTCCGGTGGCAAGCGGACCGGTCGAGCCATTGGCCGAGGAGGAGGCGACGACCAGGCGCGGGTTGAGGTCCAGCAGGACGTCGGCGCCCAGACCAAGGCGGGCCATGACACCCGGGCGGAAGTTGTCGACGACCACGTCGACCTCGCCGGCGAGCCGGCGGGCCTGCGCCAGGGCGTCCGGCTGGGTCAGGTCCAGCCGCAGGGACCGCTTGTTCAGGTTGAGCTCGTTGAAGATCGGTGACGCCTCGAGGGTGTCGTAACGGGCGAGGAAGCCGTAGCGGGCGAGGTCCGGCCGCCGCGTCGACTCGACCTTGATGATCTCGGCCCCGAGAAAGCCCAGCAGCACCGTCGCGTAGGGACCGGCCGCCGCCCAGGTGAAGTCGAGCACCCGGACCCCGTCCAACAACCGCCCATCCCCGGGCCGGTTCGACTGGGCTGGCAGGTGCGACCCACGGGGCTCGCGGGACTCGCGGGGCTCGAAGCCGGTGGACGAGCCGAGCCGGGGGGCCGGACGCACAGGCAGCGCCGACGCCGAGAACCGGTAGGGCGCGCCGGGGATGCGCAGGTGGCCGCCGTCGCCGTCCTCGACGCCGACGTCGCGGAAGAAGTCGCGGTGGGCGAGCTGCTCGTCCTCGAGCAGGTCGGTCGGCTCGGCGAAGATGCCGGCGGGGGCGCCGACCGCCGCGAGGAGGCGGGCGGCCTCGTGTTTGGGCCGCGCCTCGCACCAGGCGGTCAGCGCCTTCTGCAGGCCGGCGACGTCGGCGGCGCGGGCCTGCGCGGTGTCGAAGCCGGCGGCCTGGAACTCGGCGCCCTGCGGTGTGGCCAGCAGCCGATCCCAGTGCTCGTCGCGCAGGCCGACGGCCTGGATCCAGCCGTCCTGGCAGCGTTGCATCCCGCCGACCGGGTAGCGGGAACGCTCCCGTCCGACCAGGATTCCGTCGTTGAGGAAGCGGTTCAGCCGGGTGCGGTTGAGCGTGAGCAGCGACTCCTGCACCGACACGTCCACCCGCTGGGCGCTGACCCGCTCCCGCCCGCCGGCCGCCGTCCTCGCGGCGGGCCGTCGGGAGGCGTCCCAGCAGGCCGCGAGGGCGGCGATGGCGGCGTTCCAACCCGCGTCGAAGTAGCCGAGTTCACTGCCGAGCTGGATCGGCGCGCGGTCGGGGAACCGCTGCCAGCCCAGCCCGCTCGGCAGGGTCGAGCCCTCCCCCGACGCGTGGAACAACGTCAGATGATGGGCTTGGTGGCCGCTGGACGGTCCGGTTGCCCCGAAAGGACGCACCGACACCACCGCGGTGTCGGGAATCCGCGTGGCCAGCGGGTCGAGCCGGGCCGGCGCGAGGTCGGTGACGAGCAGATCGGCCGCGGCGGACAACTCGAGAATCCCCTCGCCCACGAGCCGGATGACGCTACGCTTACCGGCGCTGAGGTAGACGAACCGGGCGCTGACACCCGCGGCGGTGCGCGGCTCGGCGGCGCGCAGCACATGCCCGGACGGCGGCTCGACCATCACCACCTCGGCACCGAGATCGGCCAAGAGCCGGGTACAGAAGCTCACCGCCACGCTCTCGCCGACCTCGAGCACCCGCCAGCCGGCCAACGGACCAGTGGTTAACGGCCCGGCGTCTCTCATGTCCACTCGGTCCTGGCCATGCTTCGCAGCCTCCCAGTCGGTGCTGACGCCCACTGCCCTACCTGACGCCCAGTGCCCTCTGACGCCCACTGCCCTACCTGACGTCTGCCGCCTTACCTGACGTCTGCCGCCCTGCCCAGACGCCTACTGTCCTGCCGCCCGGATGCTAGGCGACCGGACGAACCCCGGTCCACCGACCTTGGTCGGCACGGGCCAGCTCGGACCATCGACCAAGGTCGAGCGACCCCTCGACCCCGGTCGGCCCACCTACCTCGAGGACGAGAAAAAAGTTGACAGATCCCGGCAACGCCGGCAC
>NZ_CADCWS010000413.1 GCF_902806475.1 Candidatus Frankia nodulisporulans
GAGGCTGGCGGGCGGGACCGACAGCGTGGGACGTGGATGGGAAGGCGGACCAGGCCGGTAGGGGGGACGACCGACCCGGTCCGCCAGTCGGACGGTGGGGGGATCCGCCCGGGAACGATCGCCGCCCGGCCGTCGCCGAATGCGCGTTCCCGTTCCACATCGGTAGACGACGGACGAACGACTTTCGTTGTGCCACGACCCGGACAAGTTGTTGATCTGATGGTCGGCCAGCAGACATGTCCGTCACCCGACGAGGTTGTCTCGAGATGGTCGGCTACACCGACGAGAGATCATCACGATTGGCAGCAATCAGGTTGCAACCTGTCGGCGGTGCGTCGCGTCTAACCCGGCGAGAGGGACGCGCCACCCAACCGGACGGCCACTCGTCCAACAATGTATTGACGCGAAACACAATTACTTCCCGTGTGCATTGGGCAGTGCGCACGGGTCATGGTGAGTGCTGCGCCCCTCCCAAGGCACTCACCAGGCGGTGTCCGTGCGGATGGGCGGGGTGGCACGCTCGCACGGACACCGCCCTGCCTCCCCTTTCGCACCGGGTCAGCCGTGCGGCGCGTGCGCACTCCTGCTTCTGCCGTGCCGCGGTGCCTGTGTGCCGCGGTCCTACTCACCCCCCCTGTCGGGGCATGAGCATGGGGGGAGAAACCCATCGTGGTCTTCGGGCAGGGGCGACGCAGGATGGCCACGGTCATCTCGGCCGCGGCGGCGGCCGGTCTCACCGGCGCCGTCGTGTTCTGCGCCACGGGGATCGCACCCGTCGCGCTGTCGTCCTCGGACGCGGATGTCTGGCTGCCCTGGAACACCGCCGGCCTCATCACCCATCTGCAGAGCACCACCGGACGGGCCGACGCGGCGATCACCATCCCGGCCGCCGCGGGCCATCACCTGACGGTCCTTGCGGACGGCCCAGACCTGCTGGTCGCGGACTCGGATGCGCACCTGCTGCACCTGGTGGAGCCGCAACGGCTGGCGCCGGCCCGCTCTGTCACCCTGCCCGCCGGGGCCAGCGTCGACGTGGCACCCGACGCGGTCGGGGTCATCGACAGCGCGTCGGGGCGGGTCATCCGCCTGGACCGGAAGCGGTTGACGCCGACCGGACCGACCCTGGATCTCGGCGGTCCGCTCGGCACCACCGCCCAGACGGCGGACGGCACGCTGTGGGCACCCGTGCGGGCCAGCGGCTCGGTGGTACCGATCATGCGTGGCGTGCCGGCCGCCCCGATCCGCGTGGCCCCACCGGGCCATGCCATCGACATGGTGCTCTCCGGTGATCAGCCAGTCGTCCTGGACGCCACGGCAGCGACCCTGGTGCCCCTGGTGGACAGACAACCCGGTCGAACCACCGCCCTCGCCATACCGCCAGCCGACACCGACACCGACACCAGCACCAGCACCAGCACCAGCACCGACACCGGTCCTAACCGGCGGTGCCACAGGTGACAGCGGTGCCACAGCGGCTAACGGCGGCGCCACGGCTAACGGCGGCGCAGGTCCGGGCGCTGCTCGAGGGTCCGTCACGGCTCTGGTCGCGGCGGCCCGGTCTCCCCGCGACCTTGTTCTTGTGATCGACACGAGGTCCGGCCGGCTCCTGCTCGCCGACCTGGCGCGCGGCGGGGTGACCTCCATCGACATCCCCGCCAGCGTGCCTCCCGCCAGCACGATCTCCGCCAGCACGCCTGCCGCCGCCGCGGCGCCATCCGGACTGCCCGACATCGACCGACCCGCCGGCCTCACCAGCCCGACCGGGCCAGCTGGAGTGGCTGGAGTGGCCGGGGCGACTGGGCAGGCCGGGCCAGACGGACCTGCCGCCGCCGTGGTCACGCCCGTACCGGGCGGGCTGCCCGGCGGGCCGGGCGGTGCGCAACCGGTGGCCGCGCCGGCGCGCCGGTTGGCGGCCCCGGTCTGGCAGGACGAACGGATCTTTCTGCCCGACCACGACGGCGGCGTCGTCCTGGTCTTCGACCGCGGGCGGCGGAGTTTCACCACACCCATCAGGCCCGGCCCCGCCCTCACCGGCGCGGACGCTGGCAGGCCAGCGCTGACGGTGAGCGTCGACGGTGACCGGGTCTGGATCAACGACCCGGACAGCGCGGAGCTCGTCCTGATCCGTGGGGATCGACAGCTGGTGCTGTCGAAGCAGCCAGCCGGCCTGGCCGGTCAGGCGGACACCATCCCGCCACGTCCGCTGCCGCCCGCACCACCCCGGCCACGGCCGTCGTCAACCCTCCCCGACGGCACCCCCAGCGGGCCGACCCCGCGGACCACACCCC
>NZ_CADCWS010000414.1 GCF_902806475.1 Candidatus Frankia nodulisporulans
GGTCGGGGGGTGCCAGGGCCACGGCTGTCGGCAGGACGTCACGATCACTGGCCTGAGCGTGGTCACCCGTCCGATGGCGGTAGCGGCCCTGGTCACGCCGCTGACCAGGGCCGACGGCGTGGCCGTCCCAAGGGGGAGCAAAAGTTCGGATTTGCGGTACTAGTTAGGTTTAGCCATGATAGGGCCAGGGTAACCGCTCATCCTGACGGTTGCTTCGGCTGCGCTCCTGGCGTGCGAGACCTCGCGGGCGCCGGGCGGTGTGTCGAGCGCGGTGGGACGATGATGTCCGTGACGGTTGTGACCTGGCCGTGTACCTACGGTGAGATTAGCATCATCGACACGTAAAGTGAGGTTGCATGTACAGTCCGAGGTGCGACGTGTCTGGACGTCGGTGCCCCGTTCCGGGCACCCGGTCTCAGCTCGCTCTCTGAACGTGACGGTCACCAACAACGCGGTCATCAGCGTGGCCCTCGGTTACGTCGAGGCGAACCCGGATGACGTGGACCTCATCCGGTCCCTCATCGTCCTGGCGCTGCATGGTCCGTCGATCATCGCCCGTGATACCACTCCCGCGCATGTCACCTGCCGCGCCGCCATCGTGTCGCCGGACTGGCGCGTCCTGGAGGTCCGCGACGCGCCGTCGTCCGGCTGGCAGTTGCCGACCGGTCATCTGGAGGTGGACGACGCGTCCCTGCTCGGCGCCGCGCTGGGTCTGGCGTCCCGCCGCGGCGGCGTCGACCCGAACATGGTGATCCCCGACGGCATCGTCCCCGTCGACGTGGACGCGACGATCGCCCCGGCCGTGCCCGTGCTCGGCGAACCCGAACACGTCCACTACAACGTGACCTACCTGTTCCACGTCGAGGATCGGGACCTGGCCGTCTCCGACGCCCGCGCGCACGCCGTGCGCTGGGTCGACCCGGCCACGATCCCCGGCCAGCTGGGCACCAGACTCGTGCGGATGTCACGCGAGGCCCGCCTGGTGCGCTGAGGCGGGTGTCGGGGCCGGCTGGCCGTCCCCGACGGTGGCCGGGTCAGTCGGACGTCGGCGCGGGGCCCAGCCAGGCCCTGCTGCCGAAGCTCCCGACTGACCTGCTGGCGACCCCGGACGCCGAGGTGAGCGCGGCGACCAGATCGGCTCGGCGGGCGCCGGCGCCCTGGGCGACCGCCCAGGCGAAGGCGCCGTGCAGCACATCGCCGGCGCCCAGGGTGTCCACCGCGTGGACGGCGGGCGGCGTGACCGTCCCGTGACCCGTGGCGTCCGCCCAGCGGATCGGACCGGGGCCGGCGGTGACCGCCGCGAACGACGGCCCCTGCGCCAGCAGATACCGCAACGTCCGCGTGACCGCATCCCCGCCGTCGGCGCGGGTCGGTGGGCGGAAGGCGGCGCCGCTGATCACGATGTCGAGGGGGGGAGCAGCCGGTCGGTGCCGGGTTTCCAGGAGCCGGCGTCGAGGATCACCAGCGGTCGGCGCCCGATCCCGGACCTGGACCGGACGGCGGCCAGCGCGGTCAGGATCTCGAGTGCGGCCGCGGGCTGATGACCATCCAGCAGGACGACGGACGCCCGCGGGAGCAGGGCACCCGCCTCGGCGCAGGCCCTCGCCATGGCCGCCTCCGGTGGCATGCCGTCCGGCGGTGTGCCGTCCGGTGCTGTGCGGCCCGGTGGTGTGGGCGGCGGCTGGCCGTGGGCGGAGACCACCGCCCGCTGGCCGGTCGAGGCGCTGACCATGATGGCCGAGATGGGCAGGGTGGCCGCGTCCGGACGAAGATCGAGCGTGGTGACGCCGGCCGCGGCGAGATCCGCGCGCACGGCCTGGGCGAGCGGGCCGGTGCCGATGGCGCTCACCAGAACCGCCCGGCCACCCAGGTGCGCGAAGGTCACCGCGGCCCCGGTCGCCGGTCCGCCGGCGGCGGTCATGAACTGTTCGGCCACGATCTTCTCGTCGGCGTCCGGTGGTCGCCGCACCTGATAGACGGTGTCGAACGTGGTCAGGCCGATGAACAACCCCAGGGGCGGTGGCCTGTCGGTCGGGGACGGTGGGTGTGCGCTCACCCGTCCATTCTCGGCGCCGGCCGGGTGCTGACTCCGGCAGCGGATCGTGCCGGAGTCCCACGGCACGCGCGCTGCGGGATATTCCCGGGGGTCATACCTCCGAGTGCGTTTCCTTCGCTGCCGGATAGCGCCGATGCGGCAGGCTGCTGACGGCCGCCGGCACCCTCGTTCGTGGGTATCCGGAACATCGGGACGGAAACATGCCCGTGTTACTTCACGGTTCTCTGGT
>NZ_CADCWS010000415.1 GCF_902806475.1 Candidatus Frankia nodulisporulans
AGTCCGAACCGTCGTCGCCGTCGTCGAGGCCCCGCGGATCACCGCCACGGCCGACCACCCGCGCCGCCTGGGCACCGGAGGTGTCCGCGGCGAGGCCCTCGCCGGAGCGGGCCCGGCGGGCCCGATCACGGGCGACCCGCGCGTCGAGGGCCACCACCGCGGGATCGGAGCGCTTGAGGTCGACCAGCAGCGGCGTCGCGAAGAACAACGACGAGTAGGTACCCGACGCGATACCGACGAACTGGGCGAGCGCCAGGTCCTTCAGCGTGCCGGCGCCCAGCAGCCCGGCGCCGACGAACAGCAGCGACGCGACCGGGATCAGCGCGATCAGCGAGGTGTTCAGCGAACGGACCAACGTCTCGTTGAGGGCGTCGTTCGTCGACTCGGCGTAGGTGCGCCGGGTGGACGTCGCGATTCCCGCGGTGTTCTCCCGCACCCGGTCGAACACCACCACCGTGTCGTACAACGAGAAACCGAGAATGGTCAGGACGGCGATCACCGTGGACGGGCTCACCTCGAACCCGACCAGCGAGTACACACCCATCGTGACAATCAGGTCGTGCACCAGCGCGGCCATCGCGGCCATCGCCATCTTCCACTCGAAACGCACCGACAGGTAGATGACGACCAGGATGAGAAAGACGATCAGACCCTGGATCGCCTTCTTGGTGATCGTCGAACCCCAGGAGGAGCCCACCGTCGACACGGCGATGTTGCGGTCCGGATCGGAGATCGAGAACTGCTTCGCCAACGCGTCGGTGACCTGCTCGGTCTGCTGATCGGTGAGCGTGCGGGTCTGCACCCGGAACTGGTGGGACGTCTCGAGCTGCTGGATCACGCTGTCGGACGGGTCGATCCCCGCGTTCGCCAGCGTGTCCTCCGCCTGCTCGACGGTGCCGCCGTTGCTCGGCAACTGGAACACGGCGCCGCCGGAGAACTCGATGCCGAGACTGAAACCCCGCACGATCATGCTGATGATGCAGATCGCGACGACGACACCGGACACCGTGTACCAGGCCCGGCGGCGGCCGACGAAGTCCACGTGGAAGTCGCTGCGGTAGATCCGCGCGAGCAGTGCCATCGTCTCAGCTCTCCCGCTTCTGCCCGGCCGGCGTCGGCCGCTTGGCCAGACGCGCCCGGGTGGTGGCCACCGGGACTGCGGCGGCTCGTCCGCCGATCATCTTCGGGCTCAGTCCCGAGAAACGACTGACGGAGAACAGCCTGCGCCGCACCAGCAGCGCTACCAGCGGCCGGGTGAAGATGAACATGATCAGTACGTCGCTCAGGGTGGACAGACCCAGCGTGAAGGCGAACCCGCGCACCGAGCCGATCGACAGGACGTAGAGCACCGCGGCGGCGAGGAACGACACGGTGTCGGCGGCGAGCATTGTGCGCCGCGCGGCGGGCCAGGCCCGGTCGGCGGCGACCCGCACCGTCCGGCCGGCCTGCACCTCGTCCTTTATTCGTTCGAAGTAGACGACGAACGAGTCGGCGGTGACACCGATCGACACGATCAGACCGGCGATGCCGGCGAGGGTCAGCGTGAAGCCGATCGCGCTGCCCAGCAGCACCACCGACGCGTAGATGATCCCGCCGCTGACCACCAGAGAGGCCACCACGACGATGCCCATCGCCCGGTAGTACAGGAACGAGTAGGCGATGACGAGCAGCAGACCGATCCCGCCGGCGAGCAGGCCACCGTGCAGGGAGTCGCGACCCAGGGTCGGCGAGATCGACTCCGCCTGGGACCGCTCGAACGCCAGCGGCAGCGCACCGTAGCGCAGCACGTTGGACAGATCCTCGGCGTCGGACTGGTTGAAGGAGCCGGAGATCTGGGCCGTGCCGGCGATGCGCTCGTTGGTCTGCGGCGCCGACTGGACGACGCCGTCAAGCACGATCGCGACCTGCTTGCCGATCGTCTGCTCGGTGAGGCGGGTGAACTTGCCCTGACCGGAACCGGTGAACTCGACGTTCACCACCCACTGCCCGGTGTTGATGGACGTGGTGCCGCCACCACCCTGCAGACCGGCGGACGCGGTCTTCACGTCCGTGCCGACGACCGACGCCGGCATCAGCAGGTACTTGGTGGTGCCGTCGCGGTCACAGGCCGCGATCCAGTCCTGCGCCTTGTCGGTGCTCGCCGCCGAGCGGCGCACATCGCTGGGCGCGCAGGTCAACGCGGTGTACTGGGCCACGACACTGGCCGGCGGCGCGGCCGCGGCGGCGGCTGGATCGGTGGCCTGCGTGGGCGCCGGGGAGGCCGTCGTCGACGGAGCGGGGGAG
>NZ_CADCWS010000416.1 GCF_902806475.1 Candidatus Frankia nodulisporulans
TCCCCCCGGCACCGCGGCCACCGAAGCCACCTCGTCCACCATCCGCGCCGGCGGTGGTGGTGTACCGCCGCTGCCCGGCGGAGATCGCCTGGACGGGCAACGCCGCTGGCATCGACGGCGGCTGTGCCGGCAACGCCGCCGCGGCCGGCTCCGACCCCGGCTCCGACACCGGCGCCGGCTCCGGTTCCGGTTGCTCGGGTTCCTCGGCGAGGCGGTCGCCAGGACCGGCGAGCAGGCGGCGAAACAGCGAGCAGCGGGCGGCGAGTTCGGCCTCGCTGCCCTGGTCGACGACACGGCCGGCGTCCAGGACGGCGACGCGGTCGGCGAGGTGCAGGGTGGAGCGGCGGTGCGCGATGAGAATCGTGGTGCGCCCGCGCATCACCTCGGCGAGCGCGGTGTGGATCTCCGCCTCGATGCGGGCGTCGACAGCGGACGTGGCGTCATCGAGAACCAGCACCCGTGGGTCCGTGAGCAGGGCGCGGGCGAGCGCGACCCGCTGGCGCTGCCCGCCGGACAGGGTCAGCCCCTGTTCGCCGACAACCGTGCCGTAACCGTCCGGCAGCTCGCGGATGAACCCGTCGGCCTGGGCTGCGCGGGCGGCCGCGACGATCTGCTCCTCGGTCGCGTCCGGCTGGCCGTAGCTGATGTTCGCCCGGACCGAGTCGGAGTACAGGAAGCTGTCCTCGAAGACCATGCCGAGCTGCCCGCGCAGACCCGCGAGGGTCAGCGTGCGCACGTCGTGCCCGTCGAGGCGGACAGCTCCGCCCTGCGGATCGTAGAAGCGCGCCAGCAGCTGGGCGATCGTCGACTTGCCCGAGCCGGACGTCCCGACAAGCGCCAGGGTCTCGCCCGGTTCGACACGCAGGCTCACCCCCTGCAACACCGGCCGCTCCGGCTGGTAGCCGAAGGTGACATCGTCGAGTTCGACGAGGCCACGGGCGGCGTCCTCGAGCGGACGCGCGTCCGGTGCGTCGCTGATCGTGGGCCGCGAGTCGATGATCTCGAAGATCCGCACGGTGCTGGCCTTGGCCTGCTGGCCGACGGTGAGCAGGCCCGCGAGGGTGCGGGTCGGCCCGATCAGAGCGCCAAGGTAGGTGCTGAACGCGAGGAACGTGCCGAGCGTGATCCTGTCCGTGAGCGCCAGCCACCCGCCGAACGCCAGCACCGCGACCTGCCCCAGCGCCGGTACCGCCTGCATCGCCGCGCCGAACCGGCTGGTGATCCGCACCGCCCGCATCCGCAGCGCGAACAGCAGCCGCGCGTGCCCCGCGACCCGGTCAAGCTCCCGCGACTCCTGCCCGAACCCCTTGACCACCCGCACCCCGGCGACCGCCTCCTCGACGGCCCCCGCGACCTCCCCCGCCTGCTGCTGCGCCGCCCAGGTCGCCGGAAAGACGGTGTGCCGCGCCCGAATCCCCAGGAAGTACAGCGCCGGCCACATCGCCAGCGCGATCAGCGTCAGCAACGGTGACAGCCACGCCATCGCCGCCATGGACGCGAAGAACAGCAGCACGTTCCCACTGACCATCGGCAGATACGACAGCAACCCCTGGATCGCCGTCACATCGGAGATCGCCCGCGACACCACCTGCCCCGTGGACAGCTGGTCCTGCCGGTTCCCGTCGAGCCGCTCGATCGTCGCGAAGACCTGGTCACGCAGGTCGTACTGCACGTCCAACGAGAGCTTCCCGCCCGCGTACCGCCGCACGAACGTCAACACGAAGATCAGCACGCCGGACGCGAGCAGCACCACCAGATACGGCGCCAGCGCATGCCGATGCGTCACCACCACGTTGTCGATGACCGACCGCTCCACCAACGGCACCGCCGCCGTGATCAACGTCCCGACCAGCGACGCCCCGAACGCCAGCAGCGCGTTGCGCCGATAGACCAGCACCGCCCCCAGCAGCCGCCGCACCCACCCCCGATCCCGCTCCGCGTTGGACGGCTCGACGTTGGACGGCTCGGTGTTCGGCTGTTCGGTGTTCGGCTGTTCGGTGTTCGGCTGGGCAGCGGTCGCCGGCGCGATTGCCTGCGGGGCGGCCGTGGACGTGGACGCAGCCGTGGCCATGGCCGCGGATGCGGATGCTTCGGTGCTCGCGGTGACCTCCAGGATGTGCGGGCGTGCCGAACCGGCCGCCGTCGGAGCTCACGCGATGGACAGCTGACGGCGGAGGTCCGTGACCGCCGCTTCGACGTTACGTCCGTCGGCGTCCGTGCACGGCCCAGTCAGTGTCTATCAGCGCAACATTCCCGCAACGCCGTTGAT
>NZ_CADCWS010000417.1 GCF_902806475.1 Candidatus Frankia nodulisporulans
GACGGTGCCCGACTGCTACCTCGCGGCCGCGCTGGTCGGCTTCGCCGCGCAGGACCCGGACCGGCTGGCCGCGGGCATCCGGCGCAATCCGAACGGCACGGCCACCGTCACGCTGCACCCGGGTGCGGATCGCGGTGAGGGTGCCACGCCCACGAACGTCACGGCCACGAACGTCACGGTCACGGCGAACCTGGCGCAGGGGCTCGTCCGGATGCGACGGGACGGTCCGGTCGGCTGGCAGGAACTGGCGGTGGACGCGGACAACGCCGACGGCCGCGGTGAACTGTGGCCGGCACTGTACGAGAAGGCGTTCGCCCGGCTGCGTGGCGGTTATCCCGCGTTGGGCTACGGCAGCACCGTCGCGGCGCTCAGCACGCTCACCGGGCATCGGGCCAGCTGGCGCGACGCGCGGCGGATCGGCTCGGATGACCTCGCCGCCGCGCTGGGAGATGGCGAGGTCGTCCTGGTCACCACCCGCGAGCGGACCAGGCCGGCGGGGCTGGTCGCGGCGCACGCGTACGCCGTCCTCGCGGTGGACAGCGCGCGGGGGCAGGTGTTGTTGCGTAACCCCTGGGATCCGCCGACGGGCGAGACCAACGAACGGTGGTACGACTGGTCGGCGGTGCGTGGGGACGTGCGCACCGTGGTCCGCGGCGCCACGAGGTAGGCCGGCCGGGTCGGATGTGGCGGTTCGGGCTCAGGGTGAGCGGATGATCGCCACCGGTACGGCAGAGTGGATCATGCACTGGTGGCTGACCGAGCCCAACAGCAGCTCGGCGAACCCACCGTGACCGCGGGCACCGACGACCACCAGGTCGCACTCCTTGCCGGCGGCGAGCAGCGCCTGGCTCGGCGAGCACGGGACGGTCCGTCGCTGCGGCCGCAGACCCGCCGGCAGCTCGTCGCGGACCCTGGCGATGGCCTCGTCGAGAACGGTGGCCGCCTGGTCGCCGAGCGCCTGCGTGATATCGACCGGGGTCGCGGCGAACGGCACCGGCAGCGCCGCGAACCAGGCGTGCACGGCGATCAGCTCGACGCCGCGCAGGTCGGCCTCGGCGGCGGCCCACACCAGCGCCGCCAGCGAGTTCGGTGATCCGTCCACGCCGACGACGACGGGACGCGGCTGCTGGAGGAAGCCGTGCCCGGGCTGGTCGTTGCCACCCCGGGCGATCACGACGGGCACCGGTGCGTGCACGGCCACCGAGGTGCTGACCGCGCCGACCCGTAGCCGGTGCAGCAGACCGCGACCGCGGGCACCGACCACGATCATCCGGGCATCGTGCCCCACGGTGAGCAGCGCCTGCGCCCCCGGCTGGTCTACGACCTCCTCGGCCACCGCCACGGGTGTCACCGCGACGGATGCGGCGGCGGCCACTCTCGCTGCCGCCACTGGTGTCGACGTCGCTGCCGTTGTGGCTGGGACCGCCGCGATGGCCTCGGTGACGGTGCGATGAAGTAGATGGGCGGCCTGTTCGGCCACCTCATCGGCGGAGTGTGGCCAGATTGGCTCCGGCGTGCCCGAACCGACGCCGATCACGGCGCGAACCGTGCAGCTGTGCCGTCGCGCCTCGGCCAAGGCCCAGTCCAAGGCCACCCGGGAGCCGGCCGAACCGTCCACTCCGACCACGATGTCGTCGTTCACGCGCGGCCTCCTCACGGTCGCCGAACATGGATCGCCGGTGGTCCCGCCGCTACCCGATCGATACCCGGACCTGGCCGGCGGGAACCCGACACCCCCGACCTGGGGCATGCACCGGCCGGGGGCCGACGGACCCGGTGCGGCCGGCCGAGTTGCGGGTCTGGTGTGGTGGATGGGTGTGGTGGCCGGGTGGGCGTCCCGGGACCACAGTGGCGTGTCCTTGACCCTCGGCTGGCAGCCGATGGGTTGGCCGCGGGGGGCCGGCCTGCCGGAGGGGTCGGTCCGGTCCACTGCCATCCAGCGGCGAATCCGATGGGTGAGCATGGTTTTGGCGCATCCCGGAGCTACGCACAACACGGTGTTCACACCAGATCGCGTAGCCCTTGCCCGTTGATGATGTGAGGTTGTGCGCGGGCGGCGCGCGATACGCCTGATCGGCCGGAATGTCCAGGATCTGTCCGCAATCGAGGGCACTTGCACCAAGAACATTTCGGGCGGGGGAGGAAACGTCGTCCGGCCTCGTCGGGTCGT
Organism: Candidatus Frankia nodulisporulans; assembly: GCF_902806475.1. Classification (GTDB taxonomy): domain Bacteria; phylum Actinomycetota; class Actinomycetes; order Frankiales; family Frankiaceae; genus Frankia; species Frankia umida. The sequence continues at coordinate 2,171 of NZ_CADCWS010000417.1, forward strand.
CACCGATCTTCGACGCACCGTGCCCACCCTGGTTGAGCGGAACGGATCCCGCCGCCGCGCGCGGCACCCGTTCC
>NZ_CADCWS010000418.1 GCF_902806475.1 Candidatus Frankia nodulisporulans
GTGAGGGTCGTCCGGCGGCGGGGCAGCCGAAGCCGGCGCAACGTCCGGCGGCGGCGGGACGGGCCACTCCCGGCGCACCGCGCCGCTCGGGGCCGGCCGGGCCGGCCTCGCGGACCAGGGACGGCGCATGACGGCCGAGCCTCTGCTCGTCCCGCATCCCGACGCGGGCGTTCTCGCCCGGGCCGTCGCCGCCCGGCTGATCACGGCCCTGGTCGACGGGCAGGCCGAGCGCGGCGAGGCGTCGGTCGTCCTGACCGGCGGTGGCATCGGCATCGCGCTGCTGCGCGCGGTGCGGACCAACCCGGCCTTCGACGCGGTGGACTGGTCGCGGGTCGACGTGTGGTGGGGAGACGAGCGTTTCGTCGCGGCCGACTCCCCGGACCGCAACGAACGCCAGGCCCGGGAGGCGCTGCTCGACCATCTCCCGGTCGATCCCGCCCGGATCTTCCCGATGGGTCACCCGCGTGAGCCGGCCGCCGACGACGCCGCCGCGCTCAAGGCCGCCACGGTCGCCGCGGCGCAGTACGCCGAGCTGTTGGCCAGCCGGGCCGCGCCAGGGGCGAACCTGCCCGTCTTCGACGTGGTCCTGCTCGGCCTCGGCCCGGACGGGCACGTCGCGTCACTGTTCCCGAACCTGCCCGGGGTGACGTCCACCGAGGCGGTCGTGGCCGTCGGGAACAGTCCGAAGCCGCCGCCCGTGCGGATCTCGCTGACGCTGGCGACGATCCAGTCGGCACGTCAGGTGTGGGTGATCGTCGCCGGCGAGGAGAAGGCGCAGGCGGTCGCGGCCGCCTTCGCCGGTGCCGGTCCGATCGAGGTTCCCGCGACCGGTGCCGTCGGTCGGGAGCGCACCCTGTGGCTGGCCGACCGTGCGGCCGCGTCCCGCCTGCCCGCAGCCCGCTGACCCGGCCCGCCACGGCCCGCCACGAGCACCAGCACGGCACGGCACAGCACAGCACAGCACGCACGGCACGCACGGCACGCACGGCACGCACGGCACGGCAACGGGGCGCACACGGCGCCGCCGCCCGGTGGCCACTGGGGCCAAGGCCCTGGTGGCCACCGGGCGGCGGCGGACAGGCTCCGAGGGGTCAGGTGAGGATCTTCGTCTTGCCGCGCTCGTACTCACCGTCCGAGATGACGCCCTGATCGTGCAGGTGGGCGAGCTTGCCGAGCTCGTCAGCCCGACTCGTCCCGGCAGCCTCCCGCAGGTAGGACCGCCAGGCCTGCTCGTTACGTTCGGCGGCCGCACGGTTGCGCTCGTGCATGCTGCCGCCCCGGACGATCAGATAGGCGAGCACGCCCACCCAGGGCAGTATGATGATCGCTGCCGTCCAACCGGCCTTGGCCCATCCGGACATGTCGTGGCTACGGAACACATCCGTGATCACCGCGACCAGCAACCAGATCCACAGTACGAACGCGAAGAACCACAACATGTAGAGAAAGACGCTCAACAGCGGGAAGTCAGGATCCATGACCGTACCTCCAGTCGGGCGCGGCAGCTGCCGAACGCCCAGGTCCTGGTAATACCCGCCCAGCCCACCTGCCACGTCTGCGCGCGCCCTCCAGCCCTGAGGCCGGGAGCAGGACCACCGGGATCGACATGTTCGACCCCTGACCGCGCGCTAGTCGCCCACCCGCCGGAGCACGGCATGGCCGGACGAGGCCAGCAGGGACGCGGTGTAGCTGAACCTGACCGTGCCATCGGGCAGCGGGGTCAGCACGTCGACATCCACCTCGGTGCATGACAGCGATCCGTTGGTGAGCCGCTCGTGAAAGCGGGCCGAGGTGGCGCCGCGTCCATCGGCACTGATCGCGACCTCGTGGCTGCTTGGATCGTCATCGGCGCCCGTCGAGATCAGCACCAGGTCGCTGGTGCAGCCGTCACGAGGGTTGCGGGCGGTACCGACCGCCTCGCCGGCCCGTCCCGCCCGCAGCGTCACCGTGAGGGGAAAGGTGAGCGGTCCCTGCGTGACGGTGCCCTGCCAGCGTCCGATCAGGCCCGCCGGCACCGTCGCCGTGGCCGTGGCCGCCGACGAGGGGACGGGTGCCGCCATGGGGGCGGGTGCTGGCGAGGGTGCGGACCCGCTGGCCGGCGCCGGTGTCGCGCTGGCGCTCGGTCGCTGGCGATCGGCGCCGGCGGGCTGCCCATCGTCACCGAACAGCGCGAGGCCACCCGCGACGAGCGCCGCCACGATCACCGCACCGGCAAGCAGCCATCGCC
>NZ_CADCWS010000419.1 GCF_902806475.1 Candidatus Frankia nodulisporulans
CCATGAGTTCTGCATAAGCCTCCCGGCCTGACCTGCCAGGCGGAGCACACTCAACCGAGTCAACGACCATGTGGCGGACCGGAGAGATACACCCGTCTGGCCCGGCGTCCGTGCAGAGCTGCCGCGGGGCGACGTGCTGCGACCAGCTGGGTCACGGCGCTCGTCCCTGCTCCTCTCGTCCACAAGGACAACGCAGGCGGCCTGGCTCAGGACACCAGCGTCGTACCCCGCCCACCGGCCGTGACCGTGGCAGAGATGAACCTGGTGGCGGCAAGCGCCGGTGACACAGGCACCACCCACACCGGTAACAGAACTGAACGCCACCGAGCCCCGCCCGCTCGGACCGATGGACCGACGGACCGACGGACCGACGGACCGACGGCAGACATTATGCGCACCAGTAACGGAGATGAGCTTGACCCGGATGAGGCCCGAGCTGCGTTTCCGAGACCCCGCTTCGCCTATGCGCACCCGGCGGCGGACGATCCCGGGGAGGACCGGACCCCGCCGTGCCTGCTCACGATCACCCAGCCGACCATCATCGACCAGACCCTGCCCGGCCGCCACCGCCGCCACCGCACCGCCACGATCTTCTTCTCCCGACCCCACGCTGGTCACAGCAGTACGAATCACCTGTCTCACCTCATCCTGGCGGATAGGGCTGGTCGACGGCGAACAGCCGGTCCTGTTGGGAATGGCCAGGTCCGCGAGGATGACTGGCCAGATCAATCAGCGAGCAGGCGGGTCGAGCGTGGCAGGTCCGGATCAGGAAGTGAGCGAACGGACGAAGAAAGGAGCGACGTCGAGCTTCTTCTCCAGCACGCCGGCCTCGGCGTAGACGTCCGCGGACTGTTGGAACTGGCGGATCACCGTGTCATCGATCGGCGGAGCGCTCCACTGGCGGCGCCGCACCATGGTCAACGAGACCGGCAGGGGCAGCTTGGTCAGCGTCGCGAACAGCGAGGCGAACTGCTGTGGGTTCGCGTTCGACCACGCGTACGCAGCACGCTGGCGCGTCAGGAAGTCCGCGATGGCCGCACGCTTGGCCGGGTCCCCGACCGCCTGCCGGGTGGCGACGGTGAACCCGAGACCGCTGTTGATTCCCTCGCCGTCGCGCACGATCCGGGCGCTCTTCTGCTGGGCCAGCGCCACGTAGGGGTCCCAGGTCACCCAGGCGTCGATCCGCCGGGCGTCGAAGGCCGCCGACGCGGCCTGAGGCGTCAGGAAGGAGATGGTGAGGTCCTTCGGTGTCAGCCCGGCTTCCTTGAGCGCCCCGAGGAGCAGGTAATGCCCGATGCTTCCCTTCGTGGTCGGCGACACGGTCCGTCCCCGCAGGTCGGCGATGGTCCGAATCGGCGAGTCCTTGGGCACCAGCACCGCCACTCCGCGGGCTGACGCCCGGTTGACTCCGACGATCTTCAACGGCGCGCCGGCGCCGAGCGCGTTGAGAATGGGGGCGTCACCGGCCGGGCCGATGTCCGCCGCGTTGGCTCGCAGAGCCTGCAGCAGCGGGGCCGCTGCGGAGAAGTCGGACTACTCGATCTTGTAGGGCACGTCCTTGAGGACACCAGCCGCGTTGAACAGCCCCTTCATCTGGCCGATCTGATCGGCGGCCCGCAACGTCACCCCGGACAGGTCCACCTTGCCCGGTGCCGCGGTGCGCCCGCTTGACGGGTCGGATCCGCTACCGCAGCCCACCAGCACCAGGCCGGTCACGAGGGCGGCGATCCCTGCCAGGAGTCGGTGTCTGAACCGACGGGACACGCGTGACATCGAACGCTCCAAGGGAGGACATCCTGTCCGGGACGAACCGTCGCGCTGTCAGGGGACGGCGCTCGGCAACGAGCAGTGACATGAGTACGAGCAGTGACACGGGCATGTGCTGGCGCTGCACGAGCACGTGGTGCCAGTGCATGGGCACGTGGCGCCAGTGCCAGTGCCAGTGCATGGGCACGGGCCAGCGAGATGAGGACGAGGCAGCGAGATGAGGCAGTGACATGAGCACCAGGCCATGAGCACCAGGCGGTGAACAATGCTGCGGGCGAGACGATGCCGCCGCGACGAGGTCAGCCGCCCCAAGCGGCCTCCGTGACCGGCGGCCGCCCCGACTGTGCCTCAACGCAGAAGATACCGCACGCTGCGTAAGCCCACTTTGTGCACCCAAGTTGTCGAGAAGTGATATGTATCACAACACATTCTCCATTGACCTGTCCGGACAATGCGTGG
>NZ_CADCWS010000420.1 GCF_902806475.1 Candidatus Frankia nodulisporulans
CCGATCCATGATCAGGAGCCCCCGGTCGTCGCGTGGGTGCTGCCGCTGTCGCCGGTGGAGCCGGTCAACAACCCGTTGGAGTCCGTGGTGGATCCGCTCGACGTCGTGTCCGTACTCGTGCCCGAGCTCGAGCTGGTGGTGTCCGAGGTCGTGGTGCTGGCACCGGTGTTCACGGTGGAATCGCTGGCGGAGTTCGAGGTCTCCGCGTCGGTGGCGGTGGCGGTGGAATGCTCGTGCGCCAGCACGCCGAATCCGATCATGCCCGCGGTCGCGAGGGCGGCTATTCCCGCCGTGATCGGACCCGTCTGCCGCAGCCCCTGTTCTCGTGTGGCCACCGCGTCCCTCCCAGCCTCGGCGCTCCCGAACGGAGTGCACGATGACCACACTGGGAGGTGATGCTGTGAGCCTGCTGTGCGGTGGCTTTCCCTCTCCCATGCGTCATCCCACGCACCGCCTGCCACCCCTGTGCGGCTGGCCGAGTGCGGGGTGCGCCACCGAAGAACGTCGAAACCACGACCATGGACCACGCTCGGTGAACAAGGTCCCGGCGTGGTGGGCTGGCGGGCGGGAACGTGACGGCTACACGGGTCGTCGTGGGGGTGTTCGTGTCCGATTTGCCCCCCACGGCGACCCGTGTAGCTCCGGTCCCGGCGCGACGTGGACGTACCGGGCGGCCTGCCGGTTACCCCCTGTGCGACTGGACCGGGAGGTGATCAGGGCTGCGGGAGGCGGGCTGTCAGGTGACGGGGCTACCAGGTGACGGGGAGAGCCTCGGGACGTCCGATGGGGGCCTTGACCTCGTAGCGCAGGTCGGCGGCGGGGACGGCCAGTCGCAGGTCGGGGACCTTCTCGATCAGGGCGGTCAGCAGCTCGGTGAGTTCCACCCGGGCCAGGTGGGCGCCGATGCAGTGGTGCGGGCCGTGACCGAAGGTGAGGTTGGGGACGGGGGTGCGGGTGAGGTCGAGGCGGTCGGGATCGGGGAAGACGGCGGGGTCGCGGCTCATGGCCGCGAGCGGGACGACGACGACCTCGCCGGCGCGGACGACGAAGTCGCCGAGGTCGACGTCCTCGGTGGCGACACGGGGGAACGTCATCGACAGCGGGTGGTAGCGCAACAGTTCCTCGACGGCATCGGGCATCCCGTCCGGGTTCGCCACCAGCCATTCCCATTGGGATCGGTCGTCCAACAGTGTGGTGAGGACGTTGCTCATCACGCCGGCCGTCGTCTCGAAGCCGCCGATCAGCAGTGTCATGGTGAGCGAGTGCAGTTCGGTCTCGGTCAGCGGCACGTCGCCCGCCTCCGGCGACGTTTCTCCCGCGGAGGTGGACGCATCACGGAGGGATTCTTCGTAGGCGTCCAGGATGACGTCAAGAAGGCCCTGTGGCTCGGCGCTTTCGACACCGTTGTGTAGGCCGTCGGTGGATGCGGAGACAGTGGTGGACCGGGCTGCGCGACGGGTACGGACGAGGTTTCCCAGATAGCCGTAGAGGGCGCCGAGTCCGGCGGCGGCGGCCTGCGGGTCGAGGTGGAAGCGGAACAGGGACTCGCTCCACGTGCGGACCTTCTCCCGGTCGAGGTCGGGGACGCCAAGCAGATGGCAGATGACCTCGATGGGCAGGTGGAAGGCCAGCGGGCGCAGGTCAGCGGGGGTGTCGGCGGCGAGCATCGCGTCGATCCGCGCATGGGCGGTGGCGCGGACGAACGGGCGCATCCGTTCGATCCGGCGGTGCGCGAAGCCGGCGTTGACCAGGCGACGAATGCGGGTGTGCGCGGGTGGGTCGAGCCACAGCAGCGAATTGGGGTCGGGGATCTGCCCGGCGGTCAGCGGGGGGTTGAAGTCGAGGGTTCTGGTCCGGGAGAACCGGGGGTCGGCGAGCATCGCGCGGGCCGCCGCGGTGCGCACGATCAGCCAGATGGGCAGCTGGGACGGGCCGAAACGGACGCGGGTGGCGGGGCCCTGGCGGGCGAGTTCGGCGATGCGGGTGGAGGTGTGCGGAAGAAACGTGTCCGGAAACGGGAAGGACGGAATGTCCTGTGCGTTCTGCACAGTTTCGGTGACCGACATCGGGGTCGGAGTTCCCTTCGGGGCCGTGGGGGCGGAGAACCGAACCGGGAGCGAACCGGGAGCGGAACGGGAAACGCGGTGCCGTCCGATCGAGCGCCATCCTCACATGTGCCGTTGGCGTCAGGTTGCGAGAATCGAACGATTGGACATC
>NZ_CADCWS010000421.1 GCF_902806475.1 Candidatus Frankia nodulisporulans
CTGGGGCACCGGTCGGCCGGGTGGGTGGGCTGGCGTCGCACGGACGGGTTCGTCGCGTCCGCTCGGGTGTGTTTCCGGATGGGCGTCCGCCGGTCCGGTCGGTGCGGCGTGGATGCCTGTGGGGGTGTCCGGGCCAGGGGCAGCGGAGGTCCATGGTGGGGCTGCGCGAGCGGCTCGCGGGTCGGCGGATGCTGGTGACCGGGGTGACCGGGTTCATGGGCGAGGCGCTGCTGGAGCGGTTGCTGTCGGATTTTCCGGAGACGTCCGTGGTGGCGCTGGTGCGTCCGCGGGGCAGTCATTCGGGGTCGGCGCGGGTGACCCGGATGCTGCGTAAGCCGGCGTTTCGGGCGTTGCGGGAGCAGATGGGTGCGGCGGGGCTGGCGGAGTTGGTGGCGCGCCGGGTGGAGGTGATCGAGGGGGATCTGGCGTCGGTGCCGGATCTGCCGGCGGACATCGATGTGGTGGTGCACTGCGCGGGTGAGGTGTCCTTCGATCCGCCGATCGATGACGCGTTCCGGATCAATGTGGGTGGGTTGCAGGAGCTGTTGCGGGCGTTGCGGGCGGGTGGGGCGCGTCCGCATCTGGTGCATGTGTCGACGGCGTATGTGGCGGGGTTGCGTTCGGGGCATATCGCGGAGGGTCCGCTGCCTCATGAGGTGGACTGGCGGGTGGAGCAGGCGTTCGCGTCCCGGGTGCGGGAGCAGATCGAGGACGCGTCGCGGTCGCCGGAGAACTCGGCGCGGTTCCGGCGGGCGGGGCGGGTGCGGTTCGAGGCGGCGGGGGCGCAGACGGTCTCGGGTGAGGCGGAGCGGTTGCGCCGGGAGTGGGTGGCGCGCCGGTTGGTGTCGGCGGGTGGTGAGCGGGCGCAGGTGCTGGGGTGGACGGATGCGTACACGTTCACGAAGGCGTTGGGGGAACGCTGGTTGGAGGAGCATCACGGGGATCTGCCGTTGACGGTGATCCGTCCGTCGATCATCGAGAGTGCGTTGCGGCGGCCGTTCCCCGGGTGGATCGAGGGGTTCAAGATGGCCGAGCCGCTGATTCTGGCGTATGGGCGGGGTGAGTTGCCGGACTTCCCGGCGTCGCCGGACGCGGTGGTGGACATCATTCCGATTGATCTGGTGGTGAACGCGACGTTGGCGGCGGCGGCGACGGTGCCGCCGGTGGATTCCCCGGCGTATTACACGGTGTGTTCGGGTTTTCGTAATCCGTTGCGGTTCCAGCAGTTGTACGAGCATGTGCGGGAGTATTTTCTGACGGATCCGTTGCCGCAGCGGGGTCGGGTGTTGTCGCAGGTGCCGACGTCGTCGATGCGGGTGCGTCAGGTGGCGGGGCAGTTGGAGCGGGCGCAGGCGCGGGTGGCGTTTCTGCGGCGCTATTCGGATGTGTACCGGGCGTACACGAAGGCGGAGCTGGTGTATGTCGATGACGCGACGCGGGTGTTGCACGAGTCGATGGATGCCTCGGATCAGGTGGAGTTCGGGTTCGATCCGTGTGCGATCGACTGGGAGCACTATCTGTGTCGGGTGCACTGTCCGGCGGTGACGGCGGTGTTGCGTCGGCCGCGGGCGGCGGCGTCGCCGCGGCGGTTGTCGGGGCATCTGCCGGCGGGTGAGGGGGTGCTGGCGGTGTTCGATCTGGATGGGGCGGTGGCGTCGGCGTCGGTGGTGGAGTCGTATCTGTGGATGCGGTTGTCGGATCTGGGTGGGGTCGCGCGGGTGCGGGAGCTTGCGGGGTTGGCGGCGGCGTTGCCGGGTTATGTGCGGGCGGAACGTCGGGATCGGGGTCATCTGATGCGGGCGGTGTACGCCCGGTACGCGGGGGTGGATCCGCTGGAGTTGGAGCGGCTGGTGGCGCAGGCGGCTGGGGAGGTGTTGTTGCGTCGGGTGCGTCCGGCGGGGATTCGTCGGGTGCGGGAGCATCGGGCGGCGGGGCATCGGACGATGTTGTTGACGGGGGCGTTGGAGGCGGTGACGGCGCCGCTGGCGCCGTTGTTCGACGATGTGGTGGCGGCCCGGTTGGAGGTGGGGCCGGACGGGTTGTGCACGGGCCGGTTGGCGTCGTCGCCGTTGGTGGGTGATGCGCGGGCGGCGTTCGTGGCGCATCATGCGCGGCTGGTGGGGGCGGATCTGTCGGTGTCGTGGGCGTATGCGGACAGCCAGTCGGATCTGCCGTTGTTGCGGGCGGTGGGTAATCCGGTGGCGGTGAATCCGGAT
>NZ_CADCWS010000422.1 GCF_902806475.1 Candidatus Frankia nodulisporulans
CCCCTACGACCTTTGGACTACGTACACATGTGGCAACGATCCAGATCGGCCATGGTCCGGTGGACGATAGCCGTGGACCTCGGCTCGCAATGGGCGGGAGCCGGTCTGGCCGGCATGGCGGTGGTCATAGGTGCCGGAGTCGGGCTCGGCGCGGTGGCCTTCCAAAGCCTTCACCGAGGTGTTCTGCGGCAGGGCCGACTGCTCGACCGGCGGCCGTCTACCCAACCCGCACGTCCCCGGCCTGGGCTACTGGTACCTGCTGCTGGTGCCCGTCCTCGGCGGATGCGTCTACGGCCCGCTGATCCACCGGTTCGCCCGCGAGGCCCGCGGCCACGGTGTACCCGAAGTGATGTACGCCGTCGCCGAACGCGACGGCCGCATCGCACCCCGCGTCTCCGCCGTCAAATCCCTGGCCTCCGCGCTCTGCATCGGCACCGGCGGTTCCGTCGGCCGAGAAGGCCCCATCGTGCAGATCGGCGCCGCCCTCGGCTCGGCCCTGGGCCAACTCCTACGAGTCGCCCACCATCGGCTGCCGATCCTCGTCGCCTGCGGCGCCGCCGGTGGCATCGCTGCCACCTTCAACGCCCCCGTCGCCGGAGTCTTCTTCGCCCTCGAAGTCATCCTGCGGTCCTTCACCGCCGAGGCGTTCGGCGTCGTCGTCCTGTCCGCCGTCACCGCCAGCATCATCGGACGCGCCGCCTTCGGTACCGCGCCGTTCCTGACCCTGCCCGTGTTCGAGATCCGCCACGGCGGTGAATACCTGCTGTTCGTGTTGCTCGGAGCACTCGCCGGCCTGGTCGGCGTGCTGTTCACCCGCCTGCTCTACCTGATCGAGGACCTCTGCGACTGGGCCTGGCGCTGGCCCGAATGGCTCCGCCCCGCCGTCGGCGGCCTGCTCCTCGGCGTCGTCCTGCTCGCCCTGCCCCAGATGTACGGGGTCGGCTACCCGGTCCTCGAACACACCGTCCACGGCGGGTACACCCTGTGGTTCCTGCTCGTCCTCATCGGTGGCAAGACCATCGCAACCAGCCTGACGATCGGCATCGGCGGCTCCGGCGGCGTTTTCGCCCCCTCCCTGTTCATCGGTGCCGCCACCGGTGCCGCCTTCGGCACGCTCGCCCACGACCTCGCCCCCGGATCCGTCGCCCCCGTCGGCGCCTACGCCCTGGTCGGCATGGGCGCCGTCTTCGCCGGCGCCGCCCGCGCCCCCATCACCGCCGTCGTCATTCTCTTCGAGCTCACCGGCGAATACACGATCATCCTGCCGCTGATGTCCGCCGTCGTCATCGCCACCCTGATCAGCCGGCTACTCAGCCACGACACCGTCTACACCCTGAAACTGACCCGCCGCGGCATCGACCTCGCCGCCTCCCACGAGACCCGCCGCCTACGCGCCATCCCCGCGACCCAGGCCACGCACCCCGCACCCCCAGCGATCCCGGCCTCCACCAGCCTCACCCACGCCGCCGAGGCCCTCGCCAGATCTCCACACGCAGCTCTCCCCCTCGCCGACGAACAGGACCGCTACCAAGGCATCGTCACCGCGCACGCCGTCGCCACCGCCCTCGACAGCACCGTCTCCGCCAGCGGAGCCGCCCCCGACCCGACCGCCGTACCAGCAACGGTCGGCGACCTCTCCGTCCGTCCGCCCGCCGCACATCAGCGCCACCACCAGCCTCGCCGCCGCCCTGCACGCCCTCACCAGCACCGACTCCCACTGCCTGCCCGTCCTCGACGCCAGCGGCGACACGGTCATCGGATGGATCACCCACCAGTCGATACTCGCCGCCGTCTATCCCCAGTCCCGCCCCTCCACCGTCACTCCCGCCTCGCGACCTTCCGGCGACGATCCGCATCCGCTCCTTACGATCACCTGACAGGACACTGCGGCGGGCCCCGAGCAGGCACCCACGGAGACAGACCTGAACCCGCGATCCGGCCGCGCACCGCGTTTCGGCAGGGGATGTGGTGCCGATCCAGCGCGTGGACCGGATCCCCCCTCCGGCACGCGCAACGGCCCTCACCCGACGGGCAGGGCAAGATCGGGTCTGGTGCGGCGCTCTTGGACGTCATCGGCCGGCGATGTCGCAGCGGGCCTGGGTCCGTCCGGCGCTTTCGGCTGTGGCGGTGCGCATGTCCTGATCGATCCGACTACGGTAAGAAGCATTGGTGCGCCGGGAAGTCTGGTCGGCAGCGTGTGACCTGACCCCTCG
>NZ_CADCWS010000423.1 GCF_902806475.1 Candidatus Frankia nodulisporulans
CGCCCTCGACATCACCGCGGCGATCTGGCCGCAGGATTACGGCGGACCTGACCACCGGTACGTCTTTCCGCTCCCCTACCGCGCCGACCCGCAGGCCACCGACGTGTCCGCGCGGACCGGCACGCCCCTGACAAACCGGACGGAATGGCTGCCGCGCGGGATCATCGCCGACCATCCGGCGACGTGGAGCCTCGTCGCCCACGGCCCGTCCATCCGCCAGTGGCGGACGTCGGTCCTGCACGGTGACGAGGCCCGCCGCAACATCGCCAAGGACGCAGCCTCCCCACCGCCCGGTCACCGCGGCCGGACCCGCGCTATCTCGCCGACTTCCCCGACCCGAAAGTCGAGAACAAGGCGGACTACTACGGCATGGGCGCCTTCCCGACGGACACCGGCTCGGCCGCCGACGACCGACTCGCCGTCTACGAGATCCGGGCGTTCATGGAGGATCTCGAGATGCCGCCCAAAGCCGAACTCACCAGCGGCCGATGGGCCACGATCGCCGACATCTTCTTCACCCACTACGCCCCGCGGTGACGCGGCGGCCGCGGACCGGACCGGGTACGGCCCGGTCCGCGGTGGTCCCCGCGGTGCGGCCTCGCTGCTCGGGCTGCCGGGACCGTCGCCGGCAGCCGATACGCTGAAGCGGTCACGGAAGCGGCCATGAGGGTGAGTTGATGGTGAGCGAGCAGCCACAGGCGCGAGAGCTGGCCGGGCCGCGGGCCGGATACCGCGTCGACACGGTGGCGGTCGACGCGGCCGCGGCGCCGGATGGGACACCGGTGCGACTGGCCGGTCGGGTGGTGCTGTGGCGGCGGATGGGCGGGCTCATCTTCGGGCACATCCAGGACCGCAGTGGTCGTGTGCAGGTGTCGCTGTCCAAGACCGACCTTGGTGCCGAGACGATCAAGGAATGGTCCCGGTCGGTCAAGATCGGCGACTTCATCGGGGTCGCCGGCGCCATGTACACCACCCGTCGCGGTGAGCGGACCGTCGGCATCGCCGAGCTGGAGGTGCTCAACCGCACCGTCCGCGCGCTGCCGGACAAGTGGCAGGGCCTGTCGAACGTCGAGGCCCGCTACCGACGCCGCTATCTGGACCTGCTGGTCAACCCCGACGCGCGGGCGCGGTTCCAGACCCGAACCCGGATCATCAGCCGCATCCGTCGCCACCTCGACGAGGCGGGTTTCCTCGAGGTCGAGACGCCGATGCTGCAGGAAGCGGCGTCGGGGGCCGCGGCCCGGCCGTTCATCACCCGGCACAACGCGCTCGGGGAGGACTTCTACCTGCGGATCTCGCCGGAGACGTTCCTCAAGCGCATTGTCGTCGGCGCGTACGACCGGGTGTACGAGCTCGGCCGCAACTTCCGCAACGAAGGCATGGACTCCTCGCACCTGCAGGAGTTCACGATGCTGGAGTGGTACGCCGCCTACTGGGACTACCGCGACAACATGACCTTCGTGCGAGAACTGATCCTCGCCGTCCTCGATGACGTGGTGGGTACCCGCTCGGTCACCTACGAGGGCACCAAGCTCGACTTCGGCGCCGACTGGCCGGAACTCGACTATCGCACCGAGGTCGAGCGACGCACCGGTATCGACCTCACCGTCGTACGTGATCTGCCGACCCTGCGTACCCGGGTGGCCGAGCTCGGCCTGGACGTCGGCGACTCCCCGTCCTACGCCGGCCTCGTCGACCTGCTGTACAAGAAGACCGTCCGGCCTCATCTGATCCAGCCGTGTTTCCTGCTGCACCATCCAGCGGAACTCGTCCCACTGGCCCGGCGCAACGACGACGACCCCACGGTGCTCGACATGTTCCAGGTCGTCGTGGACGGTCTGGAGATCGTCAAGGCCTATTCGGAGCTCATCGACCCCGCCGAACAGCGGCTGCGCCTCGAGGAACAGGCGGAGCTACGTGAGGCCGGCGACGACGAGACGATGATGCTCGAAGAGGACTTCATCGAGGCGATGGAGTACGGCATGCCGCCGATGTCCGGCCTCGGCCTCGGCATCGACCGTTTCGTCGCCCTGCTCACCGACGCCCCCACCCTGCGCGACGTGGTCCTTTTCCCCACCATGCGCGGCGCGCACAAGGACAGCCAGAGCGCTGACAGCCAGAGCGGCGAGCAGGATCAGTCCGCCGACGGGGTCGCTGCCGAAGACACGGCCTA
>NZ_CADCWS010000424.1 GCF_902806475.1 Candidatus Frankia nodulisporulans
TCCCCCGGAGTCAAGGCCGGCGATCATTCGGCGCTGACGTCGTAGAGCAGGACATGGCGATCGCCGGGCAGGATGACGACGTAGACCTCGATCGGCCGGTCATGCTGATCGAAGCTGGTTCGGGCCAGCCGACCCACAGGGACCCCGGGGGCTAGGCGCAGCTTGGCGGATTCCTCGGCGGTGGGCATGCGCCAGGTGATTTCGTCCTCGTACCGTGTCGGGGTGTGGCCGAGGTCTTCGAGGACCTGGTCTGTTCCTTCGACAACATCCGCCGGATTCATGATCTTGCTTCCGTCGACGATGTCGAGGGGGTAGTAGCTGTCTCCGAGCTGTAGCGGCTCGTCGTTCGCGTACATCACCCGTCGGCGCACTCCGACCGACTGATCTGGCCGCAAGGCAAGGTGAGCCGCGATTTCGGCGCCGGCCGGGACGACTTCCGTCGTGCTGACCTGTCTCGGCACCTTCCCTTGCGCCTCGATCTGCTGGGCGAAGGTGTCTCGCCGCCGGTCGGCTTCGAGCCGCTTGCGACGGGAGCCGGTGAGCGATGCGTAGTACTTCATCGGTGGCTCTGGTCGGACGAAGCTCCCAAGCCCCCGCTGGGAGATCAGCAAGCCCTCGGTGCGCAGTAGGTCCAACGCCAACCGAACCGTGTTACGGCTGGTCGAGTGTCGCTCGGCAAGCTCCGCTTCCGTGGGGATGCGGGCGCCTGGAGCGAGGCCACCGGAGCGGATCTGCTCGCGGAGTTGCGCGGCAAGTTGGTGGTAGAGCGGGCGCGGGTCCGCCGGATTAAAGATCATAATTGCCCCTTCGCCTGCCCTCGAGCTGCGAGGTTGTACCCACAGGCTAACAAGCCTTGACACTCGCGCGGCCGGTCGTGTATCAATGGCGTTGTTGGTACAACCCAACAACGGTGAGACGGGGAGGCAACCCCGCCTCACCAGGGCAAGGGCAAGATCCCGGGTCTTTTGGACATGGAAAAGGCCCGGGAGTGGGAGGCAACCCACGCACCGGGCCAGACACGCCTTGCGAGCGCTCTTCGAGCGTACCTGTGTCTGTGCACGTCGTGGCGTCTTCCGCACCCCTGTGTTGGTGCGCTCCCGGCAGGGCCGGGAGTCGGTGGAAGGACTTTGCGATGTTGTTGGATCGTACGTCGGCACGGCCGGTCGCTGCGATGCCCACCGGGGGAGGCGCGCCCAGGGCGGTGCGGTCGTTGACGGCCAGCGATGCGGTGGTGGCCCTGGCCGTGTCGGACATGCCGGTGCGGGGGCCGGTCGGTGTGGAGCAGGGGTGGGAGTTCGCCGCGCAGGGCCTGGCCCGCCTCGGTCTGGCGGGTATCCGTGAGCGCCGCCAGGCCGCCGGTGATCTCCTTGCCCGTACGCAGAGGACCTCCGACCCGACGGTGCAGGGAGTCCTGTACGACGCGGTCGCGGCCCTGTACGGCGGGCAGCGTCGCCATCAGCGCGCCGTCGACGTCGTGAGCTCCCTGACCCGTGCCGGCACCGTGTGGGTTCGGAACGCCCGATGAGCCCGCTTCGTACCGCCACCCGCCCGACGGCGTGCCGGCGGATGGCGGCGGTGCGCGCCTACCTGGACATCACCGCCGGCGAGTTCGCCGAAATCCTGGAAGGCATCACCGCGGAGCCGGTTCGCGCGGCCGACATCGAGGGCTGGGAGCGCGACGTCCCCCCACCCGCCGGCATACGCCGCGCGGTCGAGGCCGACCGGCGTCTTGCCGCACCCTCGGTGCCGCCCGCGCGTGCGACCCGGTCGCTGTCGGCCCGTGGGGCGTCGCTGCGCATCGGGGCGGCCCGGTGAGCAGCAAGTCGGCGGCGCGTCGCGCCACCCGCCGCGCGGAGGTGTTCGCCGCGTTCGACGGGAAGTGCGCCTACTGCATGACCGCCCCCGCCGACCACCTCGACCACGTCATCCCCCGCGCGGCCGGCGGGAAGGAAAGCCGGTTCAACCTGGTGCCCGCCTGCAAGCCCTGCGGCCTGTCCAAGGGCCGCCGGCCGATCGCCGAATGGGTGCGCATCCTCGCCCAGGCCACCACGGACGACACCGACTAGCAGCCCCACCGCCAGGCCGCGCACTCGATTCATCCGCCCCCGGACGATCCACCCGATGACCGACCCCGACCAGCACGAATCGACTCCGCCGGTCGATCCTCA
>NZ_CADCWS010000425.1 GCF_902806475.1 Candidatus Frankia nodulisporulans
GGCCCCGACCGGTCGGCCGCCGCGGACTCCGCCGAAGGTACGATGATCATCAGCCGGGGGGTGGGGCCGACGATCGTGCCGGACCTCGACCAGCCGCACGCCGACCGCGGCCCGCGGGCCGGCGGACCCGGCGCCCCGCTCACCCGGCCCACCGTCGACGCCGCCGCCCGCGGCGATGCCCTCGCGGCCGCCCGCGGGGCCGCCATCGCCGCTCAGACCGGCGAGTACGGCCCCGCCCACGGCACCGCGGACCCCACCGGCCGGGACGCCGCGCCGCGCCCCTACGGCGCCGTGGCGGCCCCTGGCGGCCCGGTGGCACCCGGTGGCCCGGGGGGCCCGGGCGGCCCTGGCGGCGCACCGGCCACACCGACGCCGCCGGCCGGGTCGCACCGTCGTCGGCGCATCCTGGCGATCGTGCTCGCCGTCCTCGTCGTGCTGTTCGTGGTCGGTGACCGGGTCGGCGTGGTCATCGCCAAGGGGCAGATGCGGACGCAGGTGAAGGCGGGTCTGGCCGAGAACCTCAAGCCGGGCGACCCGGTGCCGACCATCACGGATGTGAGCATCGGCGGGTTCCCGTTCCTCACCCAGGTGCTGTTCGGCAAGTTCACCGACATCGGCGTGGGCCTGGACGGCATTCCCACCCCGGGTCCGAAGATCTCGTCGGTGCGGGCGCACCTCAGGGGTGTGCACGTGCCGCTGGGCGACGCCCTGACCGACAACGTCGGCACGGTTCCCGTCGACGACGTGAAGGCCACGGTCGGCATCACCTACGCCGACCTGAACGCCTACCTGGCCACCCAGAAGACCCCGGTGCAGGTGACCCCGGTCGACGGCGGAAAGCAGGTCAAGGTCACCGGTACCGTGCACATCCCGGGCTTCGGCTCGCAGCAGGTCGGCGGCGTGACCACGTTCGAGGTCACCGACAACAAGCTCAGCCTGATCCCGTCCCAGCTGACGGTGGACGGCGACGGCCTGAACTTCAGCATCCCGCTGCCGGGTGAGCTGCTGAAATCAGCGCTGGGCGCGGTGCCGATCCCGGTCTCCGGCCTGCCCTTCCACCTGACGTTCGTCGACGCCTCGACGAACGGGACCGGGCTGTCGCTCACGGCGACCGCGAAGGATGTCGTCCTGCCGGCGGCCTGACACTCACCGTGACCGCCCGGATGTTTCCGCGCCCCATCCGCACCGGACGGGCGCGATCTATGTCACATTACTGTTTGTGATGATGGCTGTGGGTGTGGTGCGGGCTGCGGCGGATGCTGCGGTGACGGTCCGGTCGGCTCGGCGACAGCCGCCACCGCCCACGCCGGCCGGCCGGCCGGCATTCTCATAGGGTGCCGCACGGGAGCCGCGTGTCGCAACGCCTCGCCTGCCCCCGGGGGAGCGGGCGACCTGCCGCGGGCCGACCCGGCGTTCGCGGGCAGCTCCGCATCGACATCGGCAACACCGAAGGACCACGAGGCGGCAGGAACCCGAGAGATGTACACAGGTCGAGGCGCGACGGCGACACACCGCCGAGCGACGCGCCGTCAACGTCACCCGGGTTGGATCAAGATCATCCCTCGGCGCTACGATCGGACATCCGGCATGATCGGTGAGCGCGCGTGATCGTTTGGCATGCCACCGCTGCCCGGCGCCCGGGCGGCGACGCACGATCGGGTGGCGACATCAACGGGGGTGACAGGGTCCACGGGGGTGAGAGCGTCCACGGGGATGACGGTGCCCGAGCGGGTGACGGCACCCGCGCGGGTGACAAGGTGGAGTTCGGCGGGGCATCCCGGCCAGAGTCCCGTCGCGAAGGGGGATACACGTGCAGACGACCTTCCTGAGAGTCGTCACTGAGGCCGGTGCGGCCACGGTGCCCGCCGACGCCCAGTTCATCATCGGCCGTGCCCGGACCGCCGACTACGTGATCGCCGACAGCCGGGTCTCCCGCCGCCACCTCCTGCTCGAGCAGACCTCGGGCGGCTGGGTGGTCCGCGACATCAGCTCCAACGGCACCTGGCTGGACGGGCAGCGGATGCCCGAGGCCGTGGCCGTGGACGACGAGCTGCGGCTGCGCCTGGGCACCCCGACCGGCCCCGAGGTCGTCGTGCACCCCGAGTTCCCGCAGGGCCGCGGGCAGCTCGACGAGCCGGCCTACGACCCCGGCTACG
>NZ_CADCWS010000426.1 GCF_902806475.1 Candidatus Frankia nodulisporulans
TCAGGCCAGGGCCTGACCGTCCGTCGGGCACGGCGAAGGCGCGCGGACATGCAACCTCCTGGACGTGCGCATACCGGTGCTCGACGGCGTCGAGGCGGCGGACATGACGCTGACGCCGCTGTCACCGCGCATGGGCGGCGTGACAGCGGCGTCAGCTTTGTGGGACCGGTCGTGCGGTCCGGGGTCAGGTCAGACGGTGTCGTGGATCTGCCAGAAGTCGCAGTGGTGGTCGGTGCTGAAGTCGGCGGTGGGAATGGCCTGGGCCGCGGCCGACCGCAGGGACAACACGTGGCTGTCGGTGGCGGTGACGGCGGGCCAGGTGGTCGCGCCGGCGCCGTTCGGGTCCCCGGTCGCGGCGAAACGGGTCCAGTAGCCGATCATGCGGTCGCTCGACGCCTGCTGGGCGGCGTTCAGGGTCTTCTGCTTGAACAGGTAGGGGAGCTCGGCGCCATGCGTCACGCCCAGCGGGTACGGGGCGAGAAAGTCAGGGATCAGGCTCGGCACGTTCGTGTCGTCGAACTCGTACTGGTACACCGGTCGTTGCGTCGCCGCGGAGGTGGCCTGCCGCAGGGTCCGGCAGGAGAACTGGGAGTCGCCGATCAGGGTGGCGTAGGCAAGGGCCGGGCTGGAGTAGGCCGAGGCCGGGTACTCGGCGAGGACGGCGCCCGCGTCCGCCCCGAAGCTCGTCTGGATGGTCTTGGGATAGGTGGTCGCGTCGACTGATCCCCCGGCCACGAGGGCCAGCAGCCGGCCCTCGTCGTGGTTGGTGCCGACGAGCAGTGGCGTCTTGCTGCCCTTGCCCTGCGCGAGCAGCGTGGGGACGGGTGCGGGGAGCACGCTGCCGCCGTAGACGGCGTCGAACGTGGCGAGCGCGCCGGACGGGATCGCCTTCAGGAGATCCTGCGGTGTCTTGCCGCGCATGCAGGCCAGCGCCTCGGCTCCGGTGCAGCCGGCCGCGGTCTCGATCGCGGCCGGCTGCACCGGAGCCGAGGCCGTCTGGAGGTCCACGCCGCCGAGGGCGCAGCCGCTCTGGGACGCCACCTTGTCGAACAGGCCAACCGAGCTAGGCGAGACGAGGTGGACACAGGAGCTGACCGCGCCCGCGGACTCGCCGAAGACCGTCACGTTCTGCGGGTCACCGCCGAACGCGGTGATATTCGCGCGCACCCAGCGCAACGCCGCCTGTTGGTCCTCGATGCCGTACATGCCGGCGTCGCCACCCTGAGCGATGAGGTCCGGGGTCGCGAGGAACCCGAGCGCGCCCAGCCGGTAGTTCGGCGTGACGACGACGACCTGGCCCTTCTCGACCAGGGGCGTCGGGTCATACGACGCGCCGGAGCCGCTGGTGAAGCCGCCGCCGTGGAGGAACACCATGACCGGCAGTTTGTTACTGATCGCGCCGGGGGTGGTGACGTTGAGGAACAGGCAGTCCTCACTGGTGGCGCCGGTGCTACCGAGACCGGAGGGCTGCGGGCAGGAGGCAGCGGGCTTCGTCGCATCGCGCGTCCCGGTCCAGGCCTGGGCCGGGGCCGGCGGCTTCCAGCGCAGGTCGCCGATCGGCGGCGCGGCGTAGGGGATGCCGTCAAAAACGCGGTGGGCCTGCACGGCGGCGCCGCGGACATCGCCATGGTCGGTGGTCACCTGGAGCGGCGCGGCCACGGGGCCGCCGGTCGGACCGCCCCCGGGACCGCCGCCGGTCGGACCACCCACCGGGAGGCACCCCGCGACAAACAGCGCGCCGGCGACCACAGCGCTCGGCACCACCAGCCCGCGAACCAAGTCTTTCTTCCGGGGCGATCGGGCCAATAACTGGAACGGAACTCGCATGGACACAGTCCTCCTGGCCGTCGGCGCTCCGCCACCCGGAAATTTCTGGGCGCGTGAAAACCGACAATGGGTTCTCGCCGCCTGGTACCGCGTGAAAAGGCACCCACTCGGGTGGCTGATCGCTGCGAGCGGACGGCGCGCAGGGAGGGTGGCCGCTTCGGACGCGCCGAGGCTGGTGGCGGAGAACAGCCTGAGGATGCGGTCAGTGGCTCACCCGTGAATGGTTTGGGAGTTTTGCACCAGTTCGGCCACCCTGTCAACCCAAGCCGGCGGTCAGGCGTCCCGAAAAGAGGCGTACCGCG
>NZ_CADCWS010000427.1 GCF_902806475.1 Candidatus Frankia nodulisporulans
GCGCGCCGGGAACATCAGCGACGCCGGGAACACCAGGAGCACCGGGAACACCAGGAGCACCGGGGGGATCGCCGGGAACCGCCGCTTCGGGGACGTCGACCCCGCGTGCGTCCGGGGCGTCCGGGATGGCCGCGCCGCCGGCTGGTGCGCTGTTGGCCGGGGCCGATCCGGTCGTACGACGGCGCTACCTGATCCTGATGGGAATCGCCCTGACCCTGTTCGTCACCGGGGGCGCGTTCGTCCGTCTGTACTCGGTGCCGGCCGCCATGGCCATGCTGGCGGTGGCCGCGATCATCCCGCCGATCGCCGTCACCGTCGCCGGGAGGCCGCGCCACCGTCCTGACCAGTCAGCCGACCCGAGGCCGTCCCAGCCGCCGCCTCAACGCCGATCCTGACGGCGAGGCGGCCGCGGGGCTGCGGTCAGGCGGGGAGGCGCACGCGTAGGGAGCCGACGGGCTGGCCGCCGCCCAGGACCGTCGGGGCGCCGAGGACGGCCAGTCGCGCGAGGTCGATGGAGGGGGCCCCGGGGGTGTTCGCGGCGGGCAGCGCGCCCAGTCGCCCGAGCGCGGCCAGCGCCACCGGGACGCCCGCCCGGCCCGCACCATCGGCGATCTTGACCGCCACGGTGTGACCGCTCGCCGTCGCGGCGATAGTGACGCCCTCGGCGCCGTTCTTCGCCAGCAGGCCGGGAACGGCGCGCATCAGGTCGGTGTCGGTGGAGCCGGAACCACCGATGAGCTCGGGGTAGGCCCGCATCGCGTCGATGACTCGGCGTTGTGGCGAGCCGGGTTCGGCGAGAACCATCGTCTGCAGGCCGCGGGCGAGACCGGTGAGGGAGATCGCGAACAGCGGGGCACCGCAGCCATCGACCGTGGAGCCGGTGATCGGCTCCTCGATCAGTTCCTCCACCGTCTCCCGGATGATCCGTTGCAGGGGATGATCCGGATCGGTGTAGTCGTCGATCGACCAGCCCGCGGCCACGCAGCAGGCGATCATCCCGGCGTGTTTGCCGGAGCAGTTCATCAGGATCGGCTCGGCGCCGCCCCCGGAACGCAGATGGGCCCGCATCGCCGCCTCCCCCAATGGCAGGTCAGGCGGGCAGCGCAGCGCGTCGACCGGGACCCCGGCCACCGAGAGGATCTCCAGGACCCGCACGAGATGAGGGCCCTGCCCGCTGTGCGAACTCGACACGATGGCCAGCAGGTCATCCGGAATGTCGCGGCTGAGGAACATGCCGTCGAGCCCCGCCCGCAGCATCGCCACCGCTTGAAGTGGCTTGACGGCCGAGCGCGGGAACATCGGCTCGTCGGGCTCACCGACACGCAGCGCGACCGAGCCGTCGCGTGCGAGCCCCACCACCGTGCCGTGATGCACGCTCTCGACGAACGGCTCGCCTCCGCGCAGCCCACGCACTATCTCGGCGACCACCCGCGGCCCCACCGGCGGCTCCATAGCCAGCAGGGTACGACGACCGTGCCCGTCGCGCGGGCATCCCGCCAAGCTGTGCCCGGATGGAAACAAAGACGGCGATCTCCCCGCTGATTCGGGCGGTGCGCGGGCATCCGGGCCACGCGCCCCATACCCTGGGAACGTGCCTGCCTACGACTACCGCTGCCGGGAGTGCGACACCTCGTTCGAGGTCCGTCGGAGCATGACCGAACCCGCACCGGACGGTGTGCTCTGCCCCTCCGGTCACGCGCAGACGTCCCGCGTCTTCTCCGCCGTCGCGGTCGGTCGTGGCGCGTCGGCGTCCTCGTCGGCCTCCGCCGCCGCGATGGCGGCCGCGCCGTCATCCGGCGGCTCCTGCTGCGGAGGCGGCTGCTGCGGCTGACCAACGCCGCAGCGCCTGGTCACTGGCCGCTGGGAGTGCCGCCGCGCGCTACCCGGCTCCGCGGGCCGACGTCGACCTGACGATCCCGCTGCCCACCGGTCGCCGCCGCCCGATCCTCCGCCAGACGCCGACGCAGGAGCCGTAGCGTCTCGTCCTGCTCTTCCTGCGACAGGCCGGACACCAGCGTCCGTAGCAGGGCATCCGAACCGGGCCACTGCTCGTCATCGCTACGTCCTGACCTGCCCACGACCTGCTCCTACCCCACATCACAGCAGGTCACGCCCCTG
>NZ_CADCWS010000428.1 GCF_902806475.1 Candidatus Frankia nodulisporulans
CGCCGAGCTGGTCGGGATCCCCCTGTCGGCGGGCACCGTCGCGGCGATGGCTACGCGCGCGGGCCCGACCAGCGCCGCGGCCACCCCGAAGTCGATGACCCGCGGGCCGAGAACGGCCAGCAGCACGTTCGCCGGCTTGAGATCCCGGTGCACCACCCCGGCGTTGTGAATGGCCCGCAACGCCGAGGCCACACCGATCGCGAACCGCTTGGTGTCGTACTCCGACAGCGGCACACCGGAGGTGATCTGCTGGCGCAGATCGGGGCCGTTGACATACTCCGTCACCAGGTAGGGAGTGTCACCGGTGTCGAAGTCGAGGACCGCCGCCGTGCAGAAGGGCTGCACCTGCCGGGCGTTCTCGATTTCCCGCAGGAATCGGCCCCGGAAACCCGGCGCGAGGACGTACTCGGAACGGATGGCTTTGACCGCCACCGGGGCGGCCCCGTCGCGGGCGGCATAGTAGACGGTCCCCATCCCGCCTTCGCCGAGAACACGCCGCAGGCGATATGGTCCGACTTCGTCTGGATCATGCGGGCGAAGGGGTAGTCCGGGCAGCTCCCACCGGCCGCCAGCGCCGACACCCGGCACTGGACGTTCGCCAGGCGGGAATCCCGGGCCGACCGTCACGCTGCTCCCCGTCCGACGTGATCCGACCAGTTGCACTCCGGTGAGCCCGGCTGCTCGGAGGAACCATACCGGAGTGAAAAGTCCTCGGGAAATGGGGCCCGGGCGCCGTTTTCACGGTTCGGCCGCAACCCGCCGGCTCTCCCGCCGCTCCTGCGCCGGCGGTCGCGTCGTTCGTCCCGCACGTGACTGGCCCGGACGGGTGACAAACCGGCAGGCCGGACCCGGCGAGCGGGTAGCGTCCGCCCCGGCAACGTATGCGGGGTGTCCCGGGTGACCGGGAAGAATCGGGAAGCCGGTGCAAGTCCGGCACGGGCCCGCCGCGGTGACCGGGGAGCAGCCGCCCACGCGTCTCCCACGCAGCCACTGGGCCGGATCGGCCTGGGAAGGCGGGCGGTCGGCGTCGATCCGGGAGTCCGAAGACCGGCCCCGCCACAGCGCCGCCCTCACCGGCGGCCCGGCAGCGGGAGCCTGGCGTGTCCACCGAACGTGATCGTCGCACCATCGAGACCGAAACCCTCTACGACCTGCTGTATCGCCGCCGGGATGTACGCGGCGAGTTCACCGGCGCCCCGGTGCCCGACGCGGTGCTGCACCGCGTGCTCGCCGCCGCGCATGCCGCGCCGAGTGTCGGGCTGAGCCAGCCCTGGGACTTCGTCGTCGTCACCGACCTCGCCACCCGGCGTGCCTTCGCCGCGCATGTCCAGCACGAGCGGGCGGTGTTCACCGAGTCCCTGGACGCCGCGCAGGCCGCCCGGTTCGCCCCGATCCGCATCGACGGGGTGCTGGCGTCCTCGCTGTCGCTGGTCGTCACCTACGACCCGGCCCGCGGCGCCCCCGCGGTGCTGGGCCGGCATGCGATCGCCGACACCGGGCTCTACTCGGTCTGCCTGGCGGTGCAGAACCTGTGGCTGGCCGCGACCGCGGAGGGCCTCGGCGTCGGCTGGGTGTCGTTCTACCGCGAACCGTTCGTCCGCGACCTGCTCGCGATCCCGGCCGGCATCCGCCCGGTCGCCTGGCTGTGCCTGGGCCCGGTGACGGCCCTGCGTGAACTGCCCGACCTGGAGCGGCACGGCTGGGCCCGACGCCGCCCGCTGGCCGACGTCCTACACCGCGAGCGGTGGCAGGCCCGTCCCGAGACCGAGGCCGAGACCCGGCCGTGACCGAGGCCCGGACCCGGACCCGGACCCGGCCGTGACGAGGCCACGGTCGGCCGTTCGCCCGTTCATCCACCCATTAGTCCGCCTATTCGTCTGCTCGTGCACATGCCGGCCTCGGTCGCATGCCGAGGGTTGTTTGGTAGGGAGAGGCCGCAATCCTTGAACAACCCTCGGCATCACACCTCCCAGGCCTCGGCATCAGGTCCACGGTCCCCGATTCTCGGTCGTCGGTCGTCGGTCGTCGATCCTCGGTTCCAGAGCTGCTGGCGTTCGGTATCAGGTCTGCGGCGTTCGGTATCACGCCCTGGCCCAATGGCCGTAGGTTAA
>NZ_CADCWS010000429.1 GCF_902806475.1 Candidatus Frankia nodulisporulans
GGTGTCCGTCGATCGGTCGTTGGTATTCGAACCCGGGCCGGATCGGTGTGATCGACCGGCAGTGTGCGGTGGGTCGACAAAGGACGAGGCGCGCCGTCCGGGGTGATCGAGGGGGAGTCGCCCAGGGTGCGGGCCGTGGTCTTTTTTCCGGCTGACCTGAACGGCTTTTACGGACTGTTCCGATGGGACCGGGCGGGATCGCGCCACCTGCGCCGCTGGCCCGCATTCACCATCGGCCAGGCGCCGGTCGGGGAACGGGCCGAGCGGTACGGCCGACGGCCGGGCGGGTGTCACCGGGGTGGTGATCTGGCCTGCTGGCCGGCGGCCTGGCCGTCCGACGTCGGGGTGTGCCGGTGGGGCGGCGTGATCGGTGGGTCATGAACCGGTGGCCCACCGCGGGGATGGCCGGTCGGGTGTCGGGGTGGGGTCGAGGCACCGCCGGAACCGTTCGGTGCTTTCCGTCGACTGATCGCTCCAGGTCGGTCTGGCGACCCAGGATTCCGCTGTTACCCGTGCACCCTTCGACGCTTTGTCGACATGATTTAAATTTTTTTCTCCTGCGTCGGATCGACCTCGCCTGATTCGGCGTTCGGGGTGGCAGTCAAGTGTTTCGATGATTGATTTTGATGAATGCTCGTGGTCTCGATGTGGTCGCCTGGAATTCTTTTTGCTGCGAAGCAGTCGCCGGATGTTTGATGTTTCTGTCACACCACGACCACCCAACGGCGGTGATGGAGTCATGTCCTCTTCATGTGAGCGTGGTGGCTCCCCGCAGGAGCCCCATGATGCGGTGCGGAGTACGGTGCCTGAACACACGTCGACCCGCCCGCCCCCCGTCGATCCCGTTCCGTCGGGCTCGATCCCCGGACACCCGGTCCCTGCCCGGTCGGACCCGGGCCGTTCGTCAGCCCCACGTGACAGTGTGGCGTCGGGCGACGGTGCGGCTTTGAGTAACGGTGCAGCTTCACGTGGCAGTGCGGCATCGCCGGGCAGTGCGGTATCGAGTGACAGCGCGGCATCGAGTGACAGCGTCGAGGGAAGGAGGCCCGTGCCGTCGGACACCATCCAGCTCGCCATCCCTGGTGCGCTGGTCTCCGTCCGAGTGGCACAGGACTCCGGGACGCTGATCGGTGATCGCATCGGATGGCAGCGGGCCATCCTGCGGGCCGGCCTACCGTCCGCGGCGAAGCTCGTCGCCTGCACGATGGCCAGCCATCTCGCCGAGACACCCTCGAGCGTTCCCGACGGCGTGGCCGTGAGCGGCCCAGGGCTGCGCACACTCATGGACCAGACCGGTTACAGCCGGACCCACGTGCAACGACAGGCGTCACGCCTGCGCCAGACGGGCTGGCTGACCACGGTGGCCCGCCCGTCCGCCGGGCGGATGACCCGGTTCGCCCTGACGATCCCCGACTCGGCGGTGGAGTCCGGCCTCGTCCGGCTGGTCGAGAGTCCGCCGGTGGCCAGCGCCGACCGGTCGTCGGCGGCGAACGCCGCACCCGGCGGGCCTGGCCCAGGCGGTGCCGGGGCAGGCAGCGTCCACCGGGCAGGCGGTACGAGCGGCCCCCCGGGTGGCGACAGCGACGGGGCTGACACCTCCGTCGCCTCGTCCGCTCCCGGCGCCGCCCCTGCCTCCGGCTCCGGCTCCGGTGGAATCGGGGCAGGCCATGGCGGTCGGCTGCGTGGCACCGGCGCGGCAGCGGCGGGTGGACCGACCCGGCGGCACGGTCGCCGTGGCCGGTTGGGCTCGCGTAGCTGGGCCGGCGCACGCCGCCGTAGCCGAGTGATGGCAGCGGTGGGCTCTGACGCCGCGATGGTTCCGGACGCCGCGATGGTTCCGGACAGCACCGTGGCTTCTGACGCCACGCTGGGCGCTGATGTGACGGTGGGTGCTGACACCACGCTGGGCGCTGACGTGACGGTCGGTGCTGACGTGACGGTCGGTGCCGGGATGCCGCTGGGGTCCGAGACGCCTGCCTCCGTGCCCGACACCGACGCGCGGCCGCTGGCCGACGTCGTCGAGGACATGCCGACCGTCGAGGACATGCCGACCAGGGCGGCTGTCGCCGAGGTGACCACGCTCTCCGACGCCGAGCCGGTCCACGAA
>NZ_CADCWS010000430.1 GCF_902806475.1 Candidatus Frankia nodulisporulans
GGTGCTGGTGGCGGCGCCGTGTCGGCCGCGCTGCCCGGGTGGGGCCAGGGTGGGACCGGTGGGACGGGGCGGGAAAGCGGGGCGACCCGCACCCGGCGGGTGGGCGCCGGATGGTGCGGCGGGGGCCCGCGGGTCGTCGGCCAGGGCGTCCACGGTCGGGGCGTCGGCATCCGCGCCGGCAGCGGCCAGCTCGGGATCACCAGGCCGCGCGCTGTCACCGGGCCGGGCGGCGTCGACGTCGTGGTCGTCCGGGGCGAGAAGATCACCGTCCGGGTCGAGATCGTAGGGATTGTCCAGGTCGTAGGGGGTGGTGGCCCGCGGGTCGCCGGTGTCCGGGTCGCCGGTGTCGGTCATCCCGCCCGGTTCCGCGGAACCGTCTCCCGGACCCTGACCACCAGATCCACCAGGACCGTCGGGACCGTCCTCATCGTGATCGCCGTCGTCGTTCCCGCCGGGGCCCTCCGACCCATCATGATCCTCGGGGCTGTTCCCGGTGCCGGGGTGGCGGCCGGTGGCGGCGTTCGAGGACGCGCCGGCCTGGCGGCGGGCCTCGGCCTGCTCACGGGCGGCGGTTTCGGCGGCCACGGCGTCATCGAGACCGGCCAGGGCGTCGGCGAGGACCGCGGCGAGGGTGGCGTCGTCGAGGTCGGGGGCGTCGAACGGGCCGCGGCGGCGCCGATGCGGCAGCGCGAGGCGGGCACCGGTGCGCAGGTCCGCGGCGCGCACGGTGTCGCGTCCCGACCAGGCGGCGAGCGCCAGCGCGGTGCGGGCCAGCACGACGTCGGCGCGCATCCCGTCGACGTCGAGACCGGCGCAGATCGCGGCGATCGCGTCCAACGCGGCGTCGGTGAGGGTCACCGCCGGCAGCCGCACGGTGGCGGCGGCCACCCGGGCGGCGAGGCGGGCCTGCGCGGGCGCCCAGGCGGCGACGAACCCGGCCGGGTCGGCGTCGTAGGCCAGGCGGCGACGGACCACCTTGGCGCGCAGCCGCGGGTCACGGCTGGCGGCGACGGTGACGGTGAGCGCGAACCGGTCGAGCAGCTGCGGGCGCAGCTCACCCTCCTCGGGGTTCATCGTCCCGACCAGCACGAACCGCGCCGGATGCCGGGCGGACACCCCGTCGCGTTCGACGTGGGCGACACCGGTCGCGGCCGCGTCCAACAGGACGTCGACGAGATGGTCGCCGAGCAGGTTCACCTCGTCGACGTAGAGGATGCCGCGGTGGGCCGCGGCCAGCAGCCCCGGACGCAGCACACTCACCCCGTCGGCGAGCGCCCGGTCCAGGTCGAGGCTGCCGGTGACCCGGTCCTCGGACGCCCCGACCGGCAGCTCCACCAGCCGCACCGGCCGCACCACCGACACGGCCACCGGCGAGGTGGACGCGGGGTCCGCGCCGGGTGGGGAGGCGGGCGGATGCGGTCCGTCCGGGCAGCGCGGGTCGGGGGCGGCCGGGGCGCAGGCGAACCGGCAGCCGCGGACCACCTCGACCGGGGCGAGCAGGTCGGCAAGCCCCCGGACCGCGGTCGACTTGGCCGTGCCCTTCTCCCCGCGCACCAGCAGCCCGCCGAGGGCCGGGCTGACCGCGTTGAGCAGCAACGCGAGCCGCAGATCGTCCATCCCGACGACCGCCGCCAGCGGGAACCCGCCGACCCGGTCCGCGGCGAACGGATCGGCCCGACCCGCCGGCGAGGTGGTGACACTCGACGGTTGCGCACAACCGGACGGGAGGGCCGTGGCCGGTTCCGTGGAACCGGGTGCTGCTGTGGAACCGGATGGTGCTGTGGGTGGTGCTGGCATGCCGCTGGTCCTCCCCAGGTCCTCGCCCGTGGTCGTCCATCGCGACGGCCGGAGTATCCTGGCTCCCGGATCCCGCGCGCCGCCGTCGGCCTTCCAACCGCGCTGGCGGTCGTGACCTGCCCGTGTGGCTGTAGGGCACGTGGATGGCGGCGCTCTCCGGTGACAGTGGCGGGACCGCGCCGGATTCGCACCGGCTTCCTCCGCTAGCTGTCGCGTCCGCCAGCATGTCACATCCGCCAGGCCGCGGTGGCGTCGTCGTCCAGGCCCCACCCGCCGGC
>NZ_CADCWS010000432.1 GCF_902806475.1 Candidatus Frankia nodulisporulans
TCACGGTCACATCGCCACCCGGTTGATTGCTCGGTCGCAGGCGACTCACAGTTACGCCGTTGGCATAACCATGACATACGGTGTTCGGATCATCGGCTCTTGGTAGTCGAGACGGTTGCAGCGCGCGATTCACGGGCATCGCTGTGTGGAGTGGTTTCGGTCGGGACGTGAAAGGGATCTTACGTAAAGCGCTCAAGAAGCTACGATCAAGCGTAATCGGTCGTTGACCGACTGCTCAATGAAGTCTGAGCGCGCTATTTCGTGCAGACGCGTAACCGATCAGTGACATTGCGCGTGTTCGCACGTGAGTCTCACTTTGGCGACGTTACGTTAGTGTGAGCATGCCGAGAAGGTGCCCTCCGGTTCGTGGGCGCAGCCGCGCCGGTGAACCGTGCCGGCGCAGGGATGCTCGGGCGAGACGGCTGGGGGTGTGTCGGATGAGCCGGGAGTATGCGAAGGCAGTGGGCGCCCGCCTGCGAGCTATTCGGATCCAGCAGGGTCTGTCGCTACAGGGGGTGGAACAGAAGTCGCGGGGCCGCTGGAAGACCGCCGCGGTCGGTTCCTACGAACGCGGCGACCGCATGATCAGCGTGCATCAACTGTCCGAGCTGGCTGGGTTCTACGGAGTGCCGGTGTCGGCGCTGCTCCCCAGCGAGGATCAGTTGCCGCCGCGGGAGCGTCGTCCCCGAACGGTGCTCAACCTCGAGAAACTCAGCGAGGCCCCACCGGACACGTCCGCCCTGGTCCGGCGCTGGGTGGCGCAGATCCAGCGCCAGCGTGACGACTACGCCGGGCGGGTGCTGTCCATCCGTGACGGTGACGTTCGGGCGTTGGCCCTGCTGCACGACACCACACCGCAGGATTTCGCCGAGCGGCTACGCAACTGGGGCGTGCTGGAGACGAGTTTTCCGGAGGAGAGCGAAGAACCACCGGAGTAGACGTCCCAGTCCGTTCCGGCCCGGCCTGACGGCCCTGCCCACGCCACCTTCGCGCGCGGGGCCGCCCCGGCTGGACGGGGCCGGGCGGCCAGAACGACACCCCGGTGTTCCGGGGGCGGCAGGAGCCCCGCAACGGGGTATCCCACCCTCCTGGGCGCCGGTCAGGGTGCCGCGCCAGGAGGTGGACGATGAGCAGAAGGCGGACGGTGCGTCGAGGCCTGGTTCTCGGCGCGGGCGGAGTCCTCGGCTCCGCCTGGATGATCGGCGCGCTGCGCGCCGTCGAGACCGAGAGCGGTCGCGATCTCGCGCGAAGTGATCTGGTGGTCGGCACCTCCGCCGGCTCCGTGGTGGCTTCCCTGCTCGGGCTCGGGATCAGCGTCGAGGCGATGGCGAACTCGGAGCGCGGCATCCACGAGTCGGGCGATCCGATCCTGGACTACCGGGATCTCGGAGCGTCCCTGCCGCCCAGGCCGAAGATGCGGATGGGCTCGCCACGGCTGCTCACGGCGAGTGCCCTGCACCCCCGGCACGCCACCCCGATGGTCACCCTGGCCGCGCTGCTGCCGCAGGGACGCGGCAAGATCTCCGCGGTGGGTGACCTGGTCCTGGCCGGGATGGGACGTGCCGGCGTGGACCCGAACCACTGGCCCGACCGACCCGCGCTGCGCATCGTGGCGATGAACTTCGACACCGGCGACCGGGTGCTGTTCGGTTCCCCCGAGGCGCTGCGGATGAGCCTGCCGGACGCGGTGATGGCCTCCTGCGCCATTCCGGGCTGGTACGCCCCGATCGAGGTCAACGGCCAGCGTTTCGTCGATGGTGGGACACGCTCGCCGACGTCGGTCGATCTGCTCGTCGACGCCGGGTTGGACGAGGTCGTCGTCGTCGCCCCGGCCTGTTCGCTGGCCACCGACCGGCCCCGCGGGGCGGTCGCGCTGGTCGAACGGCAGGTGCGCCGCGCCGCGACCCGCCGCCTGCTGCGCGAGGTCGCCCTGCTCGAGGGAGTGGGCACCCAGGTCACCGTCATCTGCCCCGGGCCGGACGACCTGATGGCGATGGGTGGCAACCTGATGGATCTCACCCGCCGT
>NZ_CADCWS010000433.1 GCF_902806475.1 Candidatus Frankia nodulisporulans
GGGCCAGATGTCGAAAGTCTCGACTGTAATCCGGCGAATGGCCCGGTCGAATCCTTCCGGAAATCCCGCGGGAACTTCCGGAACAGCGTCGGCGCAGGAACTTCATCGGTTCCCGCCGACGAACGGGACGTCCCCGCGCCGCCGGCGAATGCGCGCCGCGGCGTGGGGAGGACAGCGGGGTCGGTGCGGCGGAGCGGGTCGCACCGGCCCCGTGCTTGTCCACTCCGGGGGCGTAACGGCCCTGGCCGTGCGGTACCCCCGGCACTTCACTGATCTCCCGCGCGTCCGCGGGTCACCGCGTGCCGCCCGACGCCGCCATCGACGGGCCACAGTCATCGTCGCGACCGGGCCAGCTGAGCCGGACGGCGGGCACCACGGCGGGCCGGTCGGCCCGCGGCGGCACGGACACCGAGGTCATCCGAGCGGCGGGCCTGGTAGCGAGAGGGACGCCAGCCTCGAACGGACACCGTGCGTAAGAGCGGGCACGGAACCGGGCTGGGTCATGTACGTCCTGGGTCACGTACGTCGTGGTGCACGTACGTCCTGGGTCAGGTACCGGGTTGGGTCAGGTAGCGGGTTGGATCAGGTAGCGGACTGGGAGTCGTACGGAGGCGGGTGGCCGGCGTGACTCGAACCCGCGCGTTCGGATGTCGGAACAGCTTTGGTCCGGCACCCGAATGCGCGGGGCGCGCCCCGCCGGCTCCACACCGTTGTGTCCGCTCTCCACCAATCCGTTGATCAACCCATCGATCACGGCTGGTGATGGCCGGTCTGGCAGATCAGCCTGTCACGGCTGGCCCGCCCAGCAGCGGCCGAGCCGCTGTCAGGGCAGCATGCCCAGCTGGCGCGCGGCGTGCACGGCGGCCGTGCGGTTGCGAACGCCCAGCTTGCGCATGATGCTGCGGAGATAGGCCTTCACCGTCTCCGGTGAGACCGTCAGCCGCCGGGCGGTCTCGACGTTGGACAGGCCAAGTGCCACCTGTGACAACACCTCGAGCTCACGCGGAGTGAGCGCGAGTCGACCGCCGACCTTCGTGTCCTGATCGAGCAGGCCACGCAGCAGCTCCGAGACGCCGCCGATCCGACCCCGAAGCAGCGGGTCGGCCACGTGCTCGGTGACCTCCTGTAGCTCCCGATAGGCCAGGCGCAGACTTTCCTGCGGCTGACCGGGTGAGCGCGGCAGCGGTACCGCGCCCACCGGGCGTGCGGCGGTGAGCGGACGAAGCCCTGGCGGCATCGCCTGCGCCATCGCATCCCCGTGTGTGGCAGCTACACCCAGCTCACGTTCCATCAGACGAGCCGTCGCAATGGCCGCACGAACGGCGGCCTCGGTGAACGGAACCTCTGTCCGCATGGCTCCATAGAGCACGGCCACAACCGCGCCCCCCATGCTGACCGGAACCGCGAGAATTGCTCCGAACTCACTGCCCTCGAACGGAACGGCAGTCGAGCGAAGAACCCTTCTCGTCGCCGCCGGGTCGTTGATGACGACCGGGCGACTGTGTCGCACCACCTGACCGCCGATTCCCGTACCCGGTGGGACGGAGGCACCGAGCAGACCGCTCGGTGCTGGCCCGTCCACGTTGGTGACGGTCAATCGGCCGGAATGCGGTGCAACTATTCCACCGAATGTGAGATGGGCTCCCGATGAAGCGCGCAGCCGGGCGAGTGCCCGCGGCAGTACCGTCTGCACGCGACTTGGGGCCGACACGTCCACTGTCACGAGCGTCCCCTTCCCCGACTTGGTTAGATCGAGCGAATCGTAGCACCCGTTTTACGTTAAGCACAGATAAGTGCACAAACGGCATGCCGGCAAAATTCGTGCGAGGGAGGTTGCCATCGAGCGCGTAACAGGCTACTCAACCAGGCATCGGGATCATCATCGGACCCCTGCGGAGCGACCCGAGGGCTCCGGCCCCGATTCCGACTCCAGCTCCAGCCCCGGCAGCGTCTCCTGCTTCGGCCGCGCCCCCGACACCGGCGACGTCCGCCGCCGCGGTGACGCGAGCGGTGGGG
>NZ_CADCWS010000434.1 GCF_902806475.1 Candidatus Frankia nodulisporulans
GCGCTCGTAGGCGTCCTCGAGCTCGACCTCACGGGCGATGCTCACACCGTCGTTGGTCACGGTCGGGGCGCCGAACTTGTTCGCGAGGACCACGTTGCGACCCTTGGGACCGAGCGTGACCTTCACCGCGTCGGCCAGCCGGTTCACGCCGCGCTCCAGGCCCCGTCGGGCTTCCTCGTCGAACGCGATCATCTTTGCCATACGTGCTGGGTCCTCTCAGGGGCAATCCCGGATTGGCACTCGACCTCGCTGAGTGCCAGTCACTGTATAGCCCGCCCGACGCCGCTCCGGGGCACCAATACCACCTCCGAGGGGCCCGGCCAGCCTGGTAACCTCGGCGGTCAGTCGAGGTCGAAGGCGGCGAGGGTCGCCTCGGTCAGGGCGGTCTCCTGGGCGACGGCACCCGCGTGGAGGGGGATGATCAGCCGATCTGGCGGGCGGAGCCGGACCAGTAGCGGGCCCGCAGCGCTTTCTTGTCGGGCTTGCCGACGGCGGTCAGCGGCACGGCGTCGGTGAACTCGATGGTCTTGGGCGAGTAGTGCGGGCCCTTGCGCTCCTTGACCAGCTCCCGCAGCTCCTCGGCGGAGACCTCGACGCCCGGACGGCGCACGACGACGGCGGTCACGGCCTCGCCCCACTTCGGGTCGGGAACACCGATCACCGCGGACGCGGCGACCCCCGGATGCTCGGACAGCACATCCTCGATCTCGCGGGGGAACACGTTGAAGCCGCCGCTGACAATCATGTCCTTGCGGCGATCGACGATCGTGTAGAAACCGTCCGGGTCCTGCCGGGCGACATCACCGGTGTGCAGCCAACCGCCCGCGAACGCCTCGGCGGTCGCCTCCGGCTTGTTCCAGTAGCCCTTCATCACCAGCGGGCCACGGACGCAGATCTCACCCGGCTCGCCGGGCGGGACGGGATCGCCGGCCTCGTCGAGCAGGGCGATGTGCACCCATGGCACCGGTCGACCGCAACTGGCCAGCCGGGCCGGACTGTCCGGGTCGTGCTCCTCCTTGCGCAGCACGAACAGGGTCTGCGGCGCCTCGGTCTGACCGTAGAACTGGAAGAAGACCGGGCCCAGTTTTCCGATGGCCTCACGCAGCCGGGCCGGCGACATCACCGACGCGCTGTAGAACACGGTTTCCAGGCTGGACAGATCCGTCTCGGCGAACGCCGGATGATCGAGCAGTGCGTAGATCATCGACGGGACGAGAAACAACGACGTGATGCGGTACCGCTCGATCGCGGCGAGTACCGCGCCGGCATCGAACTTCGGCAGGACCACGACGGAACCGCCTCGGTGCAACACCGGGATGATGAAGCTGGAGCCGGCGTGGCTCAACGGCGTGCAGACGAGATGACGCAGGTCCGCCGGCCACTGCCATTCGGAGATGAGGATGTGCGCCATCGCCGCGCTGCCCCGGTAGGTGGCCATCACACCCTTGGGCTGGCCGGTGGTCCCGCCGGTGTAGGCCAACGCCGAGATCGACTCGGGGTCGACGGCCGGGGCGACCAGCGGGGCGGGTGCGAACGTCGCGGCCAGCGCCACCAGGTCCTCACCCACCTCGGACGGACCGAACGACAGCAGCCGCTTGAGGCCCGGCACCTGCTCACGCAGCGCGGCGGCCCGCGGCGCGAAGCTCGGGTCGAACACGAGCGTCTCGATCTCGGCGTCGCGCAGGACATAGGCGTGGTCGTCGAGGGAACCCAGCGGATGCAGCGGGGTGTTACGGGCGCCGTTCATGCGCCCATGGCGTAGAGCACCTCGGGCCGGTTGGTGGACAACACCGCCACGCCACTGCCCGCACCCACCCCGCGGGCCGCGTACGCCTGGGCGTACTGGCTGATCCGTTCGGCGAGCTGGCCGAGGGTGAGAATCTCCTCGCCGAGGTAGATGGCCGGGCGTGCGGGGTCACGACGCAATGCGGCGAGCAGGAGGTCGGGAAAGTACGAACCGCGGTAAAGGTCAGCGAAATCAGTATGCGGACTATGAGGCTTATGCAGAA
>NZ_CADCWS010000435.1 GCF_902806475.1 Candidatus Frankia nodulisporulans
TCGCCCGCGCCGACCTGCTGGTGCTCACCGTCCGGGCCGGCGAGGCGTTGGAAGGCGAAACGGGTGCGGCGACGTAGGCGCAGCCAGTTGATCGGGCGGCTGTCGGCCAGCGCCGGGTCGAACGGCACGGGCACGGTGATGTACGCGCGGTCCTCGAGATGTTCCAGGCGCATCCGCGCGCCGCGACTGAGCCGGGACGGGTAGGTCGCCACCACGGCGACGATCACCGTGGTGGCGAGGTCGCCGCGGCCGGCCGCGATGAGGGAGGTCAGGGCGTCGTCCGCCCCGGCGATCTCCGCCTCGCCGGCCCGGACGGTGAGCACCAGCAGGTCGGCGCGGGCGAGCAGGGTCGCGGGGACGGGCTGGTTCCAGCCGGAGGGCGCGTCGGCGACGATCACCGGGTACCAGTGGCCGAGCAGGTCCAGCGACCAGGCCAGTTCCTCGGGCACGAGCCCTGGGCCGACGAGGTCCCGCATCCCGGCGAGGACATCGAGGCCACCGGAACCGTCCGAGGCGAGATAGCGCCGGACGTCCTCCAGGGATGACACCGGTGGGCGGGCCGCGGCGAGTTCACGCAGGCCGACACCTGGCGGGATGAGCCCCACCCGGTGCGCCAGCAGCCCGCACTGGTCGGGCGAGGCGTCAACGGCGACCACCCGATGACCATGGTGTGCGGCCATCGCGAGACCGAGGCCCGCGGCGACCGTCGTCCGCCCGCCACCGCCCCCGAAGCCGCCGACCAGCACCCGCCGGCCACCGCCTCGCGTCCGCGCGAACGCCGCGCTGATCGCGTCCATCTCGGCCCCGCCGGCCAACCCGACCGAAGGCCGATGCTGCACCGCGGCTCCCCGCGCCAGGACGGCGGCGCTGCGCACCCGCTCCGGCAGCCCAGCGAACCGTCGTGGCACCACCCCGCGGGCCACCGTCGCCCCTGTTCCCGCCGCCGCTCCCACCGCGGATGCCGACCCCGCCTGTGCATACGACCCGGCCCACGCGTCCGACATCGTCGAAGGCCCTGGCCCCGGCCTTGGCTGCGCCGCCGGCATGGTGATCCCTGCCGGCGGCCCACCGGACGGTGCCACCCAGGGCCCGTCCTGCCGCGCGGGCCCAGGCCCGGCCACCGCGGAACCACCGGACACGGTGATCTCGGCTCCGTGATAGCCCGGCGCTCCGTCCGCCGAGGTCGGCGTGGGCGTTGCCGGACCGAACGGGGGCGGCGCGGCGAACGGTGGCGGCGCGGGGTTCGTGGGCGGCGGGATCCGCTCGGGTGGCCGGATGGGCGGGCTCGACGGCGTCGAGGCGGCAGCCGGGAAGGGCAGCGGCGGTAGTTCGGGCGCGGCCGAGGCAGACTCGACGGGCAGGGCAGCGGATCCGGAAAAGCCAGCGACCCACGGTTCGAGTGGCTGACCAGGCGAAGACGGCTGACCGGCTGCCAGCGACTCGTCAGGCGAAGACGGCTGACCGGGCGCCGGCGGCTCGCCAGGCAACAGCGACTCACCGGGTGTCGGCGGCCCCGTCGGCTGTCCCGGCTCGCCGGCAGCCGGCACAAGAACCGTCATGCTCCCCCACCGTTCCCCCGGCGGTGGGATGGTCGGCGGCGGACCTGGCACCCTGCGGACCACTGGCGTCGTGGGCCGGCCCGCCGACGCGGAACCTCCGGGCTCACCGGACAGCCCAGACGGCGCGACCGCACTCGACGCGGCGGCCGGCCCAGCGGGCGCAGACGGCGCAGACGGCGCAGACGGCGCAGACGGCGCAGACGGCGCGATCATGCCGTCCGGTAGGACGAGCCTGCCTGGGCCGCTGGTCGCCGCGGCGCTGCTGGGCGCTGAGGGCAGGACCATCCCGGGGGGACCGAACGGCGAGGATTCCCACGTCGGCGCGGGGACGGGCGGCATTGGTGCGGAGGCGGGCGGCATTGGCACAGACCCCACAGACCCCACAGACCCCGGAGGTGCCGGCGGGGCTGGCGGCGCGGCGGGCGTGGG
>NZ_CADCWS010000436.1 GCF_902806475.1 Candidatus Frankia nodulisporulans
TGACTTCATGCGGCGGACGGAAAAGGACGTGCGTCGGTGAGACCGGGGTTCGTGCTCGAGGTGGACGAGCGGACTCCTCCGCTGTTGGTGCACCAGGGCGACGGGGTGTTGTTGGAGCGTTTCCCGGTGGGGACGCGGGTGGTGTATCCGCCGTTGCCGCGGCCGGGGGTCGACGCGGTGGGGGCCGCGGTGGACGCGGCGTTGGCGGCGCCGGTGGGCAGTGCGCCGTTGGCGTCGTTGTTGCGTCCGGGGCTGCGGCTGGTGCTGGTGGTCTCGGATGCGGGGGTGCCGGCGCCGCGGATGCGGGGGGTGGACGTGCGGGCGCGTCTGCTGGAGCGGGTGCTGTCGGTGGTGGCGGCGGCCGGTGTCGATGAGGTGCGGCTGGTGGTGGCCACGGGGTTGGGGCGGCGGCGGTCGGCGGCGGAGGTCGAGGCGCTGGTGGGTGAGCGGGTGTTCCGTTCGTTCTGGCCGCAGCGGCTGGCCTGTCATGACGCGTTCGACGAGGCGAACCTGGTGGAGGTGGGGGTCAGCGGCGCCGGGGAGGCGCTGCGGGTGGCCCGGCCGGTCGCCGAGGCGGATCTGCTGATCTCGGTGGAGGTGGTGCAGGACCCGGGTGTGGGGGGTCTTGCGGGTCTGGCGGCGGGGGTGGCGTCGTACGGGTCGTTGCGGGCGGCGCGCGGTGTGTCGGCGGCGATGCGGGATGCGGCCGGCTGGTTCTCCTCCCCCACCCCGGTCGACTCCCCCGGTGTGTCCGAGGCGGCCGGCTCGTCCGACTCCCCCGGCTCGTCTGGCTCGTCTGGCTCGTCCGGGACGGTGGGTGTCTCCGGCTCCCCTGGCTTGTCGGAGGTGGCTGGTGGTGTGTCCGGGGGTGGGTCGCGGGCGGTGCTGGGCCGGTTGGGTGGGGTGCTGGCGGGCGCGGTGCCGGTGTTCGCGGTGACGGCGACGGTGAACGCGGCGGTGGGTCCGGCGGCGGCGGGGTTCCTGACCGGACGTGAGTGGGAGTGGTCGCTGCCCGATCAGGTGATGGCGTTGGCCGCCGCGCGTGGGCTGGACCGTCTCGGGGGCTGGGCGCGGCGCCGGGTGTGGCAGGAGACGGCCGCCGACTACGCGGTCACCTCGGTGGGGGCCGGGGATGTGCGGGCGGTCACCGAGGCGGCGTGGGCGCTGGTCGAGGGGGGCCAGCGGGTCGGTGTCGAGGGCCAGACGGATGTGCTGGTGGTGGGGTCGGCGCCGTTCGGGGTGCACCACGGTTCGGGTCCCGGGGACGCGGTGCTGGGCGCGCATGGGGCGCTCGCGGAGGTGCTGGGTCGGCACACGGGCCGGCCGGTGGTCCGCGAGCATGGTGCGATGATCGTTTACCATCCGATGGCGGCGCGGTTCTCGCAGGTGCATCAGCCGTCGTATGTGGATTTCTACGCCGAGGTGCTGGCGGAGTCGCACGAGCCGGCGACGATCGAGGCGAAGTTCGAACGTCGGTACGCCACCGATCCGTGGTACGAGTCGTTGTACCGGTCGTCGTTGGCGTTGCCCGGGGTGCATCCGTTCCACCGCTGGTATGAGACGGCGCCGGGGCGGGCGTATCTGGGTGAGGTCGTGGTGGTCGGTGGGGATCGGGTGGTGTGCGCGCGGTTGGGGTTGCGGGCCGCGTCGACGTTGGCGGACGCGTTGGAGATCGTGTCCGGGTCGGTCGGGCGGGATCCGTCGGTCACCTATCTGCACGCTCCGCCGCGGCTGGTCGCGGATGTCCGGTGAGGGCCGGGCGCAGGCGGGTGGACGGTGTGTGTCGGCGGGTCGGGATCGGCAGAGGCGGGGATGAGCGGCATGGGTAGGCCACGGCGGGGTGTGGGGCTGCGGGAGGCGGCGCGGGAGCTGCGGGCGGCCGGTGGGCGACCACGGCCCGCCGAGGCGCCGCCGTCGGTGATCGCCGCAGCCGCGTCCGACTCCGGGTCGGAGGCGGACTCCGGGTCCG
>NZ_CADCWS010000437.1 GCF_902806475.1 Candidatus Frankia nodulisporulans
TGCCTCGCCGGCGGCGCGCCGCCCACCCTCCGCGCCGGCCGCGCCCTCCGCGTTCGCCGTGTCCGGATGCACGGCCGCGGAACGGGCGGTGCGGTTGTTCGTCGCCACCTACGGTCGGTCGCCAACGCACCTGGTCCGATCGCCGGGGCGGGTCAATCTCATCGGCGAGCACACCGACTACAACGACGGCCTCTGCCTCCCTCTCGCCCTGGACCGCGACCTGTGCGTCGCGCTCCGCCCATCCGGCCCGGACACCGTCGCCCCCGGCGACGACCCCCACTGGGGCGGACGGCTGCACCTGGTGTCCGAGCAGGACGCGGCGCCTGCCGTCGTCCAGCTACCTCCGCCCGGGCCAGACACCCCACCCTCCGCACGGGCTAGCGGATGGGCCCGGTACGTGGAAGGTGTGGCCGTCCAGCTCGCCGCCGCGGGCGTTGACCTGACTGCCTGGCACGGTGCGTTGACCAGCGACATACCGGTGGGGGCCGGGCTGTCGTCGTCCGCCGCACTCGAACTGGCGGTGGTGGTGGCGGGTCTCTCCCTGGCCCGGACGGGCCAGCAGGGCACGACCTCTCCCGACGCGCCGTCACGCATGCCGCTGACGGTGCCGCCGATGGACGGGTCAGGACTGGCCCGCGTGGTGGATGTGGTGGAACTGGCCCGATGGGGCCAGCGGGCGGAGAACGAGTGGGTCGGCGCGGCCACGGGGCTACTCGACCAGCTGGCCTGCGCGGGCGGTGTCGCCGGGCATGCGCTTCGCATCGACTTCCGATCGCTGAGCGTCACCCCCATCCCCTTGCCGGCGGGGCTCGCGGTGGTCTTCCTCGACACCGGGACTCGTCGTGAGCTCGTGACCAGTGCGTATGCCCAGCGGCGGGCGGAGTGCGCACGGGCGTCCCAGGCGCTGGGCGTCCCATCGTTGCGGGACGTGACAGCGTTGCCATCCGATGCCGAGCATCGGCTGGATGAGGTGGCGCTACGTCGAGCGCGCTACGTCCTGGCCGAGAACGCCCGGGTTGACGCGGTCGTCGCGGCCCTGACCGGCAACGATCCCGAGACCGCCGGACGGCTGCTGGTCGAGGGGCATCGTGGCCTGCGCGACGAGTTCGAGGTGTCCGGCCCCGAGCTGGACGCGGCGGTCGAGGTGGCCATCGCCGCCCCCGGCTGCTACGGCGCCCGGATGACCGGCGGTGGTTTCGCCGGATGCGCGATCGCCCTCGTCGACCGCACCCAGGTGGACGTCTTCGGCTCGACGGTCCGTCCCGCCTACACCGCACGGACCGGACGTCACGCAGTCCTTCACATCTGCGCGGCCTCCGAGGGCACCTCCATCACCACTCTCGACCTCCCGACCTCGTGACCCGCCGACCCGTCGACCTCGCGACCCGCCGACCTCGCGACCCGGTGATGTCGTAACCCGGCAGCCGGACCTGGCCGGCCGACCCGGTGGGTTGACCTGGCCGGCTGTGTCCCGGGTGGCGTCCGAGCCTCTTTGGACGTTGGGTGCGCGCTCGGTGACTTTCGGGTGTGGCGTACCGAGTGCTCGCCGTTGCCGAGGTATATGCGAGGGCACGCCGAGGGTTTTTCGGGAAATGGACCACTTGATTACCGAACAACCCTCGGCATGAGCTGGAGCGGGCCGCGCCAGTCGCCTTCTTCGTCGCGGAGCGTGGTTCTCGGTCGCGTCGGGTGAGTGGTGGAGTGCGAACGTCGGCTTCGGACGACCACATCGCCGAGGTTCAGGCGATTCTGCTGAGCTTGGGCGAAAGATCTGGAGCCGATTCTTTTCACCGGACCCCGGCAGATTCGATCAAGGACCTTTGTGGCCCGCGTGAAAGGGACGGGGGAAGCGCCATCGGCGATAGGGGCCGAATGGCGTCGGCGGCGAGGGGTGGGTGTTGCCAATGGTAATGGGTCGGGTGCTTGTGGCGACGACTGCAGTCGGGGTGGACGGAGGCGGCTGGAG
>NZ_CADCWS010000438.1 GCF_902806475.1 Candidatus Frankia nodulisporulans
TTGTTGCTGACGAGAGTGGGCCACGTACCGGACTTCTCCCCGGGGCCTGCCCCACAGCGGCTCGCGCCCTGCCCGGCGCCACCCGCACCCGGCAGACCCCACCTCGAAAGGAGCACGCGGACGTGCTGACCGTTGGCGACACCTTCCCTGCCTACGACCTGATCGGCGTCGTCACCAGCGACCCGGACACCGCCTTCGTCCAGGAGTCGTCCACCAGCCGCGCCGGCAAGTGGCGCGTCGTGTTCTTCTACCCGAAGGACTTCACCTTCGTCTGCCCGACCGAGATCGCCGCGTTCGGCCGCATCAACGACGAGTTCGCCGACCGGGACGCGCAGATCCTCGGCGTCTCCACCGACAGCGAGTACGTCCACCTGGCCTGGAAGCAGAACCACCCCGATCTCACCAACCTGCCGTTCCCGCTGCTCGCCGACCTGAAGAAGGAGCTCACCGCCGGCGCGGGCGTGCTCGGTGACGACGGTGTGGCGCAGCGGGCGACCTTCGTCGTCGACCCCGACAACGTCATCCAGTTCGTCATGGTCACCGCGGGCAGTGTCGGACGGAACCCGGCCGAGGTGCTGCGGGTGCTCGACGCCCTGCAGACCGACGAGCTGTGCCCCTGCAACTGGCAGAAGGGGGAGGCGACGCTGGGCAGCGCGGCCCCGGCCCCGCAGCCGGTCGGTGTCTGATGTCCGTCGCCCGACTGCGGGAACTGCTCCCCGACTACGCCCGTGACCTGCGGCTGAACCTGGGTTCGGTGACGAGCCAGTCGCAGCTGTCCTCCCGGCAGCTGTGGGGGTCGGTGCTGGCCGCGGCGATCGCGAGCCGCGGGCGCACCACGCTCGCCGAGCTCGAACCCGAGGCGGTGCAGCACCTCGACCCGGCCGCGGCCACCGCGGCCCGCACCGCCGCCGCGGTGATGGCGATGAACAACATCTACTACCGGACGCTGCACCTGCTCGAGGACCCGGAGTACTCCCGACTGCGGGCGGGTCTGCGGATGAACGCGCTGGCCAACCCGGGTGTGGACAAGGTCGACTTCGAGCTGTGGTCGCTGGCCGTCTCCGCGGTCAACGGCTGCGGACGCTGCCTGACCGCGCACGAGCACGAGCTGCGCGAGCACGGCGTGGCCCGCGAGGTGATCCAGGACGCGATCCGGGTCGCCTCCGTCGTCCACGCCGTCGCGGTGACCCTGGAGGCCGCGGAGACCTCCGCGGCGATCACCACGACCGTCTGAGTCACCCTCCGACCGTCACCGTCCGTGGCCCGGCATCCCCGCAACGGGTGCCGGGCCACCGGCCGTTTCCGGGCCGCCGAGCCCCCGCCACCCCGACCGGTCAACCAGTCGGACGAACACCCTCCGGCCGACGACAGCGCGTAGCCACCTCTCTGACCGGGACCCACCACCGGCGGGACGGAGCCCTCGGACGGGCCGGCGCGACTCCGCCCGTCACCACCGACAGCCCCGCGAACGGGGTCACATCGTCCCAGGTCAACCGGCACCTCGCCCCGGACCGACCGGCGCGGACGGGCAGCGGGCACGGTGTAAGCGAGCAGCTCGGTAGGTGGATGACACATCGGGCGCTACATCTACTCTGCGTAACAATCTGCGTATTACAGCGTGGTACTCCCACGCCCCCCAGGACCGACCTCTCCGACGCGCTGCCACAATGCGACCTAGTAAGCACGGTTGGTAGCCAACTGGTTTGCAGTGGTTACGAGCCACCTATCAATGGTCACGCTCAGGCAGCCGCGTCGAACCGGGACAGGCAGCCGTCACCAGGGGGAACAAAAGTATGACGCTTACGCCGTCCGCAGATCTCGCGACGTCCCGCGTCGCGCCACATCCGGTGCGCCTGAGCCGTGGCACCACCGCGGAGGGGACCGCGGCCAGGACCATCACCCGCGGGCTGGGGGGCCCGCTGCTGGCCGCGAACCGGGTCGGTCA
>NZ_CADCWS010000439.1 GCF_902806475.1 Candidatus Frankia nodulisporulans
CGTTTTGTTTTGAAATGAAATCAGACTTCTGCATAAGCCTCGCGGTATCGAACATCGCCCGGTACTCCAACGGGCGAATCCTGAAGGAACGCCGCCAGAAGCTCGACAAAGTCGAGCGCGCGGCGGAGCTCGGCGTCAACGTAACCGCTGAACGCCGGACCACGGCCGTGTGGCTGGGGGAGTGGCTGGAAATCAGGGAAGGGGACGGTACCCGGGCCTCGACGCTCCGTGCCTACCGCTGGCTGATCAACACACACATCATTCCGGTGATCGGCCGCGTCCAGCTCGACAAGCTCACGCCGCTGGACGTGCGGCGGCTCGTCAGCGCGGCGAGGAATGCCGGCCTGTCCGCCGGCAGCGTCCGGCACGTGCACAGCCTGATCCGCAACGCGCTGGCGGAAGCCGAACGGCTCGATCTGGTGGCACGCAACGTTGCGAAGGCGGTCAAGGCGCCCCCGTTGCCACATCGTGAGGTGCGCGCCCTGCGGCCGGAAGAGGCACGCCGGCTCGTCGAAATCCTCCGCGGTGAACGGCTGGAAGCGGTCTTCGCCTGTGGCCTGATGCTCGGGCTTCGGCGCGGCGAAATCCTCGGCCTGCGCTGGACGGATGTGGACCTGGGCGGCGCCACACTCCACGTCCGGCAGACGCTGCAACGGGTGGACGGCTCGTTGCGGTTCGTCCCGGCGAAGACGGACCGTTCCCACCGGAAGCTGCCGATCCCGCCCCGCCTGGTGACCATCCTGCGGCGCCACCCGGCCACGCAGACCGCGGAACGGATCGGGCTCGGCGATGCCTGGACGGAAACCGGCCTGGTGTTCACCTCGTCGGTCGGTACGCCGTTGGAGCCGCGCAACGTCAACCGGCGCTTCGATGTCCTGCGTCGTCAGGCCGACCTGCCGTGGCTTCGGCTGCACGACCTTCGCCATGCCTTCGCCTCGATGCTCTTCGCCGAGGGCGTGCCGGCCCGGACGGTGATGGAGCTGCTCGGGCACTCCACGATCCAACTCACCATGAACACCTACACCCACGTGATGCCCGAAACGCAGCGCGACGCCGTCGACCGCCTCGACCGGATTTTTGGCGAGGCGACGCACAGTGACGCCCACGAACCCGACGAGGACGACGGCGAGGAACGGACAGGCTGACGCTGTACCCAATGAGCCAAGGACGCCCCGGACGGCTGTGTACCTCACGCAGCGGCTCGGGGCGTCTGCCGTCTCCGCCGCCAGAGTGCGGAGGGCTAGGGTACAAAGTTGGGTACAGTGATCATTTTAGATACGTCACCGAGAGTCATAAGACCTGGTGGGAGCGGGTGCGCCGTCAGGGACTTGAACCCCGAACCCGCGGATTAAGAGTCCGCTGCTCTGCCAATTGAGCTAACGGCGCGTTGCCTTCGCGTTCCCAGCTGGTTGCCGCGTCGACATGGAGAACTCTACCAGGCTGCGCGGGGGGTGTGGCTGGGGGGTGGGTCGGACTTGGTGGATAGGTCGGTCACGGCGGGCGGCTCGGCCCGGTCGCGGAGGTCGGGGCTCGGCGACCGGGGCGTGTCGGGGGTGCTGGTGGTGGGGCGGCTGTTCCGCGGAACACCCTGATCGGAACGGTGGTGACTGAAGGGATCTGGCTTGGTTCGCTACGTGATTGTTGGTGTGGTGGCTGGCCGGGGTTGGTGGCGGGGAGGAGGGGAAGGGTGCGTCCGGCGCGCCTGCCGGGTCGCGATCTTGTCGTGCCGAGGGGTGTTCGGTGCCATGCCGAGGGTTGGTCGGGGAATCAGGGGGTCGATTTCCGAACAGGCCTCGGCAAGCGGGTGGATGGGCGGGTTTGTCTGGCGGTGGGGTCGCGACGGTGGGGGCATGGCGGGAGGGGCGTCCCGGGCCAGGCGGATCAGGGCGTGCACGGGTAATGCGGGCGGAGGCGGGGTGGGTTGCGGCAGTCCGGAAC
>NZ_CADCWS010000440.1 GCF_902806475.1 Candidatus Frankia nodulisporulans
ACGTCCTCAAGCTCGACAAGTCGTTTCTTCGCCGGACGGTCGATGACATCCGGGCCGAGGAGATCGTGCGCTCGACGGTCCGGCTCGCCCATGCGCTGGGGCTGCGCATCGTCGTCGAGGGGGTGGAGACGGCAGCGGCCGTCCGGATGCTCGGCGACGTCGGATGCGATCTCGCCCAGGGCTATTTCTTTGGTGAGCCCGGTCCCGCCGAGACGATTACCGAACATCTGCGCCGATGCCGGGAGACGATAGACCCGGACCAGACAACAGCTACGGCCCGGACGGCTGCCGCGGACCACCCGACGGTCGCCGACCAGGCATCGGTGGGAGTCACACAGTGAGGTGCGACGCGCCCGTGACAGGGGACGTTCGGCGACAGGGACGTTCGGTGGCACTGACCGCGGCACCACGTCCGGTCGGGCCTTCCGTCTGGGACGGGGTCTCCCTGCACCGCAGCCCACGCCGGGCCCCGGTGGCCGTCGGCGGCACCATGGACCCGGCGACCCTCGTCGGCGCCTACCGCGTCGGCGCCTTCCCCTGGCCCAGCGACGAGCCCGCCGACGACGCCACCGATGTTCCCGCCGCCGCGGCGGTGGCCAGCTCCGGTGCCACCATCGACGGGTCCGGCGACCTGGC
Source organism: Candidatus Frankia nodulisporulans (assembly GCF_902806475.1). Classification (GTDB taxonomy): domain Bacteria; phylum Actinomycetota; class Actinomycetes; order Frankiales; family Frankiaceae; genus Frankia; species Frankia umida. The sequence goes on from NZ_CADCWS010000440.1 coordinate 637, forward strand.
CCCGGTCGAGGCGGTGGACGGCATCGTGAGCGTCTACGGCTACGGCGCCACCAACCATCCCACCGGCACCGACCATCCCGGCGGCACCGACGGGCAGCGCGGGTCGACCGATTCGGCGGAGCCGGCGGAGTGGGGGCTGGCCGAGTACTACCGGATGCTGCGGGCGGCCGTCGCGGCCCGGCGGATTCGGCATCTGTCACCGCAACGGCCCGGCGGGTACGACCTGCCCTGGTGGAGCCCGGACCCGCGGGCGGTGATCCCCGCCGGCGGCGTGCGGGTGAGCCGGTCGCTGCGCAAGCGGCTACGCAGCTGCGGGTGGACGACGTCCATCGACGAGGCGTTCGTCGATGTCGTGCGTGGCTGTCAGCGCGACGGCACGTCGGGATGGATCACCGACGAGCTGCTCGACGGGTACGCCGAGCTGCACGCCCTGGGCTGGGCGCACAGCATCGAGGTGTGGGACGGCGACGAGCTCGTCGGCGGCATGTACGGGGTGGGGATCGGCGGTGTGTTCGCCGGAGAGTCGATGTTCCACGCCCGCACCGACGCGTCCAAGATCGCCCTTGCCGATTTCGACGCCCGGTTCCGCGCCGGTGGTGGTGTGCTGCTCGACGTGCAGCTCACCACCGAGCATCTGATCTCCCTCGGCGCCCGGGACGTCCCCCGCCGCGACTATCTCGCCGTGCTCGCCAAGGTGCGCGACGAGGACGTCCGCCTCACCCGGGATCGCCTCCCGGTCAGCCGGCTCGCTCCCCCCACCACCAGCTGACCGTCCGGACGACCCGACTCAGACGCCTTCGGCACCGACGTTCTGGACAGCACCGACGTTCCGGGCAGCACTGACGTCCGCCGCCGCGTCGGTATCGGCGAGGGCCAGAGGGTAGCGGGCGTGGGCGTCGGCGAGAACGGCGAGCAGGTCGTCGATCTCGGCCTCGGTGTTCGCCGCGGTGACCTGAACCCGCATACCCACCTTCTCCCGCGGCACGATCGGGAACGGCACCACCCCGGCGAGCACCCCCCGCGCGTACAGGAAGTCACCGAGCTCGGCGGCATGGTCCGGATCGCGCAGTGGAATCTCGATGATCGGAAAGCCGCTGGTGTTGAGGGTGGCGAGCCCGAGCCGGTGAATTCCGTCGAGCAGGCGGCGGGTCAGCGTGTACAGGCGGGCGCGAAGCTCGTCCCCGCGCCGTTCGTTGATCTGTAGGCCGACCAGCCCCGTGGCCAGCGACGCCACCGGCGACGGCCCGGAGAAGATGTAGGAACCAGCCGCGGACTTGAGGTAGTTCTTCACTGGCGT
>NZ_CADCWS010000441.1 GCF_902806475.1 Candidatus Frankia nodulisporulans
AGGCCCGCCATGCCCGACAACCTGACCGCCACGGACCTCTGGGCCGACCCGGCCCGCCGCCTGGACACCCCCCACCGGAGGTGTCCCCGGCGGACGCCGCCCCCCTGGGCGCCGCACCGCTCAGCGCCACCCCACCCGGCCTCGCCCCGTCGACCGGCCACGACAGCGGACCCCACCCGGCGCCGCCCGTCCAGCGGACGCGACCGCCCCAGGACCGCGAGGCCACCGACGGCCGTGAGATCACCGGCGACCGCGAGGCCACCGAGGAACTCGAGGCCGCCGGGGTCGTGGCGGTGTCGGAGGCGAGCAGCCACGAGTCGTACGAGACGGTCGGCTGGTGGCACCGGGCCGCCGCCACCCTGCGGCCGCTGGGCCGCCGGCCCGGGTTCGTCCTCGCGGTCCTGTTCGTGATCGTGTCGGGCCTGGCGCCGGGACTGTTCACCTCACGCAGCCCCTCGGACACCTCGCCGGCGGAGAAACTGCGGGGCCCGAGCTTCTCGCACCTGTTCGGCACCGACGAACTGGGCCGGGACCTGTTCACCCGGATGCTGCACGGCTCCACCCTGACCATCAAGGTCACCGGCGGATCGGTGCTGATCGCCATCGTCGCCGGCTTGGCCCTGGGCATCGTCTCCGGCTTCTTCGGCGGCTGGATCGACGTGCTGCTGATGCGGATCGTCGACGTGCTGCTGGCCATCCCGATCCTGATGATGGCCCTGACCATCATCACCGCCCTCGGGTTCGGCCTGGTGCCGATGGCGATCGCGGTCGCGGTCGGCATCACCCCCGGCTTCGCCCGCACCACCCGAGCCGAGGTGCTGCGGGTCCGCTCGCAGCCCTACGTCGAGGCGGCCCGCACCGGCGGGGCGTCCTGGGGACGGGTGCTGTGGCGCCACATCCTGCCGAACTCGTGGGGGCCGGTCGGTGTGCTCGCCGTCCTCGACTTCGGCACCGCCGTGCTGCTGGTGTCCACGCTGAGCTTCCTCGGTTTCGGCAGTCCGCCACCGGCCGCCGAATGGGGCAGCCTCATCTCCCACGGACGCAACTTCCTGATCACCAGCCCCTGGCTGTCGCTGCTGCCGGGCCTGTTCGTCGGCCTGGTCGTGTTCAGCCTCAACCACGTGGCCCGTACCCTCGAGGAGCTGGAGCGGTGAGCGAGACCCTGGTGGACCTGGCCGGTCTGTCGGTCGGCTACCGTGCCCGCGGCCGGGTCGTACCCGCCGTCGAGGACCTCAGCCTCACCGTCACCGCGGGGGAGACCGTCGCCGTCGTCGGCGAGTCCGGTTCGGGCAAGACGACCGCCGCCAACGCGGTCCTCGGCCTGCTCCCCGCCAACGGGGTGGTCACCGCCGGGCGGATCACCCTCGCCGGCACCGATGTCACCGCCGCCCCCGAACGGGTCCTGCGCCGGCTGCGCGGCCCGTTCGTCGGCCTCGTCCCGCAGGACCCGATGGTCGGCCTCAACCCGACGATGCGCATCGGCAACCAGGTCGGCGAGGCCGTGCGCCGCCGCGGCGTGGACCGCCGGCTGGTGCCCGCCGAGGTGCGTGAGGCCCTGGAACGAGCCGGTGTCGACCGGCCGGCGATGCGGGCCCGGCAGTACCCCAACGAACTGTCCGGCGGCCTGCGCCAGCGGGTGCTCATCGCCATCGCGCTCGCCGGCCAGCCACGGCTGATCATCGCCGACGAACCGACCAGCGCCCTGGACGTCACCGTCCAACGTCGCATCCTCGACCATCTCGCGAGCCTGGTGCGCGAGTCCGGCACCTCGCTGCTGATCATCACCCACGACCTGGGGGTCGCCGCCGACCGGGCCGACCGGGTCGTGGTCATGCGCCGCGGCCGCATCGTCGAACAGGGCGGCCCCCGCGAGATCCTGCTGCACCCCCGCGAGGCCTACACCCG
>NZ_CADCWS010000442.1 GCF_902806475.1 Candidatus Frankia nodulisporulans
GCTCGGCGAGGTTCTCCGCCGCGCGGGCGTTGCCCCGCTCGGCGAGGCTGCGTAGCTCGTACGCCCGTCCTCCGTCGGCCAGGAGTTCGGCGAGTTGCGCCGCGCTGTGGGGATCGTCCTTCGCCGGGTCGCGGAGCTTGTCGACGTGTACCTGCAGTCGGATCAGGGCATCCCAGCGGTCCCGTCGCTGCTGGTCGGCGGGCTTCGCCGCCAGCGACACGTCGGCGACACGTCGGCGACCTCGAGGGCCTCGTCGAGCCGGTCCTGGCGGCGCAGGAGCGCGATGAGTTCCGCGCTGGCCGCGGAGTCGTCATGTTCGTCGTGGAGCCGGCTCAGTGCGCGCTCGGCGTAGGTGTAGCGCATCCGGGCCAGCGCCGCGCCGGCCAGCCGGCGCAGATCCTCGGCGCCACGCAGATCCCTGGCCAGCGCCTGCCACAGGCTCTCCGGCGGGCAGATGGTCCGGCGGGCCCGACCGATGTATTCCGTCAGATAGTCCGCCGCGCGGTAGGAGACGGCCGCTCGGTGGTCGTCGAACGTCTCCGCCGAGCCGTCGTCGCCGTCCGGGATGAGCGCGGTCACCTCACCGTGGCGCGGGCTCGCGGCGTGCGCCAACGCGCGTTCCAGCCAGGTCCGCGCGGGCGAGGCACGTTGCGAGCGGGTCAGATAGCCGGCCATCGCCGTGGCGAGGGTGTCGGTGGACAGCGAGACGCGTACACCAAGCCGGCGCGCGTCCGCCGCACTGGAGATGGCCGCCTGACAGTACGGCGTAGGCGGGACCTCCCACAGATGGACGAGGTCAGGGGCGGCCGCCAGGACCTGGGTGAATCCCGTGTCGACCATGCTGAGAGCGGTCGCCACGCGCTGATCGGTCGGCGCGAGCGCACGAGCACGCCGCAGTTCGCCCTCGCTGAGCTGGGCCGAGACCGGGATCAGCTCCGAGGCTTCGAGGATCTTCCGATCCTCGGCGTAGATGTCACCGGTATCGCCGTAATCCAGTTGTCGGCGTGAATGATAATGGACGGGCCAGACCGTGCCGACGATTATCATCCCCGCTTTGCGGAGGGCTTTGAAGTCCGCCTGACGCAGCGGCGGATCGGCACCGAGGAACTGGTGGAAGTCATCCAGCCAGAGCACGGTGTCCTCGGTCGGCACCTGGACGAGATCGCGAATCTCCTGGGTGGTCGTCGGCTGCGCCAGCCACCACGAACCTGGCACGAGCGCCCGGACGGCTTCGAACAGCGATCGGGTCTTACCGCAGGAGGAGCCGCCGAGCAGCAGGACGAAGACACCCTCCTGCAGACCCTTTTTGATCATCTCGCGGAGCATCTGGTCAAAATCCCGTTCGACATAGCGGGGAAACTCGCCGCTGCCGCCGCCGGTGGTTGGCCGGCCGAAGCCGCCGGCAAGCGGAATCGCGGGATGGACCCCAAGATCACGGCCGGTTGCCTCGGCGACGTGGCCGGCGAGCGCCGGCCCCTGGCCGACGCTCGTGCTCAGCCGCTGCCATGCCCGCCGTACCTTCTGTCGTTCCTCGGACGGCACCTCCAGGACCTCGAGCAGGGTCCCGAGCAGGTCGTTTCTGATCGTCCTGCGGCCGTTCAGCGCGTCGCTCACGGTGCTGGTGGGCAGTTCGCAGTACGGCGAACCCGAGGCCGCGAGTTTCTTTGCTGCCCGCTGGATATCGCCGAGGCTCAGGCCGCTTCGTTTCTGGATGCCCTGGAGATGGGCGGCGAGATCACTCCACGAACGCACCGTCGAGAGATCACCGGAATCGGCTGCGCTCAGCGTTGTCACCCCTCCGGCCCCCCGCCTCGGACGTTCCGGGACAGCATACGAGCACGCGCCGCCGCGCGTCATCGTGCAGGTCAGGGATCTGG
>NZ_CADCWS010000443.1 GCF_902806475.1 Candidatus Frankia nodulisporulans
CTCGGCCGAGGTGACCCACAGGTGGTAGCGCGACTTCAGTCCGACCTGGCGGGCAACGTAGGGGCACTGCTCGCCGGGACTGGGCGGCAGCCATTCGGCCGCGTCCTGGTCGCTCTTGCGGATGTTGGTCGGACCGTCCACGGCCAGCAGGTTCTGGGGATCGTTGGCGAACTGCAGGCGCTGGGCGTCGGTCCACTCCAGAGCGCCGGTGCGCCATGCGTCGGCGAGCGCGACGACATGGTCGATCTGGACGGCGGACGCACTGCGGGCGCGGTTGAACCGGATGATCCGGGTCGTGTACGGGTCGGTGAGCTCGCCGGTGAGCACCGTGCAGTTGTCCGCCTTGCGCAGGGTCGTGCTGCGCATGTCGCGGCGAAGGATGTCGTTGCGGGTGTCGCAGCCGTTGTGGTCGACGTCCGACCAGGGGGTACCGAACGCGTCCCGGCGGTACTTCGGCGAATTGTCCTCGGCGCGGACGGGCAGGGTGCCCAGCAGGGAGAGGGCCGTCCCGGATCCACCGGCGGCCGCGGCTGCCGGGGACGTGCTGGACAGGCCAAGCGCCGAGCCAACCCGGTCGGCGGTGCTACCCGAGCAGGACGCTGTCAGACCCACGCAGACAGCGACGATGCTCAGGATGCCCAGCCGGCCGACGCGGCCGACGGACCCGGGGCGGTCAGCTGGTCGTCGGTGGACTGGCTGACGGGCATGGCCGTCCGGTACTACCTGGCCGCGTCGACCCTTCGGGTCGACGCCGACACCGCTGCCTCGCACCTGTCTCCTCGTCTTGGCGATGTGTGGTCAGTGGACGACCACACCGCCCATCCGTCTTGCGTCTGCTTGAGCAGACAGTCACGTTAGCCGGCTGCCGTGCGCCGTGGGTGACAGGTGCGGGAGGTCGAAGGGAGATCCCAGCAGAAAATCGCTGTGTGGCCGGGTGACCCCGCACAGTGCGCCGGTGCGGTCCAAAGCGGAGCGCGCGGTCGGGCTGGTGTCAGCGGATGGTGAGGCGTGCGCCGGGGCTCTGCGGGCTGGCATGCAGCTCGAGGACACGCGGCTGGGCATCCTTGGCCACGTCGAAGACCAGGGTGCCGCGCCTGGTCTCGCCGGGTTCGATGGTCTCCCAGAGATCCTCGCCCAGTTTGAGGCGGGCGAGCAGACTCGACTCGTGCTTGTCGCCCCGGCTGTCCAGGAGCAGCTGGGCGGCGTTGTCCAGGGACGCCTCGGTGCCGCCGGTGTTGCTGACGGTCACCTTGGCCAGGCAGAAGCGTCCGTTGGCGCGCAGCGCCAGAATGCCCTCGCCGAGCTGACTCTGGGAGCAGTCCAGGTCGGTGACGGTGAAGGCGAGACCCTGGTCGGTGACCGTATCGCCGATTCCGGGGGCGCGTGGTGACGGCGTCGCGCCGGCCGATGACGTGGTGACCGTGGCTGGTCCGGTACCGCCCGAGCCGTCGTTCTTGGGCAGCGACACGATCACGATGACCGCGATCACGGCGGCGACGATCACCCCGGCGATCAGGGCGAGCTGGCGGCGGTCGGGTCCGCGGCGGCTCGGTGCGGGCGGATAGGGGCCGTAGGGCTGGCTCGGTCCGCCGGGCCCACCGGTGCCGGGAGCCGCGCCGGGCAGTGGCACCGGTCCGGTGCCGGGTGCGGGGGGTGCTCCCAGCGGTGCCGAGTGGGCCATCCGCGGCGGCGGGGCGGGCGAGGGCATCGGGCCGCGAACAGGCGGTCCGGCTCCTCGCGGTGCTCCGCCGCCGGCACCGCGGGGCGGGGGGCCGGGTTCGCGGGGTCGGCCGGGGTCACGCGTCGGCATTCCCACCCGCGGTGGCGGCATCCCCGCCCGGGCCGACATCGGTGCCTCACGCGACA
>NZ_CADCWS010000444.1 GCF_902806475.1 Candidatus Frankia nodulisporulans
GCACCGGGATCACGGTGTCGACGCGGGCCGGACGCGTCGTGGGAGCCACGCTGGTTGCCGAGGTCGTCGAGGTCGTCCGGGTCGTCGAGGTAGTCCGGGTCGGCGCGCCACGGGCTGTCGTTGGCCCACAGACTGAGGTGGATGTGGCCGCCGTTGCCGACACCGCCGACGACCAGCTGGGGGGCGAACGAGGCACGCAGGCCGTGGCGCGTGCTGATCCCGCGGATCGTCTCCTTGACCAGCACGCAGGTGTCCGCGGCGGCGAGCGGATCCTGAGGGGCGACCGAGACCTCGAACTGGCCGGCGGCGTACTCGGGATGGATCTGCTCGACGACGAGCCCCTGGTCGGTGAGTGCCGCGACGACGTCACGCAGGTAGTCGGCGAGCTCGGTGACCCGGGTCATCCCGTACGCGGGTCCGCGCGCCGCCGGTACGAACTCGTCGGGGTCGGCGTCGGCGGTGGCCACCGTCCACTCGACCTCGAACGCGAGCGCCACCTCGATCCCCCGGGTGGCGAGCCGGGCCATCTGGCGGCGGACGAGTTCCCGGCCGTCCTGGGGATGGGGCCGGCCGTCCTGGTCGCGACGGTCCGCGGGTGCCCACGCCCAGCCCGGCTGGGCGGCCAGCAGGGTCAGTCGGTCAAGGTCCGGATGCAGCCGCAGGTCGCCGACGGGGCTACCGGCCGCTGTGTCGCCGAGGATCGCGTCGTCGGGAAGAAAGGCGTCGAACACCGGCGACATGCCCACGCCCCAGACCGCCGCCGCGTCCAGCCGTCCGACCGGCACGCCCTTCACCCTCGTGATGCCGCTGTTGTCGACGAAGGTGCAGGCCACGCAGACCACCCCGCGCACCGCCAGGTTCGTCGCCGCGTGCCGTGCCGCCGCGGCGATCCGATCCCGCTCCCAGCCGCCCCGAACCGCCGCCAGCGCCGACGCCGCCGCCGCCTCGCCCCCGTCCGGCTCCCGGGACGTCCGCACCGCGACGGTCACCGCGGGGGACGCGGAGGTCGGTCTCGGGGGGGACACGTAGTCAGGCGAGGCCGCGGACGTGGGTGGGGTCGGATGGGCGGGGGGTGGCGTTGACGCTGGTTTCGGACCGGGCTCGTTCATCGTCGCCTCCTCGGCGGATGCCTGCTGGCCACCCTTCCCCGCTGCGGCGCCGCCGGACCGAAGGAGCGTGCTTCCGACGGCGCGCTGGTGCCCGAGAAGATCGGACGAGACACCGACCACAGCGCGAAGTGATAACCAAAAGTAGCCGAGCTGCCGGCTGCGGCTCGAGATCAGCGCGCGCCGCCCTTGGCCCGTCCAACGTTTTCCACAGTTAGCTGCGAGTCAAGAAACTCTGAAAACACGCCAACATCACGGATTTCAGATCCGACTGTCCCCAGGAGCACCGTAGTTGTCCACATGTTATCCACAGGCGTCGCCCACTGGTGAATATCACTGTGTGCAACGACCGGGGGGACGTGCCAGCCAGGCATGACCAGCCCGTCCAGGGGAGATGCACCAGGGATGGCGCTGCGCGTGGACGGAGAACTCATCGATCACCACTGCCATGGGCTCGTCCAACGGGGCCTGGACCGGCCGGAGTTCGAAAGCATGCTCACCGAGGCGGACACGCCCGGACCACCCGGCACCACCCTGTTCGACAGCCAGCTCGGGTTCGCCCTGCGCCGCTGGTGCGCGCCCCACCTCGATCTGCCACCGCACGCCGAGCCCGACACCTACCTCGAGCGTCGCGCCGAACTCGGCCATGAGGAGGTCCACCGTCGGCTGCTCACCGCGGCCGGGATCACCACCTTCTGCGTCGACACCGGCTTCC
>NZ_CADCWS010000445.1 GCF_902806475.1 Candidatus Frankia nodulisporulans
CGACATCCAGTTCGACGATCTGGTCGCGATGATCGGTGAACGTCTCGCGTGGGACGACCACGCCTCGAGCGCGGCGAGCTCGTCGGTGCGATTCACGAAGGCCACCGCTACCTCCTCATGCTTACTCACGCTGGCTGTAACTTACCTTCTGTGTAAGTTACAGCCAGCGTCACTGGGGACTGATGGTCCGAGCCACCCTGTTGCTGAAGGTGGCGACCGGGTCGGGACGTTTTGGACTGTTCGCCGCCCTCGTGGACATCACCGTCGAGGTCCGCGGGGGTGAGGTAGCCGCCCTCGAGGAATCGCAGCGTCAAGGCGGTCCTGGCGGAAGCGGGCCGGCTGACGGCCTCGTAGCGCCTCCGGGCCCGTGGTGCCGCGGTCCACCTGGCCAGGCCTCGCCCGCGATCGTCCGGCCGCGGAATCCGTTCCGGCGGATGAGGCAACCCGCCAGGCATCCGGCGGGATCTGGAGGGTTGTGAAGGGGCCGATGGATGATGATGATGATGAACACCGGGATTTTCGCGATTTCTTCGCACCGCGACTGCCACGGTTGCTGAGACTGGCCTACCTGCTGTGCGGCGATGCCACAGAGGCGGAGGACCTGGTTCAGATCACGCTCGCACGCGCGTATGTGGCGTGGCGACGGGTCCAGAGCAGTGATCACCCGGATGCCTATGTGCGCCGCATCCTCGTGAACGCGAACAGGCGACGGTTCGGTCGGCGACGAGTGCCCGAGGATCTCGTGGCGACGGTGCCGGACGTGGACGGTAGGAGGCCTGGGGAGTATCGGCAGCTGGGAGCACTCGAAGACTCCCACGATCCGGGTCTTCGACCGCGGTGGTCGGCTGCTGAAGGTCGTCCCGTAGCGCGGACAGGAAGGCCGGTCCAAACCGACGGGTCTGGGCCGTCCGTCCGTCCGTCCGTACCTGGACGCAGGCGCTCGCCGCGGCACTACGGGCGTGAGCCCCGGTGGCGTTGGCCGTGTTCGACCGCGCTGTAGACGGTGCGGACAAGCAGGCCAAGTACCAGTAGATCGGCCAGCATCTGCACGGTTGCGACGATCCGGGCGGAGGGTGATGTGGGCGCGATGTCGCCGAACCCGACCGTGGCGAACACGGTGACGGTGAAATACAGCGCGTCGGTGCGGTTCATCGGCTCGGTGAAGGCTCCCGGTTCCGCCTGACTCAGCAGGTAGTACGTGGTCGCGAACAGGGTCAGGAACAGCGGGATCGACAGCGCCAGCGCCTCGATCGCCCGGACCGCGGGGTACCGCGACCGCAGGATCGAGCGCAGCTGCCAGCAGGCGAGGGCCGTGAACGCCAGCAGTCCGACGACGAGCAGCAGGATCGCCACGGGGTCCCAGCCACCCCGCAACGGCAAAAGGTAATAGAGCGCCATGAGCACCGTGATGTTCAACGCGGCCCGTCGCATCGTGTGTCGCGCCAGCCGCCGCCGCGCGGCCCGATCCGGCTCCGACGGTCGCGCAGGCTCCTCATCCACCACGAACGACGGGTCACCGGACATGGCTGTCAACCAATCACTCCGAGGACCGATCCAGCTCGGTTGGCGCGGCCCGTCGTGGGGAATGACGGCCGGGAAGTAGCCGTTCCGGTTCGCGCGGAACAGGAACATGTAGAAAAAAATGATTCGGTACCGGTCAGGGGGAAGGTCGGAAATGACCATTGTTGGCGCGCGTCCCGCCCTGCGAGATTCCCAGTCGCAACGGCCAGCCAGCGCGGCCTCCGACCGGCCAGCGACCGACCGGCCAGCGACCGACCGGCCAGCGACCGACCGGCCAGCGACCG
>NZ_CADCWS010000446.1 GCF_902806475.1 Candidatus Frankia nodulisporulans
ATGCGGGTCCAGCACCGCGACCCGGGATGCCTCCAGCTGGCAGCGCAGGTCCAGAAACCGCGGCGGCTGGCAGTACAGCACCACCCCGACATTGAGGAACTCACCGCGTTCCACCCGCGGCACCAGCCGGATCACCGCGTACTCGAACAGCTCAGGCATCGGCACGCCGCCGAGGCCGCGTCCCACCCGTGCGCAACCAGTCACCGGCCCGCAGCCACTCCGGCCGCCCCGCCCGCCCCGCCCGCCAGGCCTGGCCTGCCTGCCCGGCCTGGCCGGTCTGCCGCACCTCGTCGGCGGAGCCGAGGGCCGTGATCACCGCGTCCCGCCAGGCCGCCCGCGCCTCGACCCGGGCCAGCAGCCACCGGACGTAACGCTCGGGCGGCACCGCCAGCCAGTCCGCGGGTACCCGGTCAAGCACGGCGGTGAGCAGTGCAGCCTCCACCTGGCCGGCGAGTTCCGCGTCGGCCCGCGCGAACGCGTCAGGTCGGGCCGCCGCCGGTAGCAGCACATGGTCAGCCACACCGGGCAGGGTCCGGGCGACAGACCCGTCCGCGCTCGCCCAGTCATGATGCGGGTACAGCGCGGCGCCATGATCGATCAACCACAGGCCGCCGCCCCACACCAGCAGGTTCGGATTGCGCCACGACCGGTCTACGTTGAGCGTCAGCGCGTCCAGCCACAGCACCCGCGCCGCGAGCTCCGGGGCGACGGTGAAGGCGAGCGGATCGTAGGTGATGGACCCGGGCAGATAGTCGAGCCCCAGGTTGGCGCCGGCGCTGGCCCGCAGCAGGTCCTGCACCTCCTGGTCGGGTTCGGTGCGGCCAAGGCGCGGGTCGACGTCGACGACGACGATCTCGGGTACGGGCAGCCCCAGCGCACGAGCCAGCTCCCCGACCACCACCTCGGCGACGAGCGCCCCCTGCCCCTGCCCCGCGCCGCGGAACTTCACCACCCAGGTGCCGAGGTCGTCACCCTCCATCAGACCGGGCAGGCTCCCGCCCTCACGCAGCGCCGCCGCGTACCGCACCGCCGTCACCCGCCGCAGCCCCACGCGCCCCCGCCTTCGCCCGCACCCGTCCGGTTTCCTCCCCGCCCGTGACGGCACCCTACCAACAGCCACCGGAACGGCAGGCCCGCCGGAACGTCCCGGCGGACGCCAGATGCCGCGCTGTCAAAGCGATGTGCGGGTGGTCCAGAATCATGCGCCGGCAGCGCGGTAGTTCTCCTGCACCGCCCGGGAGCCCGAATCCAGGCAGGCGAGTTCCGCCCGCAGCAACCGCGGATCCCGGATGATGACCGACCGGTAGCCGGTGGACAGCAGACCGCGCCGCCGCAGATCGCGCAGCACCTTGTGCACCGTCGGCTCGGCGGCTCCCACGAGCGCGGCGATCTCCGGCTGGGTCAACGGGATGGCGACCGCACCGTGCTGGTCCGCCACCGGGCGGCCGTACATCTGCCCGAGTTCCAGGATGACCCGCATCACCCGCAGCGCGACCGGGTAGCCGGCGAACTCCACCCGGCGTCTGGTCGCCGCGCGGAACTTCGCCCCCAGGGTGCCGCTCACCACCTGGTGCACCAGCGGGTGGCGACGCAGGCAGCCGAGGAAGGCCTCCGCCGAGAGCACCGTCGCACGCACCGGGCCGGCCGCCACGACGGTCGCCATGCGGGGAAGCGCGTCGATCGCCGCGAGCTCCCCCACCAGATCGCCACCCCGGCGAATCGCGAGCAACGCGAAATGCCCGTTCTCCGTCGCCGCGGTGACCTTCACCCAGCCCTCCAGCAGAACGACGACGAAGCTGGACTGG
>NZ_CADCWS010000447.1 GCF_902806475.1 Candidatus Frankia nodulisporulans
GCGCTGTCCGTCGCGGCGCTGTCCGTCGCGGCGCTGTCCGTCGCGGCGCTGTCCGTCGCGGCGTCGAGTGCGGCGTTGTGCGCGGCCATCCGCAGGTGCAGCGGGTCCCGGTCGACCAGCAGGATCTCCCGGTCGGCCGTGCCCGCCTCGCCGTCCGCCGCGTGGACCAGGGCCTGGGCGTCACCGCCGATACCGGTACACAGATCCGCCAGCCGGGCGAGGCCCGCGAAGCGCTCGGCCCGATGCGCGGCGGCGGCCTGCGAGGACGCCTGCTCCAGGCCGGCGCGGGTGAAGAACATCCGCTCCGCGAGCGCGAACTTGGCCTGGGCATGACGGCGCAGCTCCGCCTGGCTGAACGCGACCGCGACCAGCTCGGCCGGCACCCCCTCGGCCCGCAGTCGTGTACCTGTGGCCAACTCACGGGCCGCGACCGCCCCGGGCCCGCCCGGCCCGGCATAGACGGCACAGGCCGCCGCCAGGACCTCGGCCCCCTGCGGGGTGAGCAGAGCCTCGAACCGGGACAACCCGCCGTCATCGCCATCGCCGAAGCCAGCACCGGCGCCAACACCGACAGAGGCAGAGGTGCTGGCGCCAGCCGAGGTGCTGGCCGGGTCAGAGGGACCGGCCGAAGCGGCGGATCGGCTGGTGCTCAGCTGTAGCGGCCCTTGACCCGGCGGCCCATCTCGCGGCTGATCTCGCGGGCAGCGTCCCGATCGGCGAGGGCGTGGCGCTTGTCGTAGGCCTTGCGACCACGGGCCAGGGCAATCTCGATCTTCGCCCGGCCGTCCTTCCAGTACAGACTCAGCGGGACGAGGGTGAGGCCGCCCTCCTGCGTCTTCCCGACGAGCTTCTCGATCTCGGCCCGGTGCAGCAGCATCTTGCGCTTGCGCCGTGGGGCGTGGTTCGTCCAGGTGCCCTCGGTGTACTCCGGGATGTGCACGTTGTGCAGCCAGGCCTCACCGTCGACGATCTGGGCGAACCCGTCCACGAGTGACGCCCGACCGGCCCGCAGCGCCTTCACCTCGGTGCCGCGCAGCACCAACCCCGCCTCGTACGTGTCGAGGATTTCGTAGTCGTGGCGGGCCCGCTTGTTCTGCGCGATGGCCTTACGCCCCTGCTCCCTCGGCACCGTCTGCGCCCCTTCTCCCTACACCGTCCATCATCCGCGAGTACCCGCGACCCACGTCCAGCGACCTACGCCGAGCGACCTACGTCCATCAACCCGTGACCCGTCCACCCGAATCGCCGCGCCCGTCCGCGGCCCGTCCGCGGCCAACCTGCGGCCCGCCGACGTCCGCCCATCCAGCAGCGCCCTTCCATCGTATCGATCATGCGAGCCCACCCGGCACCCGCCACCGCGACCCGAACACCAAACCCATCATGCCCGCGCGCCACCCGCCACGGATTATTCGGCCCCCGACCGCATCGTCATGGGCGTCCCGTGACGACGAGACGAGATCCACCACTAAAAGCGATGAATCTATAGCAATTAGTGGCAATGGAGCGCCAAGCGCCTCGACACCCCCGAACCGCGGTCACGTGATCATGAGATGCCGAGGGTTCGTCAAGGATTTCGGCCCCGGAAATCCGAACAGCCCTCGGCATGGTGCCGCACAACCCTCGGCATCTGGTGGCGGCCGGGGTTTCGTCCGGTGGGCTGTGAGGCGATGGGGGTTCGGACGGGAGATGAGGACGGGGACCGGGGGGCGACAGGGACGGGGACCGGAGGCGACCAGGGCCGGGACCGGGGCAGGCAGAGACGGGAA
>NZ_CADCWS010000448.1 GCF_902806475.1 Candidatus Frankia nodulisporulans
GGCACTGATGGATCGACTCGGTGCCCGCTCGGTTCTCATCATCGGGCTGGTCGTGCTGACCAGCAGCCTGGTGCTGCTCGGCTGGTTCGAGGGATACGGCAGCGGCGGCTACTTTCCCTGGCTGTTCATCGCCCTCATGGGCGTGGGTGTCGGCGCGGCCCTGACGTTCCTCCCCCTGCTGACGATCGCGATGCGGGACGTCCCGCCCGCAGACGCGGGTCTCGCGTCCGGCATCGTGAACGTGACGATGCAGATCTCCGGCGCGATCGCGCTGGCGATCCTCGGCACCCTGGCCAACAACCGGACCGAGGACCTCATCGCCAGCGGCCACGACCCCCTGCGCGCCTTCGCCGCCGGCAGCGCGTTCGGCATGTTCGTCGGCTCCGGTTTCCTGCTCCTCGGCCTACTGCTCACCTTCCTCCTGCTCCACCCGGACCGCTCGGACGCGCCGGCCGCCGTCGTCGTCCACCAGCCCGGCGAGGCCGCACCCACGGCGGCGTTGGAGGCACCCATCGTCATCGCGCGGCAGCAGCCCGCCGGTGCAGGCAACGACCTGCCCCTGCACGACTGAGCGCCGACAACGACGATCCACTCCGAGCGCCGGAGTCGGCCAGCTGACGCGCCGGTTGACCTGAAATCCGGTTGACCTGAACTCCGGTTGAGGTCATAACCTGCGGGCGAGGGCAACGGGCCAGTAGCCGGGCAGAAGCGGGGAACAATGCCGATCACGACAGGCTTCAACCACATCGCCACGATCACGTCTGATCTGGACAAAATCGTCGCATTCTATTCCGACGTCTTCGACGCGAAGACCACCTTCGAGATGGCCGCGGAGCAGGGTCACCCTCGGATGACGATCCTTGACCTCGGTGGAGATGCGGCACTCAACGTGTTCGAAGCGTCGGCTGAGGACGGCGCCGTCGATCGGCGTCGCGTGGGCGGGCGCGGGCCCATCGACCATTTCGGCCTGGCCGTCGACTCACTGGCGACTCTGGAGGCGACCCGCGACCGGCTGCGCGAGCACGGCGCCGACATCGGTGAGATCCAGCGGCTCGGCTCGGAGTGGTCCCTGTTCTTCCGCGACCCGGACGGGATGGAACTGGAGGTCTGCTGCCACGCCGACGTGTGATCGGCGGCCGCACGTCACTCACCCGCACCTCTCGACTACCTGGGGTGTCGATGGGTACACCTGGAGCAGCACGTCGTTGACCTGCCTCGGAGGTGTGTCGTGCGCGGAATCTCAAGGTTCAGGACCGCTGCCATGCTCGCCGGGATCGCGGCGCCCCTGGTCGCCATCCCCCTGGCTCTGCCGGCGGCCGCCGGCACCATCAACAATCCGCTGACGGTCGCCGGAACAGTCCGGTGCACCATCGGTTCGGCCGAATCGCTTCTGATCAGCGGCGGCGGGGAGTCACATGGCGCGACCGTGGGCGGCGGCGGACGCTTCTCGACCGTCTTCGGCAACCCGCAGCTGCCCAGCACCGCGACCGTCCAGGTCAGGTGCGACGTCCTCGGTAAGCGCACCTACCGCTCGACGAACTTCCTCCTCTACCGCCCGCAGTCCGGCCAGACCCTCGTGGTGAGCCTGGCCGCCTGACCAGCCCACCCGACGGACCGGGAGGCTTATGCAGAAGTCTGATTTCATTTCAAAACAAAACGGGATGCGCCCGAGTTGAAGGACAACGGCCCCTGCCCCACACTGGAAGGTTATCTACGACAACAATCTTCGGGGGGAGAGGCCGTTGCAAC
>NZ_CADCWS010000449.1 GCF_902806475.1 Candidatus Frankia nodulisporulans
GCCGCCCACCACCCGAGGTCGAAGAGGGTGTCGGGGGCGGCGGACAGCTCGTCGGGGGTGAACAGGCGGATGACGCCGTACTCGCCGTCGTAGCCGGCCTGACGGATGACCTCGCCGCGGCGCAGCCTGGTGATCGCCTCGACCAGCTCCGCGGAGCCGACCTCGGCGATCCGGTCGGTCGGGACGTCACCGAGGATGCCGAGCTCGGGGCCGAGCCGTGACACCAGGGAGGTGACCTGGGTGGCGACCGCCTTGCTCTTCGGACCGACGCCGAGGATCTCCCCGACGATCTCCGGCAGTGGCACCAGCGAACTGACCGTGCCGGCCGTCGCCGGGACCGTCCCGTCCGGGCGGTCGGCGAGCGCCTCGACCCGGTTGAGCACACCGACGGTGAGCAGCCCGCCGCAGGTCGGGCAGCGTCCGCCGACCTCACGGGTCTGCTCGGGGGTCAGCACCACCCCGCACTTGCGGTGGCCGTCCAGGTGGTACTTGCCCTCCTCGGGGAAGAACTCGACCGTGCCGGCGAAACCGTCCCCGCCGCGCAGCGCCGCCTCGATCGCGAAGTAGTCCAGCTCGCACGTGAACGCGGTCGCCTCCCGGCCGAGCATCGGCGGGGAGTGCGCGTCGGAGTTGCTGACCAGGCGGTAACGGTCGAGGCCGGAGATCCGCCAGAACATCTCCGGGTCGGCGGACAGGCCCGTCTCCAGGGCGAAGATCTCGTCGGCCAGGTCGACGTAACAGTCCTCGACCGCGTCGAAACCCGATTTCGAGCCCAGCACCGCGAACCAGGGCGTCCAGACGTGCGCGGGGACGAGGTAGCAGCCCGGCCCGCCGGCCAGGGTAATCTCCAGCAGGTCGCGGGAGTCAAGGCCGAGGATGGGCCGTCCGTCCGCGGCCAGGTTGCCGATCCGGGCGAGGGCGGCGGTGATGGCGGCGGCCTGCTCGCGGGTCGGCGCGTACAGCAGATGGTGGACCTTGCGGGTCCGTTCGCCGCGCTTGTAGATGGTGGAGATCTCACTCGAGATCATGAAGCGGGTGGCTGTGCGGCACGATGCCGGCAGGGTGCGCAGCACCTCGGCCTCGAGGTCGGGCCGCAGCCGGAACAGCCCCGGTTCGGCCGGCACCAGCTTGTCCGCGAGCTCCTGCGACCACGCCGGATGGGTGAAGTCCCCCGTCCCGACCACCGCGATCCCCTTGCGGGCCGCCCACCAGGCCAGATGCTCCAGGTCGCAGTCACGGCTACACGCCCGCGAGTACCGGGAGTGGATGTGCAAATCCGCATAGAACCGTGACATCACAGATGTGTATGTTGTCGCATCCACCGTCCCCACTCTGCGTCGGCACGCCGCCGCGGACACCGCGACCTCCACATGGCCAACGACAGGAACACAAAGGACCACTCCCAGACCATGGGACGCCCATGTTCGTCCCGGCGGGCCCGTGCGGACCCCCAGCCGGCCGGGCGCGACGGGCAGCCGTCATGATGCGAGGGTTCGTACGATCACGGCCGATCTGATGGCCGGATGACCGCGGGGCGGAGGGAGACGGGCCCATGTCGGCGGACGACCAGCGCGCCGCACTGGCCGACCGGTGCCACCGGCTGGTGCGCTTCCTGCATGAGCTGGCCGTGGCCCGGGGCGTCCGAGTCCGCCAGGTCGACGAGCATCCCCTGGCCCTCTGGCTGGCTGACCTGCCCGCGGGCGTACCGGTGTCCGAGCAGGTGGGGCCCGGTGAGGTCCTGCTGA
>NZ_CADCWS010000450.1 GCF_902806475.1 Candidatus Frankia nodulisporulans
TTTCATGGGGATGATCATCTGTTGGGTGTCCGGAAATAGGAAAGTGCTCCTGAGCAGGGAGGATTGGGCTTGTCGAGGGCCTGATCCATCCAAACCAAGGAGCACCTTCATGGTGCAGCGTACCGATGTCTACCCGTCTGTCCGTGTCGATACTGCGGGCAGGGGTGTGGTGTCGTCGGCGGGCGGGGCGCTGCTGACCGAGACCGTCCGGGTGTCCGGGCTGGGACGGGAGTTGTCGGCCGGGCTTGCGGGGTGGCGGTCGCCGCTGGCGACCCATGATCCGGCGAAGGTGCTGACCGATCTGGCGGTGTCGCTGGCGCTGGGCGGGGACTGCCTCGCGGACATCGCGTTGCTGCGCGCCGAGCCGGAGCTGTTCGGCCTGGTGGCGTCGGACCCGACGGTGTCACGGACCATCGACCGGCTCGCCGGCGACGTGGACCGGGTGCTCGCCGCGGTCGACCGGGCCAGAGCGGCCGCGCGCGGCCGGGTGTGGTCGCTCGCGGGCCGCCGCGCGCCAGGCCAGGCGGTGTCGGCGGACGACCCGCTGGTCGTGGACCTCGACGCGACGCTGGTCACGGCCCATTCGGAGAAGGAACAGGCCCGGCCGACGTTCAAGCGGGGATATGGCTTCCACCCGTTGTGGGCGTTCATCGACCACGGCCCGGCCGGTGCCGGGGAACCGGCGGCGGTGCTGCTGCGGGCGGGGAACGCCGGGTCGAACACGGCCGCCGACCACATCACGGTCGCCACCAGAGCGCTCGGCCAGCTACCCAGGCGGCTGCGCCGGTCCAGGTCGGTGCTCATCCGCGCTGACTCGGCCGGCGGCACCCATGCCTTCGTCGACTGGCTGCACCGCCGCCGACTCGGCTACTCGGTTGGGTTCACCTTGCCCGACAACGCCGCCCAGCTGATCGCCCGCCTCCCGAAGGAAGCGTGGACGCCGGCCTACGACGCCGACCGCCGGCCCCGCCCCGGCGCGTTCGTCGCCGAACTGACCGGCCTGATGGACCTCACCGGCTGACCACCGGGAATACGGGTCATCGCCCGCAAGGAACGCCCTCACCCCGGCGCCCAGCTGCGGATCACGGACGTCGACGGGAACAGGATCACGGCGTTCGCGACCAACACCGTCCGCGGCCAGCTCGCCGACCTCGAACTACGCCACCGCAGAAGGGCCCGGTGCGAGGACCGGATCCGCGGCGCGAAGGACACCGGCCTGACCAACCTGCCCCTGCACGACTTCGCGCAGAACCAGATCTGGTGCGCCCTCGTCACGCTCGCCCTCGACCTGACCGCCTGGACCCAGCTGATCGCCCTCCCAGATCACCCGGCGCGGCGGTGGGAACCGAAACGGCTACGCCAGCGGCTGTTCTCGCTCGCCGGCCGGCTCGCCCGCCACGCCCGCCAGACCGTGCTGCACCTCGCCGCCCACCACCCCTGGACCCCGCTGGCCGTCGAGGCGATCACGACGCTGCGCGCACTGCCCGCCCCCGGATAACCCGGGGCCAGCGACCTCCCACCCGCCGACCAGGAAAAACACCGCTCCGGACGTGGACCGGACGCCCACCCCCGCGCGACAACGGGGCACCCGGCCACGGCCACACCCAGACCGACCGGCAAAACTCAACATCAACAAGGGTGAGAGGGCAGCCCACGATCACACCTG
>NZ_CADCWS010000451.1 GCF_902806475.1 Candidatus Frankia nodulisporulans
TAGATTAAGCGTGACATCCCAACAAGCTAACTTTATGTTGATGATCGAAGTCTTAAAGTAGCGAGATCCACCCACCACATAATGATCAAGTATCGAGAGTGTCACCGCCGCCACACAGGTTGGTCTGCACCAGCGCGGCCGTCACCCGGCGTCAACCCACGCCGCGATCGCGGCCTCCAGAACGGCCGGAGACGGCCGCACAGTGCCACCGCCGAGCCCCCCACGACACCGCCACCGGCAGGCCGGCGCAGACCAGGCAGCACCCCCCGGCATTGCCAGGTTCAGCTCCCCCCTGCAGGGGCGGACGGCGCCCTCTTCACGACCCCCGGCGGATCTGCGGCCCCTTAGCCGGGGAGGTCCCCGGCGCCGCTCCGGCGCGGGGATCAAGCCGTGTCAGCGGGTAGGACCGCCCGGAACCGCGAAAACCCCCTCCAGGGGCCACAAGGAGGGGGGTGGCGGGCTATCCGTCGCAGCGTGCGACGGATACGCGACGGATAGCCAGGCCCTCTGCGACAGATGCTGTGGCACGCCAACGCCCCGCCGAGGACGGGCCTGGCGGAGCATCAGACGACCGAACAAGATCAGCCGTGGGTGTTAGTCAACGTTGTTGTCGACACCTGCCGGAACGATCTCCTGCATGGGGCCGACCTCCACCCCTCCTCGTCATCGCCGACGAGATCTTCATAGGCAGTTGCCCGTGTAGGTGGACACCCAGAACCCATTTGCAAGGCGATTGTGGTAGTTACCGGTGGTCACCTTCCCCGACTGACACTGAGCCTGCGCGAGAGACGTGGCCTTGGCCTTCGCCTCCTCGCCGGTTGCGCCTGTGCCGTAGACGTACACGAACGATCCCTTCGGGAGGAGGGTGTCCGCGGCGAACGAGGTGCCCCCTGTGGCGAACAGGGTGCCGCCGATGACAACGGCTGCGGTCAGGGCCTTTGCTGTCAGGGTCTTCACAATGAGCCTCCCGTCCAAGCCGCCGGCGTCGACCTGCGTGCCATGATCAGGTCGATGAACTTTTCCTGATCATAATGGATCATCGTCTCATCGCCGGGGTGCCAGTGCCCCGCCGGTGGCCAGTTCCATGGGGCACTCGGCACCTCCAGTCGACACCGCCGGCCTCCACGGCCCCACCCAGGAGATCAACCCAGCAGGTGTCGACAACAACGTTGACTAACACCCACGGCTGATCTTGTTCGGTCGTCTGACGCCCCGCCGGGACCGTCCTCGGCGGGGCGTTGGCATGTCTCCCGGCGGCCCCGCCCGGGCGAAGAACTGGATGTCAGTGGGGGGCCGTCGGGCCGTCCGAGCCGGGTTGCAACCTGGTTTCCTCGCGCGCGCACGCGTAGGGCCCCCCGCCAGGAAACCTGGAAACTTGGAAACCTGCAGGTCAGAGGCGGTTGCACCCAGGAAACTCTCAGGAAACTGCAACCCGCGGTTTCCTGGGGGGCAACCGGCCTCCGTGACCCCGCCTCGGCCGGCGCCGGCCGAGCTCCGATCCGGTGGGGCAGACCATCGCCGCGGGGGGTGCGACAGTCGGCCGACCGTCCTCGCCCGGAACGTCCAAGCGCCCCGCCGGACTGCTCCGACGGGGCGCTGTCGCTTCCTCTGGGCTGTCACGCCGCTAGGCAAGTGCCGCCATCAACTTGCCCTCCTCTGACGAAC
>NZ_CADCWS010000452.1 GCF_902806475.1 Candidatus Frankia nodulisporulans
GGCACCCGCACCATCGCCGCCATCCAGGGCAACGTCACCACCGACGGCGGCATCCACGCCCTCGGCCGCGCCTTCCAGGTCACCACCAACCACCTCACCCAAACCCGCCGCCTCGCCGCCGACGTCACCGCCGGCCGCACCCCCCAACCCGACCTCGTCCTCTGGCCCGAAAACAGCTCCGACCTCGACCCCCTGCTCGACCCCACCGTCGCCACCGCTCTACGCGACGCCGCCCGCACCGCCAAAGCACCCCTGCTCGTCGGCGCCGTCCTCGACGGACCCGGACCAGGCCACGTCCGCAACGCCGGCATGATCTGGACCGAAAACGGCTTCACCGGCCACATGTACGTCAAACGCCACCCCGTCCCCTTCGCCGAATACCTCCCCGGCCGCGCCCTGCTCACCACCCTCATCACACGCTTCGCCGACGACATGCCCAGCGACTTCGTCCACGGCACCACCGTCGGCACCCTCCCCGCCGCCGGCACCACCATCGGCGACGTCATCTGCTTCGAAGTCGCCTACGACACCCTCGTCCGCGACACCGTCAACCACGGCGCCGAACTCCTCGTCATCCAGACCAACAACGCCTCCTTCGGACGCAACGGCGAAAGCCAACAGCAACTCGCCATGTCCCGCCTCCGCGCCGTCGAACACGCCCGCACCACCATCCAGGTCTCCACCAGCGGACAAAGCGCCCTCATCACCCCCGACGGCACCATCGTCGCCCAAAGCGGCCTCTACCAACCCGCCGTCCTGGCCGCCACCCTGCCGCTGCGCACCAGCCGCACCCTCGCCGACCGCGCCGGCATCCTCCCCGAGGCGGTGCTGCTCACCCTCGCCCTGGGCGCCATGATGGCGGGAGCGCTACGCCGCACCACCCGCACCACACCAGCCGGCACCACCTGACCGACCCCGCGACCAGCCCCACACCGGCACACGGCGCACCCGCAGCACCGGGCACTCGGACATGCCCCCCGAAACGGAGAGGAACCGCGTGGATCACCACAGCGTCGTCGTCTGCATCCCCACCTACAACGAGCGGGACAACCTCCCCGACACCGCCCGCCGGCTGCGCACCGCCAACCCCACCGTCGACCTGCTCGTCATCGACGACGCCAGCCCCGACGGCACCGGCCAGATCGCCGACGACCTCGCCGCCACCGACCCCCACATCCACGTCCTCCACCGCAC
Organism: Candidatus Frankia nodulisporulans; assembly: GCF_902806475.1. GTDB lineage: Bacteria > Actinomycetota > Actinomycetes > Frankiales > Frankiaceae > Frankia > Frankia umida. The sequence continues at coordinate 1,195 of NZ_CADCWS010000452.1, forward strand.
CGAGAAATCCGGCCTCGGCACCGCCTACATCGCCGGCTTCACCTGGGCCCTCCAACACGGCTACACCGTCATCGTCGAAATGGACGCCGACGGCTCCCACCAACCCGAACAACTACCCCGCCTGCTCGCCGCCCTCACCCACGCCGACCTCGCCATCGGCGCCCGCTGGATACCCGGGGGAGAGGTCCACAACTGGCCCCGACGCCGCCTCCTGCTCTCCCGCGGCGCCAACCTGTACGTCCGCGCCGCCCTCGGCATGCCGCTGCGTGACGCCACCGCCGGCTACCGCGCCTACCGCGCCGACGTCCTACGCGCCCGCGACCTCACCCGCATCGCCAGCCAGGGCTACTGCTTCCAGGTCGACCTCGCCTGGCAGGCCTGGCGCGCCGGCTACCGCGTCACCGAAGTCCCCATCACCTTCATCGAACGCGCCCGCGGCACCAGCAAAATGAGC
>NZ_CADCWS010000453.1 GCF_902806475.1 Candidatus Frankia nodulisporulans
CCGGCCTCGACGTAGTAGGCGATCGCGGGGCCGGTGGGCTCCAGGGACGCCCGGGTCAGGGCGCCGGTGAGCCGGTCGTACAGGCCGCGGACGACCGGGCCGATCGACTGGGGCTCCATGCCGCGGGCGGTGCCGGTCAGTTCGGCGACCCGCGCGGCGGGAAGGGCCTTGATGGTGACGTCGATGGTGGTCATCGTTCCCTCGCTCTCGATGGTTCGCAGACGTGCCCGTAGCTGGTTCAGGCGGGTGGTGGCGGTAGCCGGTGGCCGGGTCCACCTGGGCGGGGCGTAGCAGGCCGATCGCGTCGCAGTGGCGCAGCATGCGCACTGACACCCTGCCGTGGCGGGCGACGTCTCCGATGCTCAACATGGTTCCACTGGTCTATGACCTCACACGGTGTCAGGGTCAAGCGTCCGTCCCCGTACCGCGGTCACGCCGCGTCGGTCTCGCCCCGCTTCCACCAGCAAGATAATCAACGGTGTTGACGACGTCCCGACCAGCCCGAAAACGATCCAGCCCGAAAACGATCAAGAACAAATAAGAACAACATGGAACAACCCCCTGCCCTCCAAAGGCTTGGTCTGGGCTGGTCGGGGGCGATCACCGCACCTCTCGGTGGCCGGCGCGACACGATGGGTACCGCGAGGCGGGGACGCAGGGATGCGGCCGCACGGTGCGGAGAGGTGTCGACGGTGTGCGTGGTCGGGGTGTCGGGTTGCCGATTCGTTGGCTCGGAACCTGCTGGTGGGAGCTTTGGATGGGGGGCGAGCCGGGAAGAGGATCGATCAGCCGCGGATGCCGTGGAACGGGGCACGGCGGTACGGTGCGGTCGTCGTGGGCGATATCGGCTATTGCGGGTCCGTGAACAGGGTCGTCGCACCATCGGATGTCGGGACAGGGACGTCGGTGGACGGGCGGTGGAGAGGTGGGCGGATGGGCGACGGGCGGCTGGAGATTGATCGGGTGTCCAAGCGCTACGGCGAGGTCGTGGCGTTGGACGCGATGTCGTTCGAGGTGCGGGCCGGTGAGCTGTTCGGGTTCGTGGGCAGCAACGGGGCGGGCAAGACGACGACGATGCGGATCATTCTCGGGGTGCTCGCCGCGGACGCCGGTGAGGTGCGCTACGACGGGACGCGGCTGGATCTGGCCGTCCGGCGACGGATCGGGTACATGCCGGAGGAACGCGGGCTGTATCCGCGGATGAAGGTCGCCGAGCAGCTGGGGTACCTGGCGCAGCTGCACGGGCTTGGTCCGGCGGCGGCGCGTCGGACGGTCGAACGGTGGACGGAGCGGCTGGGGGTCGCGCAGCGCCGTGACGACGAGGTGCAGAAGCTGAGCCTGGGTAACCAGCAGCGGGTGCAGCTCGCGGCGGCGTTGGTGCACGACCCGGTGGTGCTGGTCCTCGACGAGCCGTTCTCCGGGTTGGACCCGGTCGCGGTGGACGTGATGAGTGAGGTGCTCACCGAGCGGCGCGCGGCGGGGGTGCCGGTGGTGTTCTCCAGTCATCAGCTGGAGTTGGTGGAGCGGCTGTGTGACCGGGTGGGGATCGTGCGGTCCGGGCGGATGGTCGCCTGCGACACGGTGGACGCGCTGCGTTCGGCTGGTCCGGTCAGTCTCGT
>NZ_CADCWS010000454.1 GCF_902806475.1 Candidatus Frankia nodulisporulans
CGTCACCGTCCCGGGCAGGCAGCCCACCCTGGACTCCAACGCGGACAGCGACGCGGCCCCGCCCTTGTCGACGTCCAGGTCGAGAACACCCAGACCGGAACGGGGGCCGCGGATGAGGTCGGCGCGCTCGACGCCGTTGCGGTTGGTCGCCTGTCCGTCGAGCCCCTTGGCCCAAACTTGACCGGTAGTGATCCCGAACGGCTTCACCGCGGCGGCAGGCGTCCCGGTAGCGACATGGACCTCTCCGGGTAAGGCTCTTGCCGGTCGGTCGGACAGCTCTGCCATCCCCGGGCTGTCCCGCCGGGGCCCCCGTACCCGACGCTGTGGAGACGTTGTCGTGGGGGTTGCGGCTGTTGGGGGCGTCGTCGGGAAGATGCTCGGATGGCTACGAACGCGATCAGGTGGGCGCTGTACGAGGCGCCCAAGATCAAAGCAGAGGAGCGGGTTGTCCTCATCGCTCTCGGTGATCATGCGGCCCAGGACGGCGGGGGCAACTTCATCTCGACGTCCAGCCTTGCCCGCAAACTTCACATGGGGGTGAGGGCGGTCGAACGCTGTCTGATCCAGCTGGAACGGCAGGGGATCATCCGTCTGGCCGGTGGATCCCCCCCGGTTGTCGTCCGGTTGAACCTGGACGTGAGGGAACGGGCGGGCTGAGCATGCCCCGGACGTTGAAGCGCCCCGCCGGACTGTTCCAGCGGGGCGCTTCAACGTGGTGCGGGGTGGTGCCGGGCCGTCCGCTCCGGGCGGCCCGGCGGAGGAAGGGGTTAGGCCGCGTCGTTGAGGACTGCCCCCGGCGGAGTCTGCTTGCCGGCGGCGAGTACGTCACGGACCTCGCGGGCCCTGCGCGCGCCGACCCGCAGGGCGACCCGGATGCCGTCGGCGGTCTGCTTCCCTGCCGGAAGGCGGCGGGCCTCACCCACCAGCTCCTCGACCGTGCGATGCGGCCGGGAGCCGGCTCTGGCCGGGGTGGGAACCCGACCGGTCGGCCGGCGAGGCCGCCGGGTGGTCGATTCCTCGGCCAGTCGGTCGGCCGACTCCTGTGGGTCAGGGGTGGGCCACCCGGCCGACTGTGTGGCGACCCGGTCGGCCGATTCCTGCAGGTCAGGGGCAGAATCTCCCCACAGTCGGCCGGCCGCTCCCCATCGGTCGGCCGACTCTTCGGCGGCGAGGCGCACCGTTTCGGCGAACCGGACCCGGTAGGGGGAGGCGGCTTCGGCGAGGACGAACAGCAGCGTCGGCGGGATCGTGTGCACGACGATCGCCGCCGGGTCGACGGAGGCCCAGGACTCCCAGGAGTTGAGCAGGAGCGTGGCCCCACCGGCGTACCAGCGCAGCCGGGTCGCCCACACCCCGGCGGTCAGGCCTTTGCGGGACAGGACCGCATCGCCGGTCAGTGCGGCGATCATGCCTCTCGGAGGTTTCCGCTGGGGTGCAAGGGAAATCGGGCTCCGTGGAGGGCAATTTTGAGCTTGATCGCCGCCGGTAAGTTTGCGAAGTACCGAGGTGCAGCAGGGAGCGGCCGAGCCGGTCGAGGCGGGTGACCTTGAGCGTGTCGCCAGTACGCAGCAGTTGCATCACGAGGTCGAACTTCGGCCTGGTCGCCTTGGCA
>NZ_CADCWS010000455.1 GCF_902806475.1 Candidatus Frankia nodulisporulans
GCAGCGGCCATCCTAGGGCCCATAGCGTGAGGCCACACGTCCGCAGACACCTCGACAGGCGCATCTCAGCCGATCTTGGCGTATCGCGATCACCAGACCTTGATCACACCACCCCCGGCGTCAGCAAGATCCTCCTCACCAGACCCATCACGATCGGCCGCCTACGACCCTTTCAGGGCCTCGCCTACGCACCCTCAACGCCACGTAGACGGACGATGTGATGGGCAGAGCAACGACCCCCTACGCGGCGCCTGCCTCGATCGCCTCGGACCGGCACAGCGGGCACACACCCCCGATGTACTCACGCTTGTAATGCTCCGGTCGGGGGCATTGCTGCGGCTTGGCGTCGGCCGACCTCGTGGCGCTGGTCCTCGACGGGGTGGCGGCTGAGAGGTGACGCCAACGCGGCAAGAACGCGCTGACGTATTCGGCAGTGGTCCGGCCCGGGGTGGTGCGGGCGTTGGTGTCCTGCTGCACGGCTGCGATCACCAACGTGTCGACCTCGTGGCGCATCATGAGCGACTCGATCTCCGCGAGCTTGGACGGTGACGACGGCCACGATGCTCGGATGCCTTCCTCGATCAACGCGGCAGCCAGACCACGAAGTGCCGGACGACCCTCCAAAGGATCACTGTTCGCGCGCGCGCGCGCGTCTTCTTCATCATCTTCTCTTCTAGTACTTGTACTAGAAGAGAGCGCCGGATTTACCGGCGCCGGATCGCCCGGCGCCGGATTTTCAGTCCCCGGGCTGACCTGCGGTTTTGCGTCCCGGGCCGGATTTACCGGCGCCGGATCGCCCGGCGCCGGATTTTCAGTCCCCGGGCTGACCTGCGGTTTCGTGATGCTGGTCGGCTGGGCGTTACGGGCGCGGCGGTAGACACGTGTCCGGGTCACCCACTGGCCGCGGTCGTCCCGGTCGGTGCTGGAGACGAGATAGCCGGCCTGTTCCAGCTCGCGCCGTGCGGCGCGTAGTGCGTCCCTGCCCTCGGCGACCTTCCCGCCGACGGCGCGCATCTCGCGAGCGAGGGTCACCATCGACACCCCGGCACCGGGAAGGACGCATAGCAACATCGCGAGTAGGCCACGGGCTCGGACGCTGAGGCGGTGGTCCCACAGAGTCGTGTGTGGGATGTGGGCCTGGTCATCTTCGTCATCTTCAGCCCTATAAATCATGTCGCTCATGCCGCCTCCTGGGGCGATCATGGCGGGCACGGTGGCCAAGGACCCACAGGTCCCGTAGCCTCGTACTCGCCTAGCAAGGTGATGTTCATCGGCCCGGGGAGATCGCTACATTTCTCCGGGCCAACATCATTTCTGGCCCTCTCGGACCTGGTTACGACGGAGCTTGCCCCTGTTCGCGGCCCAGGTCGGTGTTGCCGGTATGGCTCGGTGTGTCGCCCCTACGCAAGAGCGATCTCAACCGTGCGGGTCCGCCGACTCGGCGCGATGTCGACGCCGTACTCGATGGCGTCGCCGGCATGGTCGGTGAACAGGCTTCGGGTCTCCAGCACGGCGGCCGGCGCCGGGAGATCGAGGATCGATCAGCAGGTTGATCTCGGCGGGGGTGACGGCTACCCGGCAGATGCCGTCCCAGAGG
>NZ_CADCWS010000456.1 GCF_902806475.1 Candidatus Frankia nodulisporulans
CGGGAACCGGCGGCACCGGATCGGGTGTGCCAGGGCCGGGACCGGGCGGCGGAAGGACGCCGGTGGTGTCTGCGATGGTGGTCATGAGGTGGCCGTGCCCACCGGTCGGCGGCGGCACACCGCCCTGTCCTCGAAGGCCACATCCAACGTGTGCGGTTCGGTGGTGCGGGGGTCGGCCAGGATCGTGGCCGGACCCGTCCCCCGAGGGTGCTGGGCTTGGCCGCGAGGAGCGGGAAGAGAAGCGGGAAATGGAATGAATCGGTTGCGGGGGGTGGCAGAGATCGGGGTGGCTCACTACCGTTGCGAGCTATGACCGGGTTGGTCGTGTCGGCGGGACCGTCCCGAATGGTCGTGGTGCGCACCGAGCAGCGCCTGGCGCGGATGGTGGGGTACGCGCGGGCGGCCTGCGCGTCGTTCGTGCTCATACCGCTTTTCGGCTGGTCGGATCTGCGCCATGCCTCGATCGCCGTGGTGATCGCGGTGGCGGCGCTCGCGGAGGCGGCCTGGTTCGCCTGGCGGGCCTGGCACCGGGTGGGGCGGTTGTCGCAGCGGCTGGTGCTGGCGGACGTCGCGTTCTGCGTGGCGCTGATGGCCGTCGGCTCGCGGGCGGCCTGGCCGCACGAGCGCAACAGGATCATGACGGAGCTGGTCCCGTTCAGCCTGGTCTCGTCCGCGGGGGTGGGTATCGCGGTCGGGCTCGGGTCCGCCGGGGTGCTCCTGGTGGTGGCGCTGATGGCGACCTGGAGCATCGCCGTCCTGCCGGACGTCACCCTCAAACTCGGCTCCGACCTGCTCGGCTTCGCCCTGTGGTACGTCGTCGCGATCCTCATCGCCGGTGAACTGCGCCGGCTGTCGACGGCCACCGCGGACGCCCAGGACGACGCGGCCGCCGCCTCGGCCCGGGCCGCCCAGCAGGAGCTGGAGACCGAGAGCGCGTTCCAGCGCGAGATCACCCACCGGGAGGTCCACGACTACCTGCTGCCGATCGTCGACCATGTGGCCGGCGGCGGTGCGCTATCGGCGGCGCTGGTCCGCGAGGCGCGCCGCGGTTCGGCACGCGCCCGCCGCCTCATCATGGATCCGCGTGGCCTCGAACCCCGCGTCCCGCACGACGGCCACACCCCCACCCCGGACCTGCCCCATCCGAGCGCGGCCGTGGCGACAGCCACACCGGCGGGTTCGGTGCCGGTGCTCGATGGCGAGACGAGTACTGAGGCGATGATGTCGGCGGTCGTCGACACCTTCACCGACGAGGGTCTCGCGCTCGTCCCGTTCCTCGGGGTCACCGGCGAACCGCCCGAGCCCGTCCGCGAGGCGCTGGTGGCCGCGACACGCGAGGCCCTGCGTAACGTGCTGCGGCACGCCGGCCCGGTGGACGAGGTCAGCCTGTTCGTCGAGGGCGATGCCGAGACGATGCTCGTCGTCGTCCGCGACCGCGGTGTCGGCTTCGACCAGGCGACGGTGCGCCCCGGTGGGGGACTCGCCGGCAGCTACCGCGCGCTCGAACGGCACGGTGGGCATGTCACCGTGACAGCCCGCCCCGGCCGCGGCGTCAAGGTCACGATGCGCTGGCCGGCCCACGCCGACGACCACCCCA
>NZ_CADCWS010000457.1 GCF_902806475.1 Candidatus Frankia nodulisporulans
GCTGCGTATCCCCCGGCTGAGCGTCGACGCACCGGTCGTCCATCTCGGCCTCGCCGCGGACGGCACCATCGCCGTGCCCACCTCGTGGGGGGACGTGGGCTGGTACGACCGGGGACCCGCACCGGGCGGCATCGGCCCGTCGGTCCTGGTCGGCCACTACGACTCGACGTCGGGACCGGCGGTGTTCTACCGGCTCAACCAGCTTGTCCCCGGAGACAAGGTGGTGGTCGTGGGAGCGTCCGGTCTCAGTCAGACCTTCCTGGTCGACCGCTCCGAGGAGGCCACCAAGTCGACGTTCCCGACCGAACGCGTCTACGGCCCGGTGACCCGCCCCGAGCTACGACTGATCACCTGCGGTGGGGCGTTCGACTTCCAGACCCGTCACTACCTGAGCAACCTGATCGTCTACGCCCACGCCGACACCACTCTGCCAGCGCCCAGCCCGACCACGAGCGCCGCGGCGGCGCCGGTGCCGCCCGCTCCACGCGTCACGCCCACCGTCGCCGCGGCTGCGACGTCCTCCCCGGGATAGCGCGACGGCCCGTGGCCGAGCAGGCGCGAAGGACACCTCGCCACGGGCCTGTGGCTTAGCTGGGACGGCGGCGGTCGCCGCGCTCGCGGACCGAGATGGAGATGGGTGAGCCGGCGAAGCCGAAGTCCTCACGGAGCCGGCGCTCGAGGAAACGGCGGTAGGTCGGCTCGAGGAAACCGGTGGTGAACACGACGAAGCGTGGGGGACGCACGCCGGCCTGGGTGGCGAACAGGATCTTCGGCACCCGACCGCCACGGGCGGGCGGCGGGGTGGCGCCGACGACCTCGCCGAGCCAGGTGTTGAGCCTGCCGGTGGGGATACGGGTCCCCCAGGACTCCAGGGCGGTGCGCAGGGCGGGAGCCAGCCGGTCGGTGGCGCGCCCGGTGCGGGCGGAGACGTTCACCCGCGGCGCCCAGCCCACCCGGCCGAGGTCGCGCACGACCTCACGTTCCAGGGTGACCCGACGGTCCTCGTCGACGAGGTCCCACTTGTTCCAGGCGATCACCAGCGCGCGTCCGGCCTCGACGACCATCGTGATGACCCGCTGGTCCTGCTCGCTGAGCGGCTCGCCGGCGTCGAGCAGGACGATCGCGACCTCGGCCGCCTCCAGCGCGGAGGCGGTGCGCAGCGACGAGTAGTACTCGGCGCCGGAGGCCTCGCGTACCCGGCGACGCAGCCCGGCGGTGTCGATGAACAGCCACTCCTCGCCACCGACGGTGACGAGTTCGTCGACCGGATCGCGGGTGGTGCCGGCGACGTCGTGCACCAGCGAACGCCGACTACCGGCGATCTTGTTGAGCAGGCTGGACTTGCCGACGTTCGGCCGTCCGATCAGGGCGACCCGGCGCGGACCGGTGGTCTCGGTGAACACCTCGCGGGGCGCCTCGGGCAGCGCGGCGAGCACGGCGTCGAGCAGGTCGCCGCTGCCCCGGCCGTGCAGGGCGGACACCGGGTGGGGCTCACCGAGCCCCAGGCTCCACAGCGCCGCCGCGTCCGCCTCGAACCGCAGGTCGTCGACCTTGTTCGCGACCAGGATGACGGGCAGCCCGCTGCGGTGC
>NZ_CADCWS010000458.1 GCF_902806475.1 Candidatus Frankia nodulisporulans
GGCACTGAAGGGCCGTTATCGGTGCGCGCAGGATCGGCTGCTCGACAACCTGGACCTGGTGGCCGAAAAACGCTGATCCGGGAACCGGTCATCCCGGGTGGTGTCGGAACCGGCGGGTTAATGCTGTCGCGCAGCCGTGTCCTCGACATTTGCGCAGCACTTCGTGCATTCCTTCCTGGTGTTGTTCCAGGGAGGGCTTCTCTGGGTTATGTTTTTCCCGCACCACCCCACCGAGAAAGTGACCAAGAAACGAAGGAGATCGGAATGGCGCAGGCCGAGCAGGAGCAGCAGCGGCAGCAGGTCGAGCAGCAGCTGCGGCAGAACTGGCGGCAGGTTCGCTACAACATCCTGGACCAGTTCGGTCAGGTCAGCACCGCGGACCTCGACGCGGCGACCGACATCAACGACCTGATTGCCCGGATTGCGGACAAGGCCAACCACAGCGAGCGTTACGTGGAGAACCGTCTGCGTGAGCTCGTTGGCGTGGGTGTCGGCGTCAACATCGGCCGTAACCTCGGCAACGACCGCATCGGTGCCGGCCAGCAGAACCGGCCGTTCGGCGCTCAGTGATTCATCCGGAAACCGGCCCGGCCTGACGTGACGGGTCGTGCTCCGCGGCGAGCAAGCTGCCGCGGAGGGGCCTGGCTTCCGGAGAACATGTAATGCGACTGCCCCGGTCTGTGCGTCCCGTGAGGGACGTCAGCCGGGGCAGTCGTGCGTTGGGGGGCTATGAGCTGGGGACGGGCTCTTCTGCCGCCTGAGCTGTGCCGCCGACGCGCAGCGAGTTCACGATGGCGCGCCACCGGTCGACCGTCTGGTCGAGAATCTGGATGTCGAAGCTGGTGGCCGCGCGGAACTCCAGGACTTCTACTCCCTGCGCGCCGGCCTCGTACGCGTAGGTCACCCCGGCCCGAATGAAGAACCCCTCACCGGCGTGCAGCCGGCGAGATCCCATGATTATCTCACCCGACACGACGTAGTACAGGCAGTCGACATTGTGGGTGTGTCGCGGCAGTCGGAAGCCCGGGTTGAAGGAAACGTGCACGAGGCTGAACCCCTCGGGCCCGGTGCCCCGGTATAAAACCGAGAGCTTGCTGGCGTTCGAATATGGTCCGAAATCGACTTCCTCGGCGATCGCCGGGTCGAGGGCCGCAGAGCTCATCATTCCTTCGTCATCCAGGGATGGCGCGTCAGCTGCGCTGAAGAAAACCATCTTGCGAGCTTCCTGGGTGTCTGGCACTGATTCCTCCTGTGATCACCGTTTCGGGCCGCAATGACCCGGGTGCCGAGCGCGACGCTCCTGGGCATGCCGCGCCCGTGGGTGAAGTGGGCCGAAAGGGATGTGAACGGACGACGGGATGGACTGCGGTCCCAGACCTTGCGGCATGCGCCGGACGCAGTCAAGGATGCCCCGGTGTCCCACTTTGACGGCCGCCGGTCGGGCGACACGGTAGCCGATCCTTATGGGTAGTTCGGGCGGATTATTCCCTTGGCGGTGCTGTCGGCGTCGTCGACCATTCGCCCCCCGCTTCTCTGGTGCCCGCCCAATGGCCGTAGGTTAATGGATTGTCGTGTCGTAGGGT
>NZ_CADCWS010000459.1 GCF_902806475.1 Candidatus Frankia nodulisporulans
CCTGCACTACTTCCGCCCCGGCCACCCCGTCGGCCACCGCGACTGGCCCATCGAGACCTGGCGTTTCCCCACCGCCGACGAACCCCGCTACCTGCACAACGCCGAGCCGCTGCTGGGCTTCGACGGGCAGCACCCGACCCGGACCATCCGCGAACCGATCGCCGGCCACCTGCGCGGTTACGGTCGGTACGGCTACACCCCCGGCCCACTGCTCGCCGGCCTGCTCGCCCTGGCCGTGCTCGCGATCGTCATCCCAGGACGGCGGCGCGCCCCCCGCCTGGGGTCGCGCGGCGGCTCCGCCCGCCGTCGTTTCCGCGTCCGGACGGTGGAACAGGCCCGGCTGCGTGCCGACATCGCCCTGCTCGCCGCCACCGGCCTCGCCTTCCTCGCCGTCCCCGCCGCCACGGTCTGCTTCGACTACCGCTACATGCTGCCGGTGCTCGTCCTGTTCCCCCCGGCCGCCGCGCTGGGTGCCCGCCGACTCACCCTCGTCCACCGATCCCGGCGCGCCCCCGACGAGATCACCAGCACCGACCTGTGGGCCCCCGACCCCCTCACCCCCCGCCCCACCAGCACCAGCACCGATGTCGACACCGCCACCGAGATCCAGCCCGACGCCGATCACCGACTCGAAGCCAATCACCGAGTGGACGCCGACCGGCGCGCCGAGGCCGATCACCACATGGAAGCCGACCGCCGACCGGGCGCTGATCACCGAGCGGACGCCAAGCGGCACGTCAAGCGGCACGTCGAGGTCGATCACCGAGCGGACGCCGATGGCCGAGCAGACGCCGATGGCCGGAGCGGCGCCGAGATGCGTCCGACTGTTCCGAGCGGCCCCGCCGCCACGGCTTCGACGGGATCGGCCGGCGCGTCGGCCAGCGCGTCAGCGGTCGGGGAGTCGGCGGTCGGGGCCGACGATGCGGGGTTCGACACCGCGCCCGTCCGACTCGGTGATCATCTGGATGACGTTGGTCCACGGCGTCGCCGTCGCCGCTGATGGTCGGTCGACCCGAACCAGTATGTCACTGCCCGACCGTCCCATATAGGATGAAATAGGCTACTTTTCGATGTCGGCGCTCGGATGTCGGGCGCGCTGGCGCGTCCAGATCGCGGCCGAGATCATGCTCTGCCGAGGGTTGTTCGGATTTCCGGGGGTCGATTTTCCCTACAACCCTCGGCATGTGGCCGCACATCCCTCGGCAACCGGCCGTGCCTGGCCGCGGTCAGGGGCCGGAGCGATCCCAGAGGCGGATGGTGCCGTCGGCGCTGCTCGTGGCGAGGGTGAGGCCGTCCGGGGCGAAGGCCACCGCGAAGACGAGCGAGTCGGTGTGCCCGGTGAGGCTCCCGCCGATCGGGCGGACTGGGTCCAGCGGATGGGCGGGGTCGGGGCCCGAAGGGTGAGCGGGGCCCGAAGGGTGAGCGGGGTCTGGCGGGCGGGCTGGGTCCGGGCGGGTGAGGTCCCACAGGCGTAGTGCGCCGTCGGCGCTGGTGGCGGCCAGGGTGCGGCCGTCCGGGGCGAAGGTCACCGACAGGACGCGGGCGGCGCTTCCGGTGGGGATGCTGGTCAGGGGCTTGG
>NZ_CADCWS010000460.1 GCF_902806475.1 Candidatus Frankia nodulisporulans
CCCCAGGTTCAGTCGAACCTGCGTGATGAATGCCTCTTTTCTGGCATTGTTGCTGCGATCAAGCGGTTCGGGAGCACCACCACAGAAACGGCGAAAGGCGGCTCCGCGTCGAAGCGGAGCCGCCTTTCGCCGTTACCATTCGTGCTGTGTCGACGCGGTGCGGGTGGTGCGCCGCCCCACCTCGACCCGGCCGAGCCCGGCCTGACGTGGCCGGGACGGCCGGTGGTGCCGAGCTGACGTCCTGAGACTGGAGGAGTCTCAGAAGTCCATGTCGCCGCCGCCGCCGGGGACGGCGGGGGCCGGGTTCTTCTCCGGCTTGTCGGCGATGACGGCCTCGGTGGTGAGGAACAGGCCGGCGATCGACGCGGCGTTCTGCAGCGCCGAGCGGGTGACCTTGGCCGGGTCGATGATGCCGGTGGCGATCAGGTCGACGTACTCACCGGTGGCGGCGTTGAGGCCGTGGCCGGTGGGCAGGTTGCGGACCTTGTCGACCACGACGCCACCCTCGAGACCGCTGTTGAAGGCGATCTGCTTGATGGGGGCCTCGAGCGCGAGGCGGACGATGTTGGCGCCCGTGGCCTCGTCGCCGGAGAGGTCGAGCTTCTCGAAGGCGGTGATCGACGCCTGGAGCAGCGCGACGCCACCACCGGCGACGATGCCCTCCTCGACGGCGGCCTTGGCGTTGGAGACCGCGTCTTCGATGCGGTGCTTCTTCTCCTTGAGCTCGACCTCGGTGGCCGCGCCGACCTTGATGACGGCGACGCCACCGGCGAGCTTCGCGAGGCGCTCCTGGAGCTTCTCGCGGTCGTAGTCCGAGTCGGACTTCTCGATCTCGTTGCGGATCTGGCTGACCCGGCCGGCGATCTGGTCGGGGTCGCCCGCACCTTCGACGACGGTGGTCTCGTCCTTGGTGACGACGATCTTGCGCGCGCGGCCGAGCAGGTCGAGCGAGGTGCTCTCGAGCTTGAGGCCGACGTCCTCGGAGATGACCTGGCCACCGGTGAGGATGGCGATGTCACCGAGGATCGCCTTGCGGCGGTCGCCGAAGCCGGGAGCCTTGACCGCGACGCTCTTGAAGGTGCCGCGGATCTTGTTGACGACCAGGGTGGCCAGGGCCTCGCCCTCGACGTCCTCGGAGATGATGACCAGCGGCTTGCTGGTCTGCATGACCTTCTCCAGCAGCGGGAGAACGTCCTTGACCGCCGCGATCTTGCTGTTGACGATCAGGATGTACGGGTCGTCGAGGACGGCTTCCTGGCGGTCGGCGTCGGTGACGAAGTACGGCGAGATGTAGCCCTTGTCGAAGCGCATGCCCTCGGTGAGCTCGAGCTCGAGACCGAAGGTGTTGCTCTCCTCGACGGTGACCACACCCTCCTTGCCGACCTTGTCCAGCGCCTCGGCGATGAGCCCGCCGATCGCGGGGTCGCCGGCCGAGATGGAGGCGGTGGAGGCGATCTGCTCCTTGGTCTCCACCTCCTTGGCCTGCTTGGACAGCTCCTCGGAGACGCGCTCGACCGCGACCTCGATGCCCTTCTTCAGGCCGAGGGGGTTA
>NZ_CADCWS010000461.1 GCF_902806475.1 Candidatus Frankia nodulisporulans
TGGGTCGTGTTCGCTCACCGCGGCCCTCTGCGGATCAGCGCCTGGGAGGCTTCGGCCAGTTCAGCTACAGCGGGAAGGGTCCGCCAGGGCGCGGTGCGGCGGGCGAGTTCTCGGCCGCGTTGGCGGATCGACTCGATCGGGGTGGCACCGGCGCGGGTGAGGGCCTGGAGACCGAGCGTGGCGCTGTGTTCTGGGTCAGGGTCCTTGCCGGCCGTGAGTGCCGTGGCGACGTCGAGGGCGATCAGGGCGTCGCTCCAGGGCGAGCGGTCGGCGCCCGGCGTGCTGCTGGCGGTCTGCGCGTAGCGGTGGACGAGTTCGGTGTCGCCGGTGCCGACGTGGGCGGTCGCGGCGTTCGCCGCGATCCGCGCGAGACTGTAGGCGCCGAAGGAAAGGCACGCCGACATGCCTTCGGGCAGGTCGGCGCGTTCGGCGAGGTCGAACGCGCGGCCGACGGCTTCCCGCACACCCTCGCGGTCGCCGAGTCGGCCCAACGCGCGGGCTTCACCGTTGACCGCCAGCCGGATCGCCTGCGGCCCTCCTGCGGCGAAGGTCTGTCCCTCACGCGCCCGTGCGAGAGCGGACCGGTAGTCGCCGGCGTAGTAGGCGCACAGGCTTTCGGTACCTCGCACCCAGGCCGCCAGATCGCTGTCCTCCACCGCCACCGCGATAGCGAACGCCTCTGCACAGTAGGCACGCGAGAGCTGAAAGTCGCCAAGATTCACCGCCATGTAGCCAACCAGCCCCGACAGCCGCCCGGCTGCCCGCAGGAGCCGCAGGCGATTCCGGGGCAGTTGCGAACCCTCGATGAGGGCTTGCGCACCCTCGCGCTGCTGCACGACCAAGGGCATCAACGTGGCCGGACCGCGAGTCTCATAAGACGTGACACAGTCCTCGACAAAATCGTCGAGGTAATCAAGGAAAGAGGTGGGGACAGACGGCGCTGCGAAATACTGCTGCCGGATTCCCACGTCGGTCAGGCTCGCTTGCCGATCACCTTCGCCGCGAGAAGAGGTGATCGTATCCATCGCCGAGGACGCCGTCGCCAGCGCGAACACGCCAGTGTGCTCGGCCGCTGCCCGGACGGCCGGTACCTGCGGCGCGGTCGGTGTGGTCCTGGACGTGTTGCCGAGAGGAGCGTATCGGCGGCTGGCATGTGTTCGCGGTCGTCGAGGTCGATCAGGTTGTGGATGCTGGTGCCGTAGACCTCGGCGAGCAGGGCGAGTAGCTGCGGGGTGGGCCGGCGGCGGTTGTTCGGTACGGGCCAGTTCTCCAACTCGCTGAGCCGCGGGGCGGTCATGGAGGCAACACCGTGCGGATCGAGGCCTCTGCGGGCGGCGTGGGCGTTGATATGACCTGCGGCCTGCTGCTGGGTCCAGCCATGCGCGGCACGGTGAGCAGCCCGGGGCCGGTACTTGTAGCGGCGAGCGAACTCGACGGCGATCTCGTCATGAGACATGCCCACCGCACGCATCCGCGCACGCAACTCATCCTGCTCTGCCCGCAGGCTCATGTGGCTCATGGCGGCGTCGCAGACTCCTCGCTAGCCCAGGGC
>NZ_CADCWS010000462.1 GCF_902806475.1 Candidatus Frankia nodulisporulans
CAACGTAGCCGCCGATGTCGCTCGAGCTGATCGAAACGTGTACGGTCCGATATCCAAGCGTGGTGTCGGAGTGGTGGCCGAATTCGTTCTGTATGGCAGCGACATGCATAATGAAAGCCGCACCTTGGATGTGGGATATCGAGTACAGTCGTTCGATGCGTCGACCGTCGGTCGTCCATCCGTCCAGGTCATCGAGGCGTTCCTCGATCTGTTCCCGTGACAGCGCCTCAGCCATGAGCCCTCCCGGTCTCGTCGGTGGTAACGGACGCGAGAACCTCCACCAGATTCTCGCCGACTGGGTGAGCACGCCACGGATCCATCGCTGCCGCGACTGCGGTCAGTTCACGCCGGGCCCGCACGGAGCCGGTCTCCACCGCGAGCGCGCTCGCGTGGCGCGCGAGTTCCACAGCCCGTTCTGGCTCTTCCTGCCGTGCAGCGGCGACCGCGTGGCGCGCCAACCAGACCCCGACGTCCCGACGGGCTGAAGGGGGCGCAGCCGGGATGATCTGGCGCCAGAGATGGTCGGCGCCGGCGTCGAGACCGAGCCGTCCATAACAGGTGGCACGTTGCACCTCGATGTAGCCGCCGGTGCGGCGACAGGCCGTGCCCCACTGCTCGATATCGACCTGGTCTATGAGTTGGCCGGCCTGGTCAAGCAGAAGATCGACCTGGTGACTGTCATCGTGCAGTGATGCGCCGTGTGCCTGCTGCTGCAAAGCAAACACGCGGACCTCGGGGGAGAGACGCCTGGCATCGACCAGTGCGGCCTGGCACAGGTCGATCACGGCCGAGGCGTTTCCCAGGTCTGTGAAGGCCATGGCCCGGTCGACCAGTGCGCAGGCAACGGCATCGCGCTCTCCGCAGCGATGTGCCAGTTCCAGCGCAGCGTCGTGGTAGCGCATCGCGGCGACGGGATCGCCGGCGTCCAGCCACAGCCATGCTGCGAACGCGGCGAACGACGAGCCGACTCTTGCCATGCGCCGACGGGTCGACCCGTCAGCCGCGTCCGCCAGCCGCGCGATGACCTGAAACTGGGAGCTGACTGTGCCAGTCAGCGCGCCGGGGCCGAGCAGCATGTCTGCGCGGTAGTGGCCCTTCAACTGGTCGTCGAAGTAGGAGACGAGCGCTGGGTCGACATGACGGGCGCGACTGGCACCGGTCAGACCTGCCATCAGTGCCGAACCGGCCATGATCGTGAAACCGCGGCGGCCAAGAGCATCCACCCATTCGACGTTCCCAGCTGGCTCATCGAAACGCAGCTTTCCGGACCGGCTACCACCGTGTTGCGACTCGACGCCCGGACCGGCCTGTCCAGAGGGCGAGTCCACCGGCGGCGACCCCTGCGCAGGCGACCCCGCAGGCTGAGCGGATCTGGCGTCCCGACGTGTGGTGGAGATCAGGAACGTGTCCGCTGCGGTGAGATGTTCACGGTCGTCGAGGTCAATGAGGTTGTGGATGCTGGTGCCGTAAACCTCGGCGAGCAGGGCGAGGATCTGAGGGGTGGGCCGACGCCGGTTGAGGGGCAACGGCCAGTTCTCCAGCTCA
>NZ_CADCWS010000463.1 GCF_902806475.1 Candidatus Frankia nodulisporulans
GGTGGAAACCGGAAGACGCATAGACAGCATCGACCAGCGCCAGAATCCGACTATCCCCGCGCACCGGCCCCGGCATCATGACCCTCCAGCGGTACCGAAATCCGCTCGTACTCCCCCGCCAGCGCGGCGACCTGACCAGAATCCACGGATACCTCCCGCGCGGCCATCTCACCCTCAGAAGAATCGTGTGCGGGCACATCGCCGACGGCCGACCGCGGGGCGGGGATGAATTCCGGACCGCCGCCGCGCAGATAGCACAACCAGGTGACGAGGGCCATGACGAAGAAAAGGCCGACATACACCCACAGTGCGGGAGCAATAGTGTGGTAGGCCTTGTTCGACTCGGCATAGATGATCGGGACCAGGAATCCACCGAATGCGCCGACCGCCGAACAGATGCCAAGCGCGCCTGCGGCCTCCTTACGAGAGCGGCGCATGGTCTCGGCGGAGCCGCCGGCGGCGAGGCCGCGACCCGCGAAAATGGCGGGAATCATCCGGTAGGTCGAACCGTTTCCGATGCCGCTGGCCAGGAACAGGAGCATGAAGGAGGCGAAGAACAGCCCGAAACTGGGCCGCTCGAGGATCTTCCCCTTCGCTCCGATGGAGGCGATCGCGCCCAGGCCGCCGATCGTCATGGCACCGAACGCGGCCACGGTGACCTTGGCACCGCCGAAACGGTCCCCGAGGCGCCCACCCAGCGGGCGGGCCAGCGAGCCGACGAGCGCGCCCAGAAACCCGTAGCTGAGGGCGACGTCCGCCCGGTCGAAGAGCCCGGGGTTCTTCAGCAGGGCGGGAAAGGCGGTGGAGTACCCGATGAAGGAGCCGAAGGTGCCGATGTAGAGGAACGACATGATCCAGGTGTGGCCACGCTTCGCCGCGGACGCGGTGGCACCGTAGTCGGCCCGGGCCTCACGCAGGTTGTCCATGAACAGCAGTGCTCCGACGGCCGCGGCGATGGCCAGCGGAATGTAGATCAGGCCGAGCCGGGCGAGCGCCGTGCCGGTGCCGGCGGCGATGACGGTGGCACCGAGCTTCTGGATGACGGCGACACCGAGGTTGCCGCCGGCGGCGTTCAGGCCGAGCGCCCAGCCCTTCTCCCGTTCCGGATAGAAGAACGAGATGTTCGTCATCGACGACGCGAAGTTCCCGCCGCCGACGCCGGCCACCGCGGCGATCATCAGCAGTGTGCCGAACGAGAGCTCCGGATGCCGTACCGCCCACATCATCAGCCCGCATGGCACGACCAGCAGCAGCGCCGAGAACACCGTCCAGTTTCGTCCGCCGAAGACGGGAACGGCGAAGGTGTAGGGCAGCCGAAGAAAAGCTCCCACGCCGGAGGGAACGGCCACCAGCCACAACTTCTGGTCGGTGTCGAGAGAGAATCCGGCGGGGCCTAGGCCACCCCCGGAACTCGCCCCGAGCTTGACGACCAGAATGCTCCACATCACCCAGACCGAGAAACCGAAATGTTCCGCGACCACGGACCAGAACAGGTTACGGCGCGCGGTGCGACGTCCACCGTCCGCCCAGAACTGGGG
>NZ_CADCWS010000464.1 GCF_902806475.1 Candidatus Frankia nodulisporulans
TGATGTCCCGACGTCCCGACATCCGTCAGCATGATCCAAGGAGACGAGTCAACGATGTTCCCAGACCTGGCCGGGCGACGCGCCCTGGTCACCGGCGGCACCCGCGGCATCGGCCGCTCGGTCGTGCTCGGCCTCGCCCAGGCCGGCGCGACCGTCGTCGTCGGCCACCAGCGCCAGACCGAGGACGCCGAGAGCCTGCGCCGCGAACTCAAGGACACCGGCGGCGACCACCTGCTCGTCCAGGCCGACGTCGCGGACCCGGCCCAGATCGGCGAGCTGCTCGAGGCCACCGGAACCCACCTCGGCGGCCTCGACATCGTCGTCAACAGCGTCGGCACGATCAGCCACGTCCCGTACGCCCAGCTGCCGTTGGAGGCATGGACCCAGGTCCTGGCCACCAACCTGACCGCCACCCACCTGGTCACCCAGGGCGCGCTGGCGCTGCTCGGCGACTCCGGATCGGTGATCAACATCGGTTCCGGGGCGGGGCTGGTCGGCGTGCCGCTGCGGGCCCACTACACCGCGGCGAAGACCGGACTGATCGGACTGACCCGGTCGCTGTCCAAGGAACTGGGCGGCCGCGGCATCCGGGTGAACCTGGTCTCGCCCGGCGTCATCGAGACCGACCAGGCCGCCGGCATGCCCGACGCGGCCCGCGCGGCCTACACCAACCGCATCCCGCTCGGTCGCCTCGGCGAGGCCCACGAGGTCGCCGCGGTCGTGCTGTTCCTGGCCAGCGACGTGTCGTCGTACGTCAACGGCGCCACCTTCACCGTCGACGGAGGTATCTGATGGCAGCCACATCCCCCTTCCGGATCATGCTGACCATGCGCATCCACCCGGGTCGTGAGGCCGAGTTCGAACAGACCTGGCTCAACATCGGTGACGGCATCACCTCGCACCCGGCGAACCTCGGCCAGTGGCTGGTGCGTTCCGAGGACGAGCTGGGCACCTACTTCATCATCAGTGACTGGGTGGACGAGGCGAGCTTCCGCGAGTTCGAGCTCAGCGAGGGCCACCTGACGCACCGCAAGATCCTGCACCCGCTGCGGGCCAGCGGCACCATGGCCACCGGCTCGGTGCTCGCCCACCTGGTGGGCACGGCATCGCAGCCCGTGCCCGCGGCCGGCTAGCCCCGTGGCCGACGACAACCAGTCAGCCCTGGCCGCCCCGGCGGCCAGGGTGCGGGTGATGCTGTGGGCGGTCGACCCGGCGGGGGAGCCCGGCGCGGTCGAGCGGGCCTACCACGAGATCAGCTCCAAGCTGGTCGGCACGCCCGGTCTGCTCGGTAACACCCTGCAGCGCTCGGTGTCCGATCCCACGCGGTACGCCGTCGTCAGCGTGTGGTCGAGCATGGCCGAGTTCAGCGCGTGGGAACAGGGCGCGAACCACCGCGGGACGACCTCCCCGCTGCGTCCGCTGCAGGACCCCGAGCGTCGCCCTGCGATCTACACCGAGGTCGCCGCCTACGGCCCGCAGGGCCCGTTCGACCCGGCCCCACCCGCCTGACCAGCCCCACCCGCCTGACCA
>NZ_CADCWS010000465.1 GCF_902806475.1 Candidatus Frankia nodulisporulans
CCAGGTGTGCAAGGGCTCTACCTGGCTGTCATGCACTCCGGCGTGACCCTTGCCCCACTGATAGGCCGACTGGTGGTCCAGGAGCTGATCGGTGGAGTCGAGTCACCCGAGCTGGTCGGATGCCGACCCGCACGGTTCACGACAGCCAGCTGATCCGCACACTTCATCAGCCGCCCGGTGCGGCAGGTCCGGGTCTCGGGCGACGGCGAAACGGTCACCGGCCACGCGAAGTGGGATTCCGAACGGCTGCTTCTGGGAGGGCGCAGCCGAACTCCTGGTCGGCACGCGGCCCCCTGCTCTCGCCGACCGCCTCACCTACGATTCCGAGGCTGGCGCTTTCCTTGCCCTTGGCGCCGCGGCGCTCATCGAGCGGATCGTCGCCCGCCTCGGCCTGCCGCTGGTCGTGAAACCGCGGGCGGGTGGATCGTCGTTCGGCGTGAGCCGGGTCGAGGGTGCCGGCGAGGTCGCCGAGGCCCTGATGGCCTGCTTCGGTTACCACGACTGCGCACTCGTCGAGCAGGCCGTGGCCGGCATGGAGATCGCGGTCGGTGTCGTGGACACCGGCGACGGGCCGGTCGCGCTCCCGGCGGTGGAGATCGAACCGGCCGCGGGCCGTGCCTACGACTACGCCGCCCGCTACACCGCCGGGGCCACGAACTTCTACACCCCCGCCCGGCTTGCCCCCGCGGTCCTGGATGCCGCCGCGCGGGCCGCCCTCCTCGCGCATCAGGCCCTTGGCCTGCGGGACCTCTCCCGCACCGACATGATTGTCGATGCGGCCGGAACACCACAGTTCCTGGAGGTCAACGTCGCCCCGGGGATGACCGAGACGAGCACCTGGCCGCTGGCCCTCGCCGCCGCCGGCCTCGACCTCGCCGTGGTCTGCCGTGACCTCGCTGCCCGCGCCCACAGCCGTCCGACCACCGTGAACGGGGTGGCATCCGCCTGAACCGCGCGGTGACGGGAAGCCGCTCAGCGGGAGAGGTCAGGCGGTCTCGGCCGGCTGGGGGAGACCGCCTGACCTCGACAGCACCGTACAGAGGCGGCAAGACCGCGGCTCAGAGGCCATCGATGTGGAGCCGGCGAGGGGACTCGAACCCCTAACCCCTCGATTACAAGTCGAGAGCGCTGCCAATTGCGCCACACCGGCCAGTCCTCTGACGATACCTGACGTGGAGCAGGCCGAGGCTCCGGCGGGTCCGTCCGCGGGGCTCCCGCCGGGCCCGGCGAGCTCCAGTCGATCATCGAGCTCCGAGGTGGCCGCGCAACCAGTGGCCAGCGCCCGATTCGGTCCGTGACGGCAAGATCGAGGATATTTCCGATCTTGAATCGTCTTGACGCGGAGCGGCACAAGGACTAGAAGTTCGACGTGGATGCGGATCGTTTATCGCGATAGCACCGCATCTGCGGAACATGTGCAGCGTCGCACAACCTGCGTTCCCACCTCAGAAATTGTCTTCCCGGTGTGAATGGGCGCGTCTGCCCGTATCGCGCCCCTGACGCAAAGGTTGACGTGAGAGC
>NZ_CADCWS010000466.1 GCF_902806475.1 Candidatus Frankia nodulisporulans
GGGTCCGGGTTCTGCCTTGGTGGTCGACGCCAGTGTTGTGATCATGCAGGGTGAATGGGTGGGCGAGCTGGTCGGGCCGGATGTGTGGGAGACCTGCCGGGAGTTGATCCCGGCGGGCAGTGTGTTCGCGTTCCTGGCCGAGTACCGGGAGGGGCTGTTCCCGGCGGGGATGTTCACCGACATGTACCCGTCGTCCAACGGGCGGCCGAGCATGCCACCACAGGTGCTGGCGGCAGCCGTGGTGCTGCAGAGCCTGCACGGGCTGTCGGATTTCGAGACAGTGCAGGCGTTGCGGTGCGATCTGCGGTGGAAGGCCGCGTGCGGGCTGGGGCTGCTCGACACCGCCTTCGACCCGTCGCTGCTGACCTACTTCCGGCGACGGTTACAGCGTTCGAAGGCTCCGAACCGGCTGTTCGCCCAGGTCAGGGAGGTGGTGACGGCCACCGGTGTACTCACCGGCAGACACCGGCGGGCGTTGGACTCCACGGTCCTCGACGACGCGGTCGCGACCCAGGACACCGTGACCCAGCTGATCGCCGCGGTCCGCCGGGTGATCCGGGAGGTACCCGGGGCACCGGAGGTGGCCCGACGCTGGTGCGTCGGCCATGACTACACCGATCCGGGGAAACCGAAGATCGCCTGGAACGACGAGCAGGCCCGGACCGTGCTGGTCGATGCCCTGGTCACCGACGCGCTGAACCTGCTGGGTCGGCTGCCGGAGCAGGAACTCGGCGAGCGGGCCGCGAACGCGGTCGGCATGCTGGCTCTGGTCGCCGGACAGGACGTGGAACCGGCCGACGACTCCGACGGCGGTGACGGACGCTGGCGGATCGCCCGGCGCACCGCGAGAGACCGGGTGGTCTCGACCGTCGATCCCGAGGCCCGCCACATCCACAAGAACCGCACCCGCCACCAGGAGGGTTTCAAAGGGCATGTGTCCTTCGAACCCGAGACCGGGCTGTTCACCGCTGTCGCCCTCACCGGTGGTGGTGGAGCGGACAACCACGAGGCCACCGTCGCTGTCGATCTCCTGGCCGGCGAGGACCACCCGGTGGAACTCACCGTGCTCGGTGACGCCGCCTACAGCACCGGTGACCTGCGCACACGTCTGCGGGCCGACGGCCACACCCTGGTGATCAAGCCGTCCCCGCTACGGCCAGCGATCCCCGGCGGGTTCACCAGCGACGACTTCCTCATCGACACCGACACGGTCACCTGCCCGGCCGGTCACACCGCCCGCCTGGGTCGCCCCCAGACGGGCGGTCACCGCCAGGCCCAGTTCAAAGCCCTCTGCCGCACCTGCCCGCTATGCGCGCGTTGCACCACCTCCGCGACCGGGCGGACCCTCACCGTCCACCCCCAGCATGCCCTGCTGGCCGCCGCCCGCCGCGAGGCCACCGACCCGGCCTGGCAGGACGAGTACCGCCGCTGGCGCCCCCCCCGGTGGAACGCGGGATCGCCTGGCTGGTAGCACACGGCAACCGCCGGGTGCCCTACCGAGGCGTGGCCCGCAACGACAC
>NZ_CADCWS010000467.1 GCF_902806475.1 Candidatus Frankia nodulisporulans
GGCGAGGGTGGCGAAGACCGCGGCGAGGCCGGCGATGGCGAAGACGGTCCGGAAGGCGGCGAGGGTGGGGACGGGACCGACGGAGGTCGCGACCGACAGATGACCGAGGATGGCGGCGACGGCGGCGCTGCAGGTCGCCTGGCCGACCATCCGCATGAGGACGGTGATGCCGCCGGCGGCGGTCTGCCCGCGGGGCACCGCCTGGACGGTCAGCATGGACACACCCGAGTAGGCCAGGGCGGTACCGGCGGCGACCACCACCCCACCCAGGATGATCATGATGAGGTGGTGACTGTCGGCCAGGCGGAGCAGGTAGCCGGCGGTCAGGATGTTCGTGCCGAGCAACAGGGTGGTCCGCGGGCCGCGGGTGGCGGTGATCCACGCCGACAGGGGGGAGAGCGCGGCCATCACCAGCCCCGCGGGCAGCAGGCACAGTCCACCGGCCAGCACCGACAGGCCCAGGCCGTAGCCGGCCTCCTTCGGCACCTGGACGAGCAGGGCGGTGCACATCGCGTTGGCGTAGAAGGCGAAGCCGACGCCGAGCGCGGCGAGGTTGGCCATCAGCACCGGACGGCGGGCCGCCAGACGCAGGTCCACCAGCGGATCGACGGTGCGGACCTGCCGGCGGGCCCACCCGACGAGGATCACCAGGGTCGCGGTCGCCAGGCCCAGCACCTGGAGGCGCAGGGGTCCGCCGGCCGCGGCCTGGGAGACGGTGAGCAGCCCGCACAGCAGGCCGGCGGCGAGTCCGACGGCGCCGTGGGTGTCGAAGCGGGCCGGTTCGCGCACCGGTGACTCCCGCACGACCATCCGCGCGGCGACCAGCAACGTCAGGCCGCACGCGGCGATCACCCAGAACATCACGTGCCAGTCGGTGTACTGGACGATCAGCGCCCCGAACGGGATGCCGACGACCGCGCCCACCCCCACCGTCGCGCTCATCATCGCCACGGCCGCCCCCACCCGGGCCGCCGGCAGTTCGTCGCGCAGAATGCTGATCGACAGCGGCACCACCGCCAGGCAGGCGCCCTGCATGCCCCGCCCCGGGATGAGCAGCCACAGCTGCGAGGACACCGCGCACAGCAACGATCCGGCGACTAGGACCCCGAGGGCGACCAGCAGCATCCGCCGTTTCCCCACGATGTCCCCCGCCCGGCCGAACAGGGGCGTGACCACCGCCGCGACCAGCAGTCCCACGGTGATCAGCCAGCTGGCGCTGGTGGCCGAGGACCCGGTCAGCCGCGGCAGCGCCGGCAGCAACGGGACGAGCCAGACCTGCGCGACCGCGGTCAGTACCCCACCGGCCCCGAGGACGACGGCGAGCCGCCGTCCTCGCCCGGTACCGACCGCGACCAGCGGCACGGTGGGGGCGGCGTCGATCGGATGCAGGGCAGGTACGTCCACAGGGCTCCTCGTGCAGGTCCGCAGGCCCCTGGCCCTGGGGCGCTGCGATGGCCCCCGGGATGACCCACCGGCACAGTGAACGTCCCGTAACTTTCGAAGGTCAACGCCATCCCC
>NZ_CADCWS010000468.1 GCF_902806475.1 Candidatus Frankia nodulisporulans
CTGTTCGTCGAGGCGCTGCGCACGATGGCGATGAAGGCCGCCGTCTATGAGCTGACCGGCGACGAGAAGGCCGCCGAGCTGGACGTGGCCGCACCAGTCGACGAGATGGTGCACGCCCTGACCGCCCAGTTCACAGTCCTGTCCCGCGTCCAGGCCGATCTGTCAGTGACGTTCATCCACTCCACCGACAACGAACGGTTCGGCTACGACACCGAGGGCTACACCGACCAGATCCACCGGGCAGCCGGCTGGGGCGAGCCGCCGCGCCGCTACTGGCTCGGCAAGGCCGAGACCCGCCGCCGCCTCGGCATCCTGTACGAGCACTACGAGTCCATCGGAATCCAGGGCGGTGGCCGGTTGCACTGGCTCACCTTCGGCCGCTGACGTCACATCGCGGCCATCGCGGCCCGCAGCGCGGCGACAACGATGTCGGCCGGAAAGCTGCGGGCCGCCTCCCGTTCCGCGTCAGCGAGCACCGTCTCCGCCTCGCCGGCACCAGCATGGCGGACCCGTGCTGTCATCCACCGAGCAAGTAGCGCCAGGTCCTGCGGCATCGGCCCAGGATCCGGCCCCAGCTCGACCGGTTCCGGCCACCGGTGGCCCGCCGAGGCATACCGACCGGGCGGGAGACCGATCTTGCCGGGGTGGATGCACACCGGCGCTCCGGTGGCCTGATCCCGCCCCTGTCCATACGCCGTTGACGCACCGCACCCCGCCGTAGGGCCCGGCGAACGTCAGCGAAGGATCATGGGTGCAGTGCGCGCCCACGGGCCACGGCGACGGCGGTGGGGTGTACGGCCCGTTCGCCCCTGCCGTGTCCGAATCGAGTTCGGTCGGTGACGGCGAGGCCACCGGTGCCGGTGATGGTGTCTGCGCTGGCGACGTTGCAGGCGCGGCGACGCTCGGCGAAGCCGACATGGTCGGCGATGGTGTCGTTGTGAGCATGCGGCGTGAGATTTCCCCCGTGATGTTCATCGGCGGTGATGGCCGAGTGCCGGCGGATCGCCCTGGCCGCATAAGGCCGGCGGCCGGCGGTCGACCCCCGACAGGCCCGGACAGCCCTCCCAGTCGTCCCAGAACCGTGGCCGGGGCTCGACAGGGGAAAGACCATTCCGCCCGTCTACAGCCCTTCTGGATGGCAAGAAACGCCCGCTCCATCCGAATCCGGCCCTGTCGAACCCGGCTGGGACCTCGACAGCCCCGACGACGACCCCACCGCCAGCGACTGGGACGACCCCGTTCCGCGGCCGTGGTTCGACGAAACCGGCACCTGACACCACGACCGACCGGTACCCGGAAGGACCCCGATGAGCCGCATCCACCCGAGCAGCGCCCCCGACGACATCACCGCCACCAGCCTCGAAAAGTTCCTCGCCGAACCATCTCTGACCGACCGGGAAAGCTGGGGGTCGTGGCGCCTCAACCCGGACGGCATGAGCCTTGACCTGATCGGTGAGGCAGGTCCGTACAGCGTCGATCTCACCCGTTGTCGTTCCAGTGCGTAAGTCC
>NZ_CADCWS010000469.1 GCF_902806475.1 Candidatus Frankia nodulisporulans
CCTCCACAAACTGTCCACGAGGATCATCCGCGAGAACCAAACGGTGGTCATCGAGGACCTGGCGGTCCAGAACATAGTCCGCAACCACAGTCTCGCCCGTGCGATTTCGGATGCGGGCTGGCGGGATCTGCGGACCATGCTGGAATACAAGGCCGGCTGGTACGGACGCGACGTGGTCGCTGTCGACCGCTGGTATCCCAGCTCGAAGACCTGCTCGTCCTGCGGGGCGCTGGTCGAAAAGCTGCCGTTGAACATCCGGGAATGGGCCTGCGCTTGTGGTGCGGTCCACGACCGGGATGTGAACGCGACACGGAATGTTCTCGCGGCGGGGCTCGCCGTGATCGCCTGCGGAGACGGAGTGAGACCACCCCGCTCCTAGAGTGGGGAGGCGTCTGTCAGTGAAACAGGAAAACCTGCCCGCGAGGGTAGGAATCCCCGGTCTTCAGGCCGGGGAGGATGTCAACTGTGGGGCTATCTGGCCGGGGTCGCGTTCGTCGTCGGCAAGACGGCGTCGTGCGCGGCGATGGCCCTGGGTGTCGGCGGCTACGCGTGGCCGGCGCATCCCCATCTGATCGCGGTCGCCGCGGTCGTGCTGCTCACCGGCGCGGATGTCGCCGGGGCCCACCGCGGGGTGGCCCTGGGCCGGGTCCTGGTCGGGATCGCGCTGGTCGTGCTGGCGGTCGTGGTCGTCGTCTGCCTGACCAGCGCGACGTTCCAGCCCGCGCATCTGCGCCTTCGGGCGGCGCCGGACGCAGCGACGCTCAGCTCCGGCGGTGTGCTGCGGGCGGCGGGGCTGCTGTTCTTCGCCTTCGCCGGTTACGCGCGGCTGGCCACCCTGGGTGAGGAGGTACGTGATCCGGCGCGCACGATCCCCCGCGCGGTGCTGGTCGCCCTCGCGATCACCCTCGTCGTCTACCTGGGGGTGGCCGTGGCCGTGCTGGGTGTGCTCGGCCCGGCGGCCCTGGGTGGCTCCGGTGCGCCGCTGGTCGACGCGGTGCGCGCCGCCGGGGCGGGCGCTCTGGCGCCGCTGGTGCGGGTGGGGGCGGTGGTGGCCGCGAGCGGATCGTTGCTGGCGCTGCTGCTCGGGGGGTCGCGTACCACGCTGGCGATGGCCCGCGACCGGCATCTGCCCCGGACCCTCGCCGTCGTGTCGACCCGGACCGCGGTGCCCCACCACGCGCAGCTGACGGTCGGTGCGGTCGTGGCCGTCGCGGCCGGGTTCCTGGACCTGCGTGCCACGATCGGATTCTCCTCGTTCGGGGTGCTCGTCTACTACGCGGTGGCGAACGCGTCGGCGTGGACGCTGCGCCCCGAGGAGGGCCGTCCGCCGCGCTGGGTGCCCGTGTGCGGCCTGGTCGGCTGCCTGACGTTGGCGTGCACCCTGCCGCTGGGTGCCGTCGTGGCGGGTCTGGGGATGCTCGCCGCCGGGGGCGGCGCGTACGCACTCACCCGCCGTCACCGTGAGGGCCCGCCGGTGGCGGTTCCCGGCAGGCCA
>NZ_CADCWS010000470.1 GCF_902806475.1 Candidatus Frankia nodulisporulans
GCTAAGGCGTGACACGCAGCCTGATCACTGGAGGCGAAACCGTGGGCGGGGACAACGGGATCCAACGAGCGCCACCGCACTGATCTGGTGCACTACCTCGAGAGGGTTGTCCACAGGAGCACGTTTTTCCACAGGTTTCCACGGGTGATGGTCATCCGACCGGGATCGGGCCAGTGTGGAACAGGTGAAGCCCATCGAGGTTCCCGCCGATCTGCGGCGTCTCGCGCGGAAGCAGGATGGCATGCTCACCTGGTCGCAGGTCAGGGCAGCCGGGATTCGGCGCTGGCAGTTCGAGCGCTGCATACGCGATGATGGCTGGGTCGTTCCCTGCCGCGGCACCGTTCTGCTCCCGGACGCTCATCCGGTGCGGGGGCCGGCGCGGGCCGCGCTGGTCGGCCGGCCCAGCGCGGTGATCTGCAATGTCACGGCGGCCGCGCTGCTTGGGCTACCGGGCCTGCCCGATCTCCGTCTTCCGCCACGAACCCCCAGCTCCGACGTGTCTGACCGGCGTGGTCCGGCCAGGGCCGGGAACAGGGAGAGGCCGGGCACCATGGTTGGGGCTGGCCGCCCGGGCAGGGCGGCTTACATCCATCCGGTGCATGTGCTGCTGCCGCGTAGCGCGCACGGGGCGGATGTCCGTGGGCTGGTGCGGCATCTTGGCGCCTACCGTGCGCAGGAGGTGGTCAAGGTCCGTGGAATCCCGGTGACCGGGGTCACCCGAACGCTGGTTGATCTGCTCGTGAGCTGCGATCGGGAGACTGCCGTCGGTCTGCTGGACGCGGCGCTGCATCATGGGCGGATCACGGACATCGGGGAGATCCGCGACGCCGCCGCGGGGCGCAGGGGCGTCGCCGAGCGGTACGGATGGTTGGGGCTGGTCGACGGGCGGGCGGAGTCGCCGTTGGAGACGCGCATGCGGCTGGTGCTCATGGATGCGGGGCTCACGCCTGAGCAGCTGCAATGGTCGATCTGGGGTGACGGCCGGGAGTCAGGCTGGCTACCCGAGGGCTCCGAAGCGGAGGAACCGTATGAGCGGTCCCGTGCTTCCACGGCCTTGGCCAAGGAGGCGTGGTCGGCTCGGCCACGGCTGCTGGCCCGGGTTGATCTGGCTTGGCCGAGCCGCCTAGTGGCCGTGGAGGTCGACGGAACCGCTGTGCACGAGCATCCGCGGGCGCTGTTCCGTGACCGTGCCCGGCAGAACGACCTGTTGTCCCTTGGCTGGATCGTGCTGCGGTTCACCTGGACCGATCTGCTGCTTCGCGCGCATGCCGTCGTCGAGCAGATCCGTTGGTCCCTGCAGGTGACCCGCCCGGCCACCACGCTCTGACGTCCATGGCTGAGGTGCGGGGCGGGTCAGGTGCGGGTGCGGTGGGCGGCGAGGAGGTCCTCAAGGCTGTCGGGGTCGAGGGCGTGCAGGCTCGCGACGAGGCCGGCGAGCTGGTCACGCAGGTGGGCGACCTCCGGTAGGTCGGCGAGGG
>NZ_CADCWS010000471.1 GCF_902806475.1 Candidatus Frankia nodulisporulans
GCACGCTCACCGTCGACGGCGGTGAGCTCACCCCGGCCGCCGTCGGGAACTACCTCGCGAAGTACGTCACGAAATCGGTCAGCACCTCCGGCGCCCTCGACAGCCGCATCAAGAACGTCGACGACCTCACCACCCGAATGATCTTCCTGCCCGCCCATCACGCGGCGATCGTCAAAACCGCCTGGCAGCTCGCCGCCTGGTCGACGTTCCGCCCACTGGGCCTGGGCCGCTGGGCGCACCAGTTCGGCTTCAACGGACATTGGATCACCAAAAGCCGGGCGTACTCCACGACCTTCGCGGTCTGCCGGGAACGCCGCCGGACCTGGGCCCGCACCCACACCGCCACCGGCGAAGAACGGGTCCCGCTCGACGCGTGGGGACGGGCCGCGGACGACGAGCAGATCCTCACCGTCACGCACTGGCAGTACCACGCCGCCGGTTACGCCCGCACCGGCGACCAGGCCCTCGCCGACCTCGCCGCCACCCTCGCCCGCTCCCGACGGGAGGCCGCCCGCACCAGCGAACCCGCCGCCACCTGACGACCCCCCGCCACTCGCGCACCCGTGACGCCAAAACCGCCAAGCAGGCCGTCACGGGACGCACTCCGCAAGGGAGCACAGCCATCGTGACCCACCCCCCGATGTCACGACAGGCCCACGCTGTGGCCTCTGGCGAGGCTCTCTCCGTCCGCCGGGCCGAACTACCGGCGTCCGTCCGCCGGCTGCGCGCTCAGATCGCGGTGAACGCGCGGCTCGCCACCGAGGACCCCGTCGCGATGACCGTCCCCGCCCGCCGGGCGTTCCTGAGCAAGTTCGAGTCCTTGGCCGACCCCGACGGGGTCCTCCCTCCCGAAGAGCGGGCCCGCCGGGCTACGCACCTGCGCAAGCAGCACATGCAGCGGCTCGCGCTGCGCAGCGTCCAGGCCCGCCGCCGCGCCGCCGGGGGTCTGGCATGATCCAGCCGGACGCCATGTGGGAACTGCTGCTGACCTCGTGGAACAGGTCAATGGAAGCGGCGAACAAGACGGCGAAGACGCGTCAGATCTACCTGAACGCCGTGATGCTCTTCGTGGCTTGGCTCCTCGATCGCGACGACGCACCCGAGGACGTGACCGGCATTGAGCGTGGCCACGTCGAACAGTTTCTGATCGACTTCCGCACCCTGCCAAGCCCCCGACGTCCCGAGGGGCGAAGCGCGGCCTACGCCAACCAGGTCTATCGGGCGTTGCAGCAGTGGTTCGCCTGGTTGATCGACGAAGACGAGATCAGCCGATCGCCCCTCGAACGGATGAGTCCGCCAGTCGTCCCGGAGCAGCCGGTGCCGGTGCTCGAGGACGACCAGATTCGCGCGCTTTTGGCCACGTGCGCGGGCAAGGCTTTCGTTGATCGCCGAGACAACGCGATCATCCGGACACTGATGGACACCGGCGGTCGTCGCACCGAAGTGGGTCGACTCCACCTCGACGATGTG
>NZ_CADCWS010000472.1 GCF_902806475.1 Candidatus Frankia nodulisporulans
GGCGTTGCATCGGCCGATTCCGCATGCTCCAGAGCAGTTCACGTATGCCTGGAACAACGGCGGGCATCTGATCACCGGCCAGGGAAACAACACGTGGTACCGGTTCGATGCGCAGGGCGGGCTGGCCGCACGGCGAACCGACGCCCTTGGTCTGAACGGGATGCCGGACGGAACGGTGGAGATCGACCTGATTGCGGGCGCCGGCCGCCACGTGAACGCGGGCGGCCTGCAACGGGACTGGAACACGCTGAGCGTCGAGCCCAACGGCGGCAACATCCGGCTTGGCAATGCGATGGGCGAAAGGCAGCACATCGCCCCCAACGGCCGGATCGTGGAGGAGCTCGTCGCGCCGCGGGACGGGCACGGGAATCCCGGCCTGACCCGGATCCACGCCCAGCCGGACGGCATGGGCAACATCACGGTGCGTCTGCTGTACGGGGACACCGTGGTGCCGAACACCCGCGTCGACCTGGAAGGCACCGGCTACCGCGTCGTCGACACCAGCGTGACCGAGCACGCCGATTACTGGAGGACCTTCGGCCCGGACGGGTCCCTGCGGTCGGAGAAGATTTCCTACCTGCTCCGTGACGGCAGTGCCGATGGCACCTATCTGCAGATCGACTATGCCGGGAACACCTGGACCTGGATGGAGGTCCGGGCCGCCCAGGATATCCGGCGCGCGGGCCAGGCCCAGGCGATCCCGCATGGACAGCAGGGCCTGCATGGCTACAACAGCGGCGGCAGCGTGACGGTGAAGGCGAACGGCGACCTCCAGCTCGTCGGCGCCGACCGGACGCCGTTCTACTGGCGGGAGCGCCTCGGGCCCGGCACCGACGGTCAACGTCCCATCCTGGAGATCTTCCGCGGCAGCGGGGGCGGGCGGTACTGGCACCAGTGGTCCGCAACAGCCGGCGACCAGCTCGGCGCCCACGTCGCCCGGGGAAGCCGGACCTTCGAGGATCTTCCGGAGGGCCGTCTGTGGAAGGACTACCGGCACGGCACGCTGTGGGATCCGGCGGTCCGGGAGTACCGAACGGCCGCCGACAAGGGGATGATTCGGGCCGAACGCCAGCCCGACGGGTCGTGGCGGTGGTACCGCTACAACGAGCGCGGTGCGCTCACGCTCACCGGTCTGCGTGATCATCTGAGCTGGGGGCGGGGCTGGCGGGACATTCCCTCGGCCCGGAACGCGGGTGCGGTGGCGCAACGGTACTGGTCCGCATTCAACTTCTTTCCTGACGCCCTGCACTACCGGGAGCACGCCGTCAGCGGTGTGAACGGCGGGGGCTTCCGGGCGAGCGACGCCTACAAGGAGTTCTCGCCGCAGATCAAGGACACCGGTACCCGCGAGATTCTCCAGAACAACCACACACTGGAAACCGTGCGGTGGGCCGAGCAGCGACCGCCGCAGCTGCTCTGGAAAAACCTGGGCACGGTCGACTTCCACACGTC
>NZ_CADCWS010000473.1 GCF_902806475.1 Candidatus Frankia nodulisporulans
ACCACCGTCCTGTTGCGTCATGGCCAGACCCCGCTGTCCGTGGAGAAGCGTTTCTCCGGCACCATCGAGGCCTCGCTGACCGACCTCGGTCTCGAACAGGCCGCCGCCGCGGCCCGCCGGCTGCGCGACGAGCCCTTCGACCTCATCCTCAGCTCCCCGCTCAAGCGCGCCCGCCAGACCGCCGAGGCCCTCGGCCGCGACTACACCGTCGAGGACGACCTGCGCGAGTCCAGCTTCGGTGCCTGGGAGGGCATGACCTTCGCCGAGGTCCGCGAGCGTTTCCCGGACGACCTGGACGCCTGGCTCGCCGACCCCGCCGTCCCGCCCCCCGGCGGTGAGAGCCTGCTCGACACGGTCGCCCGGGTCGGCCGCGTCCGCGACCGCCTGCTCGCCGAGCATCCCAGCGCCCGCGTCCTGATCGTCTCGCACGTCACCCCGATCAAGGGTCTCACCCAGCTCGCGCTCGCCGCCGAGCCGACCGTCCTGTACCGCCTGCACCTCGACCTGGTGGCCCTGACCACCATCGACTGGTACTCCGACGGTCCCGCCGTCCTGCGCGGCTTCAACGACACCCACCACGTCGCGCACCTCACCACCGCCGGCGAGTAGCAACCCGCTGGTGAGTAGTCACCGTCGGCGAGTGGCCAGCCCGTTGGCAGGGCCGAGTAACCGGCTCTGTCGTCTGAACGTGCGGCACCATCCCCCCGGATGACGGCATCGCGGAGGGGTTCGACCACGGAAAGCAACATCCCTCTCGCCGTCCCCACGGTCCGCAACGAGCCCGACGGCAAGATCCGTCTACACGGGTCGTCGTGGGGGGCATATCGGACATGATTGCCCCCATGGCGACCCCTGTGCACCCTGCACACCCGTGGCCCCCGGCGGCGGCGTGACGGAACGTGGCTACGGTCGAGGGGCGGCGCCGGGTGCGGCAGGCGCCGGGTTTGGCAGTGGCGGGGTTCGGTGTCTGCCTCGTCCTTCGCGGCTGACGCGGTAGCGATGGCGCCAAAGTTGGCGTTGATATGGCGCCATAGTGGCGCCAGACTGACGGTCATGGACCTCACGCCGTATGTGGAGAACCTCCGGAGCGAGCTGCTGGCCGCGGCGGACTCGGGGGAGGCCCAGGCGCTGGCCGAGCGGCTGACAGCCGCGGTGGCCTCGGCGTCCCGGCTCACGTTGCTCGAGGTGCTGTCCGCCGCCGCGGAGGAGGTCACTCGTGACCTCGCCCCCGGGTCGGTGGAGGTCCGGCTGCGCGGGCGCAACCCGTACTTCGTCGTGACCCCGCCGGAGACCTCCGGCCGTGAGCGCAACGGCCAGGGAGGACCTCCTGCCACGGGCACGCCGGCGGCGGGAGGCGAGAGCGAGCAGGGCGGCCCGCAGATCCGGCGTGGCCCCAGTGGCTATGACGAGCACGATGGGCCGCAGTGGCGGGATGCGTC
>NZ_CADCWS010000474.1 GCF_902806475.1 Candidatus Frankia nodulisporulans
TGGATCTCCCCGCCGTCGAGCAGGCGGCCACCGTCATCCACGAGGGTTCGATGGACGACTGCCTGCCCACCTACCAGGCCCTCGCCGTCTGGATCGAGAACGCCGGCTACCGCGACGCCGGCCCCGGCCGCGAGATCAGCCTCGCCTGCTCCCCCACCGACCCCGATTCCTGGATCACCGAGATCCAGCAGCCCGTCACCCGCGCGTAGCACCCCACCGGACCCCACCGAGAGGAACGCGCCACCCCCTTCCGTGGCGCGGAGCCGTCCATCACCGCGGGGTCAGGCATACGGCCGGGGTGTGAAGGTGGACGCGGCGGGCGGTGCGGACCGCGGTGCCCTTTCTCGTGTGGGGATCGTCAGCTCGTCTCCGCCTTCCCGTGCCGCCGGCGGCGCGGGTCGTGCGGTGTCGGCGGCGGCTTTGAGTCGGCGGTAGATCTCCGCGGCCAGGGCCTGGGTGTGGCGGGGTTCGTGGTGACGCCGGAAGGTGTCACCGGCGACGTTGAAGTAGGTTCCGGCGCGTTCTCGGCGTTCGGTGAGGTTCAGCGGCCGGCGGGTGGCGCCTCGAGGTCGAGCAGCGCCCGCAGCACGTCGCAGTGCGGGGAACGCAGCGAGGCGACAGCGGACACGAGGAGCCGATGTGCCCGCTGCGCCCGGTACACCGGATGCTCCCCGTCCCCGTGAGGGCGCCCCGGGGCGAGCAGGTCCAGCAGCTCGGGCTGGTCGAGCAGGTCGGTAGGCAAAGCGATCCCCGGCCGGTAGGCGCGGGCCAGCAGACGGCCGAGGCGTGCGGGGTCAAGGTCGCTCATGCGGCGCTCTCCTGAGGGCGAGCTCATACGGGCGGGATAACGCTGCCCGGACCTGATGGTGGCAGCCAGCGGCCGGCGGTGTTGCCGGGTTCCCGCCAGGTTGACGCCGGATTGTGTGCCCGGACCGCCAGCACCACGACCAGCAGCTACTCGGTGCCGGGTTCCCGCCGAGACCACGCCGCCTGGGGTTCGGGACATCCGACGGGATAGCGCCGGGTTCGTGGACTGCGCTGCCGCCCTCGGGCATGGAAACCTCCGAGGGTTGGTCCGGCCCGCGGTGGACGCCGGCGAGCCGGGTCCGGGTGCGCGGGTTCCGCGTCTCGGGACGGCCGGCGTACGGGACCACAGCGCATCGCTCGTCACCAGCACGCCACATCCACAAATTCGTCTAAATGGGTTGACTTGCAGACGCTGTGTGGTCAAGCGTATGCAAGTGCAGGCGATGCGTGCACGGATCATCTCTACGGGCGACGGAGGCGTGGGCGAGATCGTGGTGATGGCTCCCCACAGTGACAGCACTGCTGACTCCTGGTCGCATCAGGTCGCTGACAGTGACTATGCGCTGGTGTCGCCTCCGGGTGGGAGCGTGCCGTTCGTGCCGGCC
>NZ_CADCWS010000475.1 GCF_902806475.1 Candidatus Frankia nodulisporulans
CGAACCCGACCCGCCCGCACACCGTCAACACCCTTGACGAACATCTCGACATGCTGATGGTCTGCCATCATCTGAACCCGGCCGTCGCCGAGGACCTGGCCTTCGCCGAGAGCCGCATCCGTCCGTCCACGATCGCCGCCGAGGACATCCTGCACGACCTCGGCGCCATCTCGATGATCGGCTCCGACTCGCAGGCGATGGGCCGCATCGGCGAGGTGGTCCTGCGCACCTGGCAGACCGCCCATGTGATGAAGCGCCGCCGCGGCGCCCTGCCCGGTGACGGCGCGGCGGACAACGCCCGGGCCCGCCGCTACGTCGCCAAGTACACGATCTGCCCCGCGGTCGCCCACGGTCTGGACGCCCACGTCGGCTCGGTCGAACCCGGCAAACTCGCCGATCTGGTCCTCTACGACCCGGCGTTCTTCGGTGTCCGTCCGTCGGTCGTGCTCAAGGGCGGCCTGATCGCCTGGGCCGCGATGGGTGACGCCAACGCCTCCATCCCCACCCCGCAGCCGGTGTTGCCCCGCCCGATGTGGGGGGCCGCGCGTGGCCCGGCGGCCTCGACCTCGCTGACGTTCGTCGCCCCCGCCGCCGTCGAGGACGGCCTGGTCGAACGGCTGGGCCTGGCCACCCCGGTCGTCGCGGTCGCCGACGTCCGCCGCCGCGGCAAGGCCGACCTGCCCGAGAACACCGCCACCCCCGACATCCGCGTCGACCCGGACACCTTCACCGTCCGCATCGACGGTGACCCTGTGGACGCCGACCCCGCCACCGAGCTCCCGATGGCCCAGCGCTACTTCCTGTTCTGAGCCGGTTCCCACCGATCGGGACGCCCACCTCCGCGAGCCGCGGCCGTTTCGGCGGCCCCTGAACTCCGCGATGATCGTCCAGGGATCACCGCAGGGTGCCCGCGGCCAGCAGTTCACGGGTGTAATCAGGGGCGGGCGCGGCGAGCAGCCCTTCGGCCGGCCCCGCCTCGACGACCAGGCCGCCGCGCATCACCAGGATGTGCTCGCTGACATGCCCGATCACGCCCAGGTCGTGCGAGATGAACAGCAGAGCGAGACCGAACTCGGCCTGAAGGTCGGCCAGCAGGTCGAGG
This sequence comes from Candidatus Frankia nodulisporulans, assembly GCF_902806475.1. Classification (GTDB taxonomy): domain Bacteria; phylum Actinomycetota; class Actinomycetes; order Frankiales; family Frankiaceae; genus Frankia; species Frankia umida. Next base: position 1,103 of record NZ_CADCWS010000475.1, read on the forward strand.
ATCTGCGCCTGGATGGAGACGTCCAGCGCGGAGACGGGCTCGTCGCAGACCAGCAGGTCCGGGCCGGGGGCCCTCGCCCGGGCGAGGGCGACCCGCTGCCGCTGGCCGCCGGAGAGCTCGAGGGGACGCCGCTCGAGCAGCCGGGCGCTGGACATCTTCCCGCATCCGCGGAAGATTACAGCCAGACCACGAGGCTTATGCAGAAGTCTGATTTCATTTCAAAACAAAACGGGATGCGCCCGAGTTGAAAGACAACGGCCCCTGCCCCACACTGGAAGATTATCTACGACAACAATCTTCGGGGGG
>NZ_CADCWS010000476.1 GCF_902806475.1 Candidatus Frankia nodulisporulans
TCCTTCGACTGGTCTGATCTCTCCGAGTCGACCCTATCGCATAGGAGTGCGTTAGAAGCGTGCGGGCGCCCCATTGCACCCCTGTATGCGCCTTAAGCCGGCGAAGCGGCCTGCCCGGCAGTAAGGCCAGTTGATGGTGTCAGATTCTAAGACGACAAGATCTGGTCCGGGTCGCAAGATGGTAGACATCTCCCTGTCGCTCCCGCCTCGCCTCATCTTGACGGATAGGGAGACAAGCGGAAATCCATTGGTACCGTGCTTGACTGATTTCTGAGCCTGGGCGAAGGCGGTCGCGAGCTCTACCGCACCGCGCCACCGGTTGTGAAATGCCAACGCGACCAGGCCGTTTTCAACGATTTTTGATCATGGGCAAGGGCATCCCACGCGTCGGACCTGTTCCCGCCGCTGGCCAGGATCGCTGGCAGGCGATCCTGTGGATCGGCTCGCCTCGGAGGCCGAGAACCTGATCAAGGCGCGGAACGCCTCAGGCGTTCCGGAACGGGGAGCCCTGCCAAGCAGACAGTCCCGACAGCCTGTGACGCTGTCGGGACCTCTTGCGGGGGTGTGACGGTGCCGTTCGGCATCTTCCCGAACGGCCTAACCGCCTTCCAGGGTGCGAGCCGTGATGATCAAGTTTCAAACATCACAACTCTTGTGGAGGTGAGGGGACTCGAACCCCTGGCCTCCTCCGTGCGAGGACGTTCCTGAGCCGCACGGTGTGGTCTCGCAGTGGTATCCGTCGCAGGATTCCCGATCGTCGGTGGCTGTCCACCGCTGGCGATCGGGACTCGTCCGGGTGGTTCCAGCGGCTTCCGTTCACGGTCTCGTGCACGGCGTGGCGCGACGCTCCGACGTGCGCGGCCGGGGTGGCGGCCCGACGCGCCCGGGGTGCCGAGCGAAGCGAGGCGGGGCCCCGGTGGCGTGGCGGGCCGCCGGGGCCCTGGCCGTGCGCGGCGCGTGCGGCGCGACACGCCAGATCTCGAAGCGTCGTTCCCGGCCGCGCTCGACACGTCGTCTCCATCTGGCGCGACGGCTTGAGCGTCTGGCCCTCGTCCGCGGCCCCCGCCGCAGGGTTCGAGCTGAGCTGGCTTCCTCCGTCGGTCGGGCAGGCTCTGCCCTACCCCGGGTTCTCCCGGCCGGGCAAGGGCCGCAGATCAACACAACCCTGATCTTCGCCACCGGCCCTTGCGCGGCCGGGAGGTTCCGGGGTAGCCCTCGGGTGCCCGATCGACGGAGGGGGGCCAGCGGACCCAGCCACCACCCACGAACACACGTTCGCTTCCAAAATCCCCCTTCCTCCAGAGAGAGGGCGGGGGGTTCGGGGGGCGAAGCCCCCTGAGGTCTTCCCGCCCGGAGGGCGGGCCTTGAAGAAGCAAGGAAAGTTGGCACACCGT
>NZ_CADCWS010000477.1 GCF_902806475.1 Candidatus Frankia nodulisporulans
GGTCATCCACAACGGTGGGCGCATCCGGTTCGGCCCGGACGGGATGTTGTACGCGGGGGTCGGCGACACCGGCGACCGCACCCTGGCGCAGAACCGCGAGCGCCTCAACGGCAAGATCCTGCGCCTGCGCCCGGACGGCGGTGTCCCGGCGGACAATCCGTTCCCCGGTTCGCTGGTGTACAGCCTGGGGCACCGCAACGTCCAGGGCCTCGCCTGGGATGGCGACGGCAGGCTGTGGGCGTCCGAGTTCGGCTAGGACCGCTTCGACGAGATCAATCTGATCGTCGCGGGCGGCGACTACGGCTGGCCGGTCGTCGAGGGCATCGGCGACACCGACGGCGGCCGTTTTCACAATCCCCTGGTCACCTGGACGACCGCCCAGGCATCCCCCAGCGGTATCGCCATCCGCGGCTCCACCCTGTACGTCGCCGCCCTGCGCGGGCAACGGCTGTGGGAGGTGCGACTCGCCGGCGCCGGCGTCTCGGGGCAGCCGACGGCGGTCCTGACCGGTACGGCGGGCGTGGGTCGGCTGCGGGCCGCTGTCAACGCCCCCGACGGCTCGGTCTGGATTCTCACCAACAACACCGACGGCCGCGGCCGGCCCCGCGCCGGCGACGACCGCGTCCTCGCCCTGCCCTGACCTGACCGACCCCGCCGTGACGCGTGATGTCAGTGACGGTGCGGGTGGGTGTGCGCGGCCAGGGCTGCGCGGGCCGCGAGGTGGCCGTCCAGGAGACGGTCGCGCAGGGCTACCACCTCGCCGACGACGATGACGGCGGGCGAGGCGATGTGCGCCTCGGCGGCACGGGTGGCGATCTCGGACAGGGGTCCGACGACGACCGTTTCGTCCGGGGTGCCGCCAGCGTGGATCACGGCGCTGGGGGTGTCCGCGGGGCGGCCGCGTTTGAGCAGTTCCCGGCTGACGCCGGCGAGGGCCGTCACTCCCATCAGCACGACGATCGTGCCCGGGCCGGTGGCCAGGGCGTCCCAGTCGACGGTGGAACCCGGATGGGAGGGGTCGACGTGACCACTGACGATGGTCACGTCCTGGGTGACACCCCGATGGGTGACCGGGATGCCGGCGAGCGCCGGGACGGCGACGGCGCTGGTCACGCCCGGGACGATCTCGCAGGGTAGGCCGGCGGCGGCGCAGGCCAGTGCCTCCTCGCCGCCACGGCCGAACACGAACGGGTCGCCGCCCTTGAGCCGGACCACCCCCAGCCCCCGGGAGGCACGGTCGACGATCACGGCGTTGATCTCGTCCTGGGTGAGGTTGTGACCGTGCGGCGCCTTGCCGGCGTCGACGATCTCGCTGCCCGGCCGGGTCTCCGCCAGCAGTTCCCGCGGGGCCAGCCGGTCGACGACGACGACGTCCGCGATCCGCAGCAACC
>NZ_CADCWS010000478.1 GCF_902806475.1 Candidatus Frankia nodulisporulans
GGATCGCCGAGCTGGAAGCCCAGGTCGCGAAGACGTCGCGGAACTCGTCGAAGCCGCCGAGTTCGGACGGGCTGGCCAAGCCACCCCCGAAATCGTTGCGGACGAAGACCGGCCGCAGGCCCGGTGGGCAGGACGGTCATCCCGGATCGACGCTGCGGATGGTCGCCGATCCTGACGAGCGTGTGGTGCACGAGCCGGGGCCGTACTCAGGGTGCGGGACGCAGCTGGCGGATTGGCCGGTGACCCGGACCGAACGCCGGCAGGTGTTCGACCTGCCCGAGCTGCGCCCCCACGTGACCGAGCATCAGCTCCTGGAACGGGAATGCGGCTGCGGGACCCGGACGAAGGCGACCGCACCGGTGGGGGTGGACGCCCCACCCAGTACGGGCCGCGGGTGACCGCGGCGGCGGTCTACCTGTACTCCGGCCGGTTCCTGTCGAAGGACCGGACCGCGACCGCGCTCGCCGAGCTGGTCGGGATACCCCTGTCCGCGGGCACCGTCGCGGCGATGGCCGCCCGCTCCGCCACCGACCTGGAAGGTGTCCTCACCGCGGTCCGCGAGCACCTGGCCGGCGCCGAGGTGATCGGCGCGGACGAGACCGGGCTGCGCGTCGCCGGGAAACTGCACTGGGTGCACTGCGCCCGCACCGGGAAGTACACGTTGATCGACTGCCATCCCCAGCGGGGAACCGCCGGGATCAACGCCCTCGGGGTACTGACCGGGGTCATGGTCCACGACGCCTGGGCGCCCTATGACACCTACACCACCGCCACCCACCAGCTGTGCGTCGCCCACGTGCTCCGCGAGCTGCAGGCGATCACCGACACCGCCCCGGCCGACACCTGGTGCTGGGCCACCCAGGCCGCCGACGCCCTCGTCGCCCTGCACCGGCTCACCCTCGACGCCGCCACCACCGGCACGCCGGTCGACCCGACAGCGCTGGCCACCCACACCCGCCAGCTCCGCCACGCCGCCCACATCGGGATCAGCCAGACCTCACCGCGGGGCACGACACTCATGGCCACCCGCCACGCCTTGGCCTGCCGCCTCCTCGACCGCGAGACCGACTACCTGTGCTTCACCCGTGACCTGCGGGTTCCCGCGGACAACAACGGCTCCGAACACGACATCCGCATGATCAAACTACGGCAGAAAGTCCAGAAAGTCTCCGGGTGCCTCCGCACCCTCACCGGCGCCCGACAGTTCTGCGCGATCCGAAGCTACCTGTCCACCGCCACCAAACACGGCATCGGCCAGTTCCCCGCCCTCGTCCAACTCGCCGAGGGCCACCCCTGGATACCCGCAACCAGCTAACCCACGATCAAAACGGTACCTGACCAGTTACCAGCCGAGTTGGCGCGCGGTTTCTCGCATCGCGTCCATGATG
>NZ_CADCWS010000479.1 GCF_902806475.1 Candidatus Frankia nodulisporulans
GGCATCGTTAGCCGCTTCCGGCTTCCGCCGGGTTCATCCGAGGCCATCGACCGGTCGATATTCATCCTGCTGCACTCGGTCCAGTTCAACGGAAACTGTGACTGGTTGCGGGGTGTGCAATGGAGAATCAGGCCGTACGAGGACGGTCAACGGGAAAGGTTGCTTCGGCGGTCAGTGTCCGTCAGGTGACGACGATGCTGGGTCGGCACGGCCTGAGCGTGCGTGGCTACGACATCGAACATGTGCGTGTTCTGCCCGGGCCGCGGGGCCAGCCCGCGTTCGGAGCGAGCCCGCACGACGGAGGCGGCCGGCCGCTTCTCGGGTCACGGCGGCGACCACTCATCCAACTGTCGGACCTCGCCCTCACGGACAGGCGGACGGCGATCATCACGATCTTCCACGAGATCGCGCATCACCGCTCCTTCCTGACGGCCGGCCATGGTGGGAGCGAGTACGAGGCGGAACGGTTCGGCGAACGGATGTACCACCGGTTCGCCCGGCGGCTGGCATAGCGCTCCGGGCCTCTTGCACTTTCACGCCACGCTGACCTGTTCCGACCTACCCGCAGGCCATCCGGTGTGGGCGTGCGGCGCGGGCCAGATCGAGCACGGCGACCAAGGCTGTGGGGCCGAGAACGAGGACGAATCCGCCGCCGGTGTCGGTGCCACCTCGCGACCGCGCAGATGTCGCCGTGTCGGGAAATGCCGACCGTGCTAATTGTGCTGGTTGCTTGTCGCGGCGACGAGCAGACGTTCGACATCGCGGCAGAACTTGTCGAAGGACGGCGCGTTCTGGCGGGCCGCGGCGAGGTCGATCGCGTCGGCGAGGGCGGACTGGTCGACGGCGGGCCGGTAGCGCTGGCCGTCGACGCGTTGGTGGGTGAGCCACCCTTTGCAGTCGCGTGGGTTTTCCGGGGTGGGGTGGGCTTTGAGGTCGGCGGCCAGCCCGCGGATCCCGGCGAGTGAGGGTGCGGCGGCGAGAAACCAGGACTCGAACTCGCGGTTGGCGAGCACGACGGCGATGTGCCGGTCGGGCCGGGTGGCCTGGGCGCGGGCGAGCAGGGCCGGAGCCAGCGCGGCAGGACAGTCGTCGTCGGCATCGAACACGACGAGGATCGCCGGCGCGGTGGGAGTGAGGACGGCTACCTGCTCGATGATGCGCTCGAGGCCGCCGGGTTGGACAAGGGCGCCGCGGTGATGGCGATGGGGTTTGGGAAAGTGCGCAGTCCAGTATCCGAGCTGGTAGGCCAGCCGGCGTAGCAGCACAGGCAGCGCGGTGACCTCGCCTTCGCCCTCGACGACGGTCGCGATGACCGGTCCTGGCGGACTCACGGTGCTGTGCCGGCAACGGGTGGGTCGGCAACGGGTGGGTCGGGCCC
>NZ_CADCWS010000480.1 GCF_902806475.1 Candidatus Frankia nodulisporulans
GAGCTCATCGGACCTCTCGTTCGAGCTGCGGGCGTGCCCGCTGTCAGCTGCGTATGCGCGCGCAGCCCACCGTTGTGACCACTGCCCGAGTGGCCGAAGCAACTCCATGAGCTCGCGGCCGTCGGCGGTGAGGCGATAGCCCCCGTCCCCCCGCTCGACGATCCCGGCCACCGTGAGGTCGCGCAGCCGGTCGCGCAACACGCTCGACGACACGTCGTCGCAGCGGTGCGCAAGGTCGCGGAACGTGGCGTCGCCCTCGTGGAGTTCCCAGACGACGCGCAGCGCCCACCGGCGTCCGACGAGGTCGAACAGCGCCATGATCGGACGTCCGGTGGTCGAGCCGCGTACCGGGCGACCGGGGATCGGAGTGCTGGCCATGCGAGAAGTATTGCTTCTGAAAGCAAAGCATGCCACCCTTGAGCTGTGCCTCTGATTCCAAAGCATCTGAGGGGCATCCACATCGCTGTCTACGCCGGAAAGGCCGACCTGACGGACGAACAGGTCGCCTCGCTGGCCACCGGGGACCCTGCAGACGCCTGACGGACCGACCCTGCAGACCATGGTCCCCGCGACCGTAGACGCTCCGCACCAGCGCGCAGACCTCGACGACGCCGAGTGGCAGACACCGCGGACGCGGTGGGCGAGGACGCCGCGGCCGACCTGCTTCTGCTCTGCGGCTGGTACCACGTGATCTCTTTCGCCATCCCCAACGACCCCGAGAGATTCGACAACCACTCAAGGAGGCAACTGCCCGATGTACCGACTGACCGTGGTCTATGACGAGCCTGCCGACAAAGAGGCCTTTGACCGCCGCTACACCGACGAGCACATCCCCCTCGTCAAGGCCTCGCCCGGGCTGGTCAGATTCCAGCTCAGTCACCCGCAGGGCGGCACGCCGTACCTCGTCGCCGAGCTGTTCTGGCACAGTGAGGACGCCTTCAATGCCTGGGCCGTGACGCCCGAGAGGGCCGAGGCCCGCAACCACGCGGAGGGCTGCGGAACGACGTTCACGACCTACACCGGTGACGTCGCCGAGGTCTGACCGACCGCGCTGGTCCGTTCTCTGACCAGTACCACAGCGACGATGGTCGGCGTGTGATCTCTTGCTTCGAGTGCGGTGTGGTGCAGTGTGGGCGCAAGAGCGGCCACCGTGTGTTTCTCCATGTTTTGCGGAAACAAAGGGAGAGACCGCGGTGACCGCGACTCAGAGTGCATCCGAGGTGGATGTGGCGATGTGGGAGGCGGGACTGGAGGAACTTTTTGGCCGAGCGGAAGGCTGCCACACAAAGATCACTGGCGCTGTGGTAACAGTCGTGCGGGCGCCGCGCGGGACGGGCACCGCGTAGGGATCGCGGAATCCCCGGCGCCGTTC
>NZ_CADCWS010000481.1 GCF_902806475.1 Candidatus Frankia nodulisporulans
GCCGAAGAACATCCGGGCCTGCCCGGTCGTGAACGCCGCCAGCCCCGGATACACCACCCCCGCCCCGTCGCCGTTCCCCTCGGCGGTTCCGTCCAGGCGCCGCAACGCCTCCAACAGCCACGCCCGCGCGGCTGCCCCCTCACCATCGACGACCACCCGTTCGGTGGTCTCCACCGGAATCAGCGGGCTTGTCACGTCCGGATCGGCCTGGATCGGCAGGATCGTCAACCCGGTCGCCCGGGCCGCGCCGATCTCCGCCGCGCACCACGACGAACCGTTGAACCCCTCGGTGATCACCGCGGCCAGTGCGTCCGCCCGGGCCAGCTCGCCGAACAGCCTGTCCACCCAGGCATCCCCGACCGCCACCCCACGGTGCAGATCACCACTGAGGAACACGGCATGACCCGCCTCGCTCAGCCAGTCCGCCACCCGCCCCGCCAACACCACATCCCGCGCGTTGTGACTCACGAATACCCGTGCCATACGCCCCCCGAACGTGAACCTGCCGCACACCCCCGGCCGGCCATCACCTAACGACACCAAATCATCACACACCACCAGCAGTCGCAGCCCCCACCCCAGCGGCCCGACCCGCGCAGGCCACAACGATCATCCCCGGCACCATCACCAGCCAAAGACGATCAGCAGGTCGACGGAAAACGGCGGCTGGCCTGTTGTTCGACACTCCGACTTTCCGACACGTTTCCCAGACGACTGCCCGCCCGTTTTGCCCTGATTCTGATTGCTGCCTGCCGTGTTTCTGATCTTGTTCGGGAATCGAACGAATTCCGGACAAGATCAGAATGGTGGGATGCGGTCGAGGAACCGGCGGGCTTCAGGCGGCCGGCCGAGTCGTTCGAGGAGCGGATCGCGTGCGCCGGCCCCGCGGCAGGGAGAGGTCCCCGGGCCGGCACCCACACCCCAACATGATCACTTTCGGTCGTGGGTGGACGGAGAGCGGCCGGCGCGACATCGGACCCGCCCATGTCAGTCCCCGGCGGGCAACCCGGCCAGTACCCGCATGGTCTGCTGGGTGGAGGGATGGTCCTGGCCCAGGACCCGCGTGAGCCGGGCCGCGGTGTCCACCAGCAGTGTCCGTGCCTGCTCGACCTGGCCCGCGTCGGCCAGGTCGACGGCGAGGTTGTGCGCCGAGTCCAACGTGTCCGGATGATCCGCGCCGAGGGTCCGGCGGCGGCCGTCCACCACCGTCTCCCCCAGCGCACACGCCGCGGACAGCTCCCCCACCTCTGCCAAGCGCATCGCCAGGTTGTGCGCGGAGGTCAGGGTGTCGGGGTGGTCGTCGCCGAGAATCCGCCGCCGGCGGGCCAGGGTGTCCTCGGCCAGCGCCCGCGCCCCCGCAGGGTCGCCGAGG
>NZ_CADCWS010000482.1 GCF_902806475.1 Candidatus Frankia nodulisporulans
CTGTGCCTTGTCTGTGCGGCGCGGCGTCTGTGCTGGTAGATGTGTGGGTGGTGCACACAAAGCCAGCCGGTCCGAGATCCCCGAACGGAGTCCCCCGATGAGCTCACAGTTCCGCACTCTGACGGTCGATCGAGACAACGCCGTGGCACGTATCACACTGAATCGTCCGGACGCGGCGAACGGCATCACCCAGGAACTGGCCGCGGAGCTGGCCCAGGCCGCCTATGACGCCGCGGGCGATCCGTCCGTGCGCGCCGTGCTGCTGACCGGCGCCGGACGTTTCTTCTGCGCCGGTGGCGACGTGAAGGAGATGGTCGGCTACGGCGATCGGGCCGAGGCGGAGATGAAGAAGCTCGCTGATCTGCTGCACCGGGCCGTCACGACCTTCGCCCGGATGGACGTGCCACTGGTCGTCGCGGTGAACGGGGTGACCGCGGGTGCCGGCATCGGGCTCGCCGTCCTCGGCGATCTGGTCCTGGCCGCGGAGTCGGCGACGTTCACCCTGGCCTACTCGAACGTCGGGCTCAGCCCGGACGGCGCCACGTCCTATGCGCTGCCGCGGCTGATCGGCCTGCGCCGCACCCAGGAGCTGATGTTCACCAACCGTCGGCTGTCGGCGGCCGAGGCCTGCGAGTGGGGTCTGGTCACCCGGGTCGTGCCGGCGCAGGATCTCGAGGCGGAGGCGACGGAGCTCGCCCGGCGGGTCGCGGCCGGGTCGGCGGACGCGCATCGCACGATCCGTCGGCTGCTCGCCGCCACCTACGACAACGGGCTGGAGAGCCAGTTGGAGCTGGAGGCCCGCGGCATCTCCGCCTGCGCCGGCGGTGACGGCAGGGAGGGCGCGGCCGCCTTCGTCGAGAAGCGGGCACCGAAGTTCGTCTGAGTCGGTCCGCTCAGACGATCGGGTCGGGGGCGGGGGCGCCATCGCGCGGCGCGGGGGCCGCGCCCGCGACATCGGGCACCAGCGGGCGCGGGCCCGCGGGTTCGGGTGCCGCGGGCACGAGAGCTCCCCGGACGACCGCCCAGCGCAGCAACGGCGGTGCCATCACCGAGGTGGCGACGGCGACCACCACCACCGTGTAGCCGGCGGGGCTGATCACCCCGAGGCGCAGGCCGGTGCCGGCGACGACGATCTCCACCACACCGCGGGCGTTCATACCGGCGCCGATCGCCAACGCCTCCCAGTGGCCGAGCCGGCTGCGCCGTGCCCCGAGGTAGGCGCCCAGGAACTTGCCCGCCACCGCCACCGCCAGCACCACGGCGGCCGCGGCCAGCACCGTCGGCCGTGCGAGGGCGCTCAGATCCACCCGCAGCCCCGCCAGGGCGAAGAACAGCGGGGCGAGGACCCCGGCGACG
>NZ_CADCWS010000483.1 GCF_902806475.1 Candidatus Frankia nodulisporulans
CACGGGCCGTCCGCGTCGAGATCAAGGAGCTGTCCCGATGAGTCCGCAGGGGGTGCCGTCCACGGTGCCGGACGACGGGCTGACCACCCGGGCGCGCCGCGGCCGGCCGCTGCTGATCGTGCACACCGGCGACGGCAAGGGAAAGTCGACCGCCGCGTTCGGTCTGGCGTTGCGCGGCTGGGCGCAGGGCTGGCCGATCGGCGTCTTCCAGTTCGTCAAGTCGGCGAAATGGCGCATCGGCGAGGAGAAGGCCCTCGAGACACTGGGGGAGTCCGGCGCCGGCGGCACCGTCACCTGGCATCGGATGGGCGCCGGATGGAGCTGGATCCAGAACCGCGTCGACCCCGCCGGTGACCCGGCCGCGGCCGCCGCCGAAGGCTGGGCGCAGATCCGCCGCGACCTGGCCGCGCAGACCTACCGGCTCTACGTCCTGGACGAGATGACCTACCCGCTGCGCTGGGGCTGGCTCGACCTCGACGAGGTCGTCGACACCCTGCGCACCCGCCCCGGTGCCCAACATGTCGTCATCACCGGCCGGGCCGCCCCGACCCCCCTGCTCGACGCCGCCGACCTCATCACCGAGATGACCAAGGTCCGCCATCCCATGGACGCCGGCCAGAAAGGCCAGAAAGGCATCGAATGGTGACCGGCCCGACGCGCCGCCTCGACCTGCCCCGGCTCGTGCTGGCCGCACCCACCTCCGGCGCCGGCAAGACCACCGTCGCCACCGGACTGATGGCCGCGCTGGTCGCCCGCGGCCTGCGGGTCAGCCCACACAAGGTCGGCCCCGACTACATCGACCCCAGCTACCACACGCTGGCCACCGGCCGACCCGGACGTAACCTCGACGCCGTCCTGTGCGGACCGCAGCGGCTCGCCCCGCTGTTCGCCCACGCCGCCGCCGGCACCGACATCGCCGTCGTCGAAGGCGTGATGGGCCTGTTCGACGGGGTCGCCACGCCCCGCGCCGGCGAGCAGGCCGACCACGCCTCCACCGCCCATGTCGCCCGGCTGCTCGACGCCCCCGTCGTCCTGGTCGTCGACGCCTCCGGGGCGTCCCGGTCGATCGCGGCGCTGGTCACCGGCTTCCGGATGTTCGACCCGCGGCTGCACCTGGCCGGTGTCATCCTCAACCGGGTCGGCTCCGCACGCCACCGCCGGCTGCTCACCGACGCGCTGGCCGACATCGGCATGCCCGTGTTCGGCGCGCTGCCCCGCGAGACCACCGTGCACACCCCGTCCCGGCATCTGGGACTGGTCCCCGCCGCCGAACGCCGCCCCGCCGCGGTCGCCGCCGTCGACCGCCTCGCTCACCTGGTCGCCACCACCTGCGACCTGGACGCCCTGCTGCGC
>NZ_CADCWS010000484.1 GCF_902806475.1 Candidatus Frankia nodulisporulans
ATCCGCACCTGGACGTTGGACGACACCGCCGTCCAGGCCCTGCCCCCGTCGGTATGGCACGCCGACACCACAGCGCCGCCGCCAGACCCAGGCCACGGGGAGCGGCACCTGACCCTGGTCGCAGACCCGGCGGACCAGTCCGGGCCGACGGCGAACCGGGATCGGGTCCTGCACGCCGTCCGCGACGGCGCCCGCACCGGCCAGGAGATCGGTGTTGCCACCGGGCTGCACAAGGGCACCGTCAGCCGGACCGTCACCGCCCTCCTCACCGCCGGCCAGCTCACCCGCACCCCGGGCGGCATCCTCACCACCAGCACTGGGGAGGTGTCGGCATGAGCCGCAAGCAGTGGACCTGCACCCCCGCCGCGGCGATGACCGTCGTGTCGATGGCCCTGACCCTCGCCGTCGTCATCGGCTGGCTCGGCTCGTTGATGCCCTGGCCGGTGGCCACCGTCGTCGGCCTGGGCATGGACGGCGGCTGGCTGGCCACCCTCGCCTACGAACGCCGCCTCGCCGCCCAAGGCGACCACTCCGGTGTCGTGTCCGGCCTGGGCTGGACCTTCGGCCTCCTCGCCACCGGTGTGCTGATCGCCCATGCGCTCGTCGGCCCGTCGGCGGCGGGCTGGCTGGCGGTGGCCTGGCTACCGCTGGCCGCGAAAGCGCTGTGGCTGGTCCACGGCCTGTGGGAACGCACCGCCCTCACCCCAACCGCCCTGGAAGAGATCCGCACCATCCGCCAGGCCCGCGACGACGCCGCCGTCTCCCGAGCCCGACTGTCCGCCCAGGCCGCCGCCGAGGAGACCCGGCTTGCCGCGGTGACCGCCGCCGGGGCGCGGGTGGCCCGGGTACAGGCCCGCACCGCGCACACCCTCGCCGCCGCCTGGACGGCCCTCGCCGCCGCCCGCGACGGTGACGGCACCGGTACCGCGCTGGCTTGCGTGACGAGCCAGGGCGCACCTCGGTGGGAGCTCCCCGCCTGGCAGCAGGTGAACACCCAGGTGGACACCTCACCGACAGGGGTGGACACCCCTGCTGTCCACCTGAACACCCCTGCGATTGCGCAGGTCAGCGGGCTGTCGCCGGAACCTGCCGTCCAGGTGAACACCAACCCGGCTGTTCAGGTGGACACCCAGGGGGACACCCCGTCAGCAGGGGCGAACACCCAGGTGAACACCCCTGCTGTTCGCCTGGACCCGGCCGCGGCCCGCGCCGCGATCGTGGCCGCCTACCAGGAGGGCCTGAGCGTCCGACAGGCCGCCGGCCGGGCCACCCGCTCCCGCAGCTGGGTCCAA
>NZ_CADCWS010000485.1 GCF_902806475.1 Candidatus Frankia nodulisporulans
CGCACAGGGCGCAGGTGCGGTTGGTCGGGTTCGCGTCCCCGACGACGGCCAGGGCGCGCCGCTGGGCGTTCACCGGCGCCGGCCCGAGGTCGCCGCGGGCGGGGTGGTGGTGGGCTGCTGGGTGGTCTTGGGCTTGGGGCGGCAAAAGTAGGTCTGGTGGGTGCCGAGGTGCTGGTTGGCCTCGGCCTGGGTCGGGACGTCCTGCGAGCGGATGCCGCAGTCGGGGCACGTGTAGTGCGCCATGATGGGAACTCCCTTGCTGTCCTTGCTGGGTGGTGGGGGCCGGGGCGCGGCGACGTTCTTGGCGGAGTGGCGCCGCGCCCCGGACGGAGCTAGCTGGCGCGCTGGACCGGCCGGGCCGGGAGCTGGCCGTGGACGGCGGCGACGTGGGCGGTCAGGTCGGCGGTCGAGCCGAAGCGGCGGCGGCAGGGGCCGCAGGCGAACAGGGCGGCGGTCGCGCGGTTGTTCGCGGCGCGCACGGTCGCGGGTGTCTTGCGGGGCATGGGTGGGGTTCCTTCCGTCGTGGGGCTCACTTGTCGGTCGTCGGGGTGTCGTGGGTGGCGGCGAGCCGGGCGGAGAAGCCCTTGCCCATCTGGGCGTCAACCTCGGCGTCGGAGACGCGGTCGCCGACCTTCCACTCGACCCAGCCCTTGTAGCCGGAGTCGCGCAGGTCGTAGACCCGGCCCTCGGCCTTGGTCAGCGGCTCACCCCAGTGGTCGGTGCGGCCCTTGGGGTCGAGCACCTCGTTGCGGTCACGGTCGTCGCGGCGGTACCTGCGGGGCATGACGATCTCTCCTGTCTGTCACTGTGTGACGGTTGGTGGGTGTGTTGGTCAGATCCGGCCGTTGCGGTAGAGCCGGTCGGCGGCCTGTTGGATGTGGCGGCGGTGGGTGCGGGCGAACTGGGCGGCGAGGTTCTCGGCGTGGCCCAGGTCGATGCCGATCTCGCGGCAGACCTTGCGGGCGTCGGCGAGGTCGGTCGAGCCGTCGAGGCCGGGGTAGCCGGTGATGAGCCGGGCGGCGGCGGCCCCGGCGAGCAGGAAGACGACGAACTCGAGGTCGGTGCCGCGCCAGGTGCGGCGGGTGGCCGTGGTCCGCCCGTGCCAGCCGCGGCCGCTCTCGGTCACCGTGGCGTGGAAGGTGGTGTGGCGGTTGTACTGCCGGCCGGCGACGACGTGGCCGGCCTCGTGGACGGCGACGATCCGCCGGTGGTCGGGCTCGGCGCGGCGCAGCAAGCTCACTTGGACGGCCCCCTTTCAACCTCTCGAAATGTGACTTTCTGTAACTA
>NZ_CADCWS010000486.1 GCF_902806475.1 Candidatus Frankia nodulisporulans
CTGGCGAGGTTGGTGATCCCTGCCCACCTCGCCCGCCAGGACCCCTCAGCCGAACCGGTCAGGGATGCAGGATGCAGGGGTGGCTCGGCGGGTACGGCGCATTCGGATTACAGGGCGGCGGGCAGCCAGCCCCAGCCGTGAGAAATCCGAAGGCGGCCGCCGTAGCGACCGCCGCCAGGGCCCGTCGCCGTCGCATGGACCGCGGTCTTTTCGGGGTATAGCTGGGTGGGCGCATGACGTAAGCCTCTCCGAACGTTTCACCATCCCGATCGAAGCTTTTTATAGCGGACGGATCACCACAAGCAAAACCGGCACGCCGAACACGGCCCGCTTATTTGATAACAACAATACGCCCGACCTCGACCAGACCGGTCCGTGTCCGGTGAATCAGGCTGGACGCCCCAGCCACTCGCACCAGGCGTCGACCCCGGTGCCCGTGCGCGCGCTGATCTCGAGCACCTCGACGCCCGGGCGGACCATCTCGAGGTTACGCCGAAATGCCGCCAGATCGAAGTCGAGATGCGGCAACAGGTCGGTCTTGTTGACCAGCACGAGATCCGTTGACCGGAACATCACCGGGTATTTGAGTGGTTTCTCCTCGCCCTCGGTCACCGCGTACACCATCGCCCGACGATGCTCGCCGACCGTGAACTCGGCGGGACACACCAGATTCCCGACGTTCTCCACAATGACCAGATCGAGCTCGGACAGCGGCAGTCGGGGCAGTGCCGAGGCGACCATCGGCGCGTCCAGGTGGCATTCCCCGCCGAACCCGTCGCCGGTGTTGATCAGGGCGATCGACGCGCCGAATCCGGTGAGGCGGTCCGCGTCGATGCTGGTCTCGATGTCGCCTTCGATGATGCCGATCCGCCGGTGCGCGGCGAGCCGGCGCAGCGTCTCGACGAGCAGTGTCGTCTTGCCCGCCCCCGGCGCCGACATCAGGTTCACCACCGCCGCGCCGGCCGCGTCGAACGCCGCCCGGTTCGCCGCCGCCGCCCGCTCGTTCTCCCCGAGGATCCGTTCCATCACCTCGACGCGTTCGGACGCACTGTCATAACCCGACAGATCCATACCGGCGAGCTCGGCCCGTCCGCCCTCGACCGAGGGCCGCCCGGCTCCCGGCTCGTCGCCGTGGCGGTGCGGAGCCTGCCCCGTGTCGTGGGAATGGCCGCCGTCGTGCGGCGGGGCGCCCTGCGGCGCACGGGCGTCCCGCGCGGGACCGCCGCCCTGCGCCGGACGGCTGCCCTGCGTGGGAGCGGCGCCCTGCGTGGGACTCGTGCCCTG
>NZ_CADCWS010000487.1 GCF_902806475.1 Candidatus Frankia nodulisporulans
ATCAAAAAAGGCCTTTATGTTTCCTCGGAAAATTGATGTTTCCTCCTGCCAGATGGGATTTGGACTTAAGAGCTCTTTAGGGGGGGCTTGCAAGCACCTGCCTGGCCAGCCCAGGGGCTGCCATGCCACGCCCCCCTCACATGGGCATGCCTAGCATGCTCATGAAAAGGCGTGTTCCACACTCTTCGCGCCGGTGGCGGGGGGTAGCGTCTCCACCGCCGCCCGGCGGTGGTTGTGGCGGCGGCGGCCGTCGACCTCCGGCGGTCCATTCGAAAGTCACTGGGTCGGCTACATGAGTGCGTTGCCTACGTTTTTGGTGGCTTCCTCGGCATCATGCCTATGCAAAGCGGATGGTGTTTGTTTCACCCAATGCTACGCATGGCCTTTGTCGTCGGCGGCAACCCGGCTTGTTAGACAATGCTTTCATGCGGCTGCCTCCTACGTGGTGGTCCCGTTCGTGGGTGTGGGTGTGTGTTCGAGATGCTTGTGGGGGCCCTCGGCCTCATGTGGGTGGAGCCTATGTTCATGGCGGTTTCGTTGGCGACAAGCCTGTGCACGCGGATGGTGTTAATTTCACCCAGTGCCACGCATGGGCAAGCTGATGGTGCCGTTCGAGCTGTGGCTGCGCTTTCATGGTGCTGATACCCTCTTTCCCGTTCGTTCGTTTTCATGCCTAGCGGTCTGGGTTCGGCGTCGCACAACGCTTCTGCACGCTTGGCTAGCCATCATGGTTGGCGGGGTGCGTGGTTCGTTTGGTGATGTTGTGGCCTAATGCACGTGACGGCGTGTGAGTGGTGGCAGGGTTGTATGGCTTGGCAGGCTCTGTGCTCGTGCATCGAACTGTTGGGCGTGCTCCCCCTCATTGTGTCTCCAAGCGTGTTTGTCACCTTGGGTGGTATACGGGTTCCTGTGTTGCATACCTGCTATGATGGAATTCGTTCCTATTTGACCCCTTTCCTTGTGAGTGCCCCATCGGGTGCTTGCAGGACCTCGAACTTGTCCACGTGCTACCATGCGTGCCACGCCTTGTTG
Source organism: Candidatus Frankia nodulisporulans (assembly GCF_902806475.1). Classification (GTDB taxonomy): domain Bacteria; phylum Actinomycetota; class Actinomycetes; order Frankiales; family Frankiaceae; genus Frankia; species Frankia umida. The sequence goes on from NZ_CADCWS010000487.1 coordinate 1,033, forward strand.
CGTGGTTGTCATGGACCATGTGGGCATTCTCGTGCTCTTGGATGCGGAAAGTTTTGTGGGTGTGGGGGCTTATTGCCTCTGTTGGCCCAAACCGAGCGTTCTCGCTAGATACGAACGATTGTCGTGCCCGCCCTCGACCCTCTGCCCCCTTTCGGGTGCAGCAAGGTCTTGTGCGGTGCCGGCATCGAGAAGGAATGCTACCTGGTTGATCCTGC
>NZ_CADCWS010000488.1 GCF_902806475.1 Candidatus Frankia nodulisporulans
CGACCCACCCGGTTCGCCGATCCGGTCGCCTGCGCGGGCACCCCCGCGGCCCGCAGACTCGCGGCCAGCACACCCGGTGCCAGGCCGCGCGCCGTAGCCGTAGCCGGTGCGGGTGGCGCGGACACCGTCGCTGCCGCCGGGGGCGCTGCCGCCGGGGGCGCTGCCGCCGGCGAGGTCGAACGGGCGCCGCCAGGGTGGGCCACGCGCGCCGCGGGGGGCCGGGGGGTGACGGTTCTCGCGGTGCGGGTGCGGGTGGGCGGGAACGCGCTCATGGGTTGCACCTTTCCGGGCTGAATCCGGGCTCGGGCTGAATCCGGTTCTGCGTCCAGTGGGATCTGATCCGCGCAAAGAAGGTCGACGTCGCCGGTGGGTGCATATCTCCACATCCGGTGCGGTGGGCCATCCGCGCAGGCAAACCGACCAGCCGAACCATACCGCGTCGCATTGCTCAAATAGGCCGCTCGATAAAGAATAAGTGGTCTTTTGGGTAACGGAGTGCGCTGGGTCGTGAAAATCGCCTACATCGCCCGATGTCAAGTATGCCGACGAATTCTCCGTGTCCTCCGAGTGGTCCGATGATAGGGGCTGGGCGGGCGGGGTGAGGGTCACGCACCTGGTTTCGGCCTAATGGTCGGCGACGGGCTCCCGTGCGGGGTGAGGCGGGCGCGTCGTTTCTTCTTGGTGGCCACCTGAAGGTGGTGGTCTGTCGAACTGGTGCGAGGGTCGGAGCGCCGAGTTCGGATGCCGGGTCGGTCGGGCTGCTGGTGGAACCGCTGGTCGCGCGCTACCGGTGTGGGTCCGGAGGCACCCGGGTGGCGCCGCATCGTTCGGGAGGCGGCGTTGATCGTCGCCAATGTCGATCGCCACGGTTGGTTACTCTCCGGGATCGATGCAGGTAAAAAACGTCGTCTCGAACCTCCGCGGGCGGATCTTCGCGGCCGTGTCGAAACGGTTGGCGCGCGGCGCGCGGGTACTGGACGGGCGGTGCTGGCCGGTTCTGGTGGACGGTGCGCGACCGAGAGGTGCGGCAGTCGCGACATCGCGAGTACGGCTTGTCCCTTATGGCCGCTATGGAGGTTTTTCGGCGTCTTGAATATCACCTTGCCTTATCATTTGGTTTTTAATCCCAAGGCGTGCTAAATGTGGTGCTCGGTTGCGCGCCAAGGGGGAGTCAATGATCGTTGCGGCTGCTGTTCACCAGCACGCAAGCCAGGACCTGCTGTTCGTCGCCGTGTCGATC
>NZ_CADCWS010000489.1 GCF_902806475.1 Candidatus Frankia nodulisporulans
GCAAAGTTATCGGCTAGTGTCCCGTGATTCTGTTTGCTTACCGGCGGCGGTTGCGGTTGTTGTCGACGAGCTTGTGGATGCTGGTCTGGGTGAGCCGGACCTTCGCGAGGATCTCGTCGGCGGTCGCGGTCCAGGTGAAGGGTTCGGCGCGGGTGTTCCAGTGGGTGATGTAGTCGCGGATCTGGCGTGACAGGGCGTGGATGGAAGGGAAGGTGCCGCGACGGATGGCCTGGCGGGTGATGATCCCGAACCAGGTCTCGATCTGGTTGATCCAGGAGGACCCGACCGGGGTGAAGTGGAAGCGGACGTGAGGGTTGGCCTCGAGCCAGGCGTTCACCTCGGGGGTGGTGTGGGTGGGCAGGTTGTCCAGGACGACATAGATGTCCTTGCCGGTGCGGGAGGCGACGGCGCCTTTCAGGAACGCCAGGAACGCGGCGCTGTCGCGGACGGGTCGGCATTCACCGAAGACCTCTCCGGTGGCGGTGTTGAGGGCTGCGAACAGGTTCGTGGTGCCGTGCCGGACGTAGTCGTGGGTGCGTTTCTCGCTGACCCCGAAGCTGATCGGCAGCAGCGGCTGGGTGCGGTCCAGAGCCTGGACCTGGGTTTTCTCGTCGATGCAGAGCACGACCGCGCCGCCGGGCAGGTCGAGATAAAGCCCGACGATGTCGGCGACCTTCGCCGCGAAGTCCGGATCAGTGGACAGCGTGAACGTGCCTTGACGGTGCGGTCGCAGTCCTTCTTCCCGCCACACCCTCGCCACATAATGCCAGGACACCGACACACCGCCGACGCGGCTGACATACCGGGCCATCTCCCGGGTCGACCAGTGCGACAGGCCCGTCTCCGCCGGCGGCGTCGTCCGGGTCAACGCCACGATCCGAGCCCGAACCGCCGCCGGAACCTGCTCCCGGGGCGCTCCGCGCCGCCGGTCGACCAGAGCACCCACACCGCCCTGCTCGTACCGGCGAAGCCACAGATCCACCGTCGGCCGCGACACGCCCGCCAACTCAGCGATCCGCGCCTTCGGCGCCCGCTCGGCATGCCACAGCACGATCCGCGCCCTCGTCGCCACGTTCGCCGGCACATCCCGACTGTTGATCAGCGCCGACAGCTCAGCCCGCTGCCCCTCCTCCAACACCACAAGATCATCATATCCGGCGATCCACCTACGTATAAGAAACAGAATCACAAGACACTAGACGGGGTAACTCCCGGGTAACTGGTCAGGT
>NZ_CADCWS010000490.1 GCF_902806475.1 Candidatus Frankia nodulisporulans
TCTGAGAGAGTGTTCTGTGAGTTGTCGAGGCTTTGGCGCGTGCTGTGTGCTTTCGGTGTCGTCGTCACCAGTTTCGCCGGGGAGTGTGACCACGCTCCGACGACCGCCGCTCGCTGTGCCAAGCCGACCTGACCATGTTCCCACGGAAGGTAATGTTAAGCTCGCTACACGTAACAGTGCTGTGGTGAGGTCCGGTTCAGCTCGAGGTCATTTCGACCCCTTGACGTCACCATGGGAAGGTAATCACATGTCGACTCAATCCCAGGGGCTCGCAGGTCGAGACCCGTCGGCCGCGCCCGACGCGGCGCAGTTGTGCGAACTTCGACCGGGTGTGCATGCCTGGGTGCAGCCGGACGGGTCCTGGTGGGTGAACAACGCCGGCGCTGTGAGCGGCGACGGGGAAACACTGGTCATCGACACCTGCGCCACTGCGCAGCGCACCCACCGATTTCTCACCGCGCTGGGTGATGTCACCGGTGGAGCCCCGATTCGGTGGGCGGTCAACACCCACCAGCACGGTGACCACACCTACGGCAACAGCCTTTTGCCCGCGGCGACGGTGTTGATCGGTCATGAGCGGATGCGGGAAGGCCTGCGCACCGATCCGATCATCGATGGCTGCCCGGCGTTCTGGTCGCCGATCCCGGACTGGGGGCGTGTCCGGCGGCGCCTGCCCGACGTCGCGATCACGGCGGCAGCGACGGTGCACGTCGGTGAACGGCGGGTGGACCTCCTGCACCCCGGCGGTCCGGCCCACACGACCGGAGACCTCGTCGCGTGGCTTCCCGACGATCGCGTCCTGTTCGCCGGGGACCTGCTTTTCGCCGGCCTGACTCCGCTGGTGTTCATGGGCTCGGTGACGGGAGCACTCACCGCACTCGACTGGCTGGCAGGAATGGCGCCTGAGGTGATCGTGCCCGGGCATGGCCCGGTGCTGGCCGGCGGAGAGATCGACCGTGTGCTCGACGAGCACCGTCGCTACTTCCAGTTCGTGCTCGGTGAGGCAGACCGCGGGCTCGCCCGTGGTGCGACGCCGTTGGAGATCGCTCGCGACGCGCGGCTCGGCGAGTTCGCCGACTGGGCGGACGCCGAGCGGCTGGTACTCAATCTCCATCGCGTCCACGCCGACCGCGCCGGCCACGAACTGGACCTGGTCGCGGCCCTCTGCGACGCGGTGACCTGGCTCGGTCATCCCATGCCCACATCCGT
>NZ_CADCWS010000491.1 GCF_902806475.1 Candidatus Frankia nodulisporulans
ATTGGGGTGAACCGGGCCACCGGGATCCGGCTTCTGGAGTGAGAATCACAGGTAGTGCATGGTGGGACAGGTCGGTTAACTGCCGGCGGCCATGCTGACCTGCGGTTTGACGACCTGGAGTGCGCTGTCGCGGGTGCCCGGGAACTTCGAGGTTCGCCGATCGGCGCTTCGGGGCACCGGCCCAGTGACCGGTCCACCAGACCAGCGGACCAGCCGGTCACCGGACCAGCCGGCCGTCGGACCTGCGGGTCTCCCCGTCGGGCGGGAGTTCGGGCCGGTCGAGCACCGACCGGTCGCAGAAGGGACGTGAGGGCACACCGTGACCACGAAGGCAATCGCGATCGCTCGGGAGCACGGCCACTGGTCCGTGCACGAACTCGACCCCGCGGACCTCGACGACCTCGACGCCCTCACCGACGCCATGCGTGACCTCGGTGACGCCTCCGTCGTCGCCTTCCTAGAGGAGGATGACGAGTACCTCGCGATCGTCCGCCTGGGTGACAAGCAGCTGGACCCGTCGGTCTTCCTCTCCGACCGCCGCGCCCTGGTCAGCTCCGACCTCGCCGACCGTCTCTTCTCCGACGCGCTGCCCTCCTTGGCCGGCCTGTCCACCGAGGACGACGAGGACGACGACGACTCCGCCGTCCTGCTCCAGGCCTCCCCCGTCGGCGACCTGGACCTCCTCGCCGACCTGGGCACCTCCGAGGAGGACCTGCTCGAACTCATCGGCGAGGAAGGCATGCTCCCCGCCGACCTGATCAGCGCCCTGAGCGAACGCGCCGGCGCCGGGGAGATCTTCGACGACGCCCGTGGCTGACTCGTTCAGTCACGAGGCGGCGATGGGCCTGGCGCTGGACCAGGCGCGTCTCGCTCTGGCCTCCGGCGACGTCCCGGTCGGCGCGGTCGTCCTCGCCGCCGATGGCACGGTGATCGGCACCGGCTACAACACCCGCGAGCGCGACGGCGACCCCACCGCCCACGCCGAGGTCATCGCCCTACGCGCCGCCGCCCAGGCCCTGGGCTCCTGGCGCCTGACCGGCACCACCCTCGTCGTCACCCTCGAGCCCTGCACCATGTGCGCCGGCGCCCTGGTCCTCGCCCGCATCGCCCGCCTCGTCTACGGCGCCGTGGACGACAAGGCCGGCGCCGTCGGCTCCCTCTGGGACGTCGTCCGCGACCGCCGCCTCAACCACCGC
>NZ_CADCWS010000492.1 GCF_902806475.1 Candidatus Frankia nodulisporulans
CCAGGCCCACATGGCGGTGAGCACGGGCGAGAGGCCGCGACCGGCCTCGGTGAGTCTGTACTCGACGTGGGCGGGGGCCGCGCTCACCAGGGTGCGGTCGATGATCCCGGCACGCGCAAGCTCCCGCAGCCGCTGGGTCAGCATCTTGTCCGTGATGTCGGGGATCAGGCGCCGGATCTGCGCGAAGCGAAGGTGATCGTTCTCCTTGAGGTGGGCCAGGATCACCGGCGTCCACCTGCCACCGATCACCTCGAGGGTCACCTCCACCGCGCAGTGGTAGGCACGCTCGGCCATCGACTCTCCGTTTCGTCGTGCTCCGGCCTGCGCCGCACCGCCGCTCGACCACACCACACCGCCACACACCGTGGCTACGCACCAGAAAGTGCGTACCCACGGTACCGCAACCTTCTGATAGCGTCTGCCGCGGGAGGTTCTGAAGAATGATTCTTGAGTACATCCGATATCGTATCCCAGAACATCGGGCGGGCGAGTTCGAAGAGGCCTACAAGCAGGCATCAAAATCTCTCGAAGAATCGCCGGAGTGCCTGGACTTCGAACTTTCTCGGGGAGTCGAGAGCCCGGAGAGCTACATCCTTCGGATACGCTGGGAATCCCTCGAAAACCATCTGAACGGATTCCGGAAAAGCGCACTGTTCCAGCCGTTCATCGCCCAGGTGGGCCAGTACATCGAGAGCATCGAGGAGATGCGGCACTACGCACCGACCGAGGTCGTGGGCGTGGCCGCCGGGGCTCCCCGGCAGCCCACCCTCTACGAGTGGGCCGGTGGTCAGGATGCCTTCGAGCGGCTGTTCGCGCGTTTCTACGAGACCGTCGCCGAGGACGAGATCCTCATTCCGCTGTTCGCCGGTATGAACCCGGCCCACGCGCATCACGTCGCGATATGGGTGGGTGAGGTCTTCGGCGGCCCGGCCGCCTACACCGATCTTCGCGGCGGCTACGAGAACATGCTTGCCCATCATCTCGACAGGGCCATCACGGAACAGCAGCGTCGACGGTGGATCGATCTGCTGGTCGATGCCGCCGACCACGTCGGACTGCCGGACGATCCGGAGTTTCGCGCGGCCTTCATGAGCTATCTCGAGTGGGGAACCCGCCTCGCGGTCGCCAATTCGCAGCCCGATGCGACGCCGATCCGGCGTGCTCCGGTTCCCCGCTGGGGATG
>NZ_CADCWS010000493.1 GCF_902806475.1 Candidatus Frankia nodulisporulans
GCACCGGCGCCACCCGGGACGCCCCCGCCCCGGCCAGGCGCTGATCGGAGCACCGCTGTCCCGGAGCACCGCTGTCCCGGAGCACCGTGGCAGGGCAGCAGCACCAGCGCGGCGCCCGGACCAGGGCCGTCCCGCGTGGGTCAGGAACGGAAGTCGATGGCCAGTCGGTCCGGTGAGCTCAGGCTGACGATCCGGAACTCGGTGGCCCGGGGCAGACCGATTCCGATGTGCACCATGCCCTCGAAGTCCCCGGCGACGGCATAGCTCAGGGCGCCGGTGGAGTCCTGCCCGCTCGCGGCGGTGCGCAGTGTGGACGCGCCCTGGTCGTCATGCGCGGACGCCGAACTCAGTACCAGCTCAAGCTGGGCCTGGCCGACCAGCGGCAACGGCGCTCCCGAGCCAGGTCGGATCACCTCGGTGACATACCGCGCCTGATAGCCGGGCGTCCCGCCGGTGAACTCGACGACCAGACGTTCGTAGCGGACGCCGTTCTCCTCGTTCGGCGCGCTGCGCAGTGACACCACCCGAACGGGCGTGGTCGGTGCCGGCGCCGGAGCCGAAGCGGGCTGGTCGGACCAGCCGCGCGCAGCAGAGCGTGCTCCCCCGATCGGACCCCCGGGATCCGCGCTCGAGGTCGCACCCCCACCGGCCGCGGCCCCCGTCGCGGCGCTACCCGGGCCACCGGACCCCGACGGCGACGGGGACGCCGATGTCGACACGGCCACCGAAGGTCGCGCGGCGCCATCGGAGCTCGAACCACCGCAGGCGGCCACCAGCGCGGCGACCACCACCAGACCGGCGAGCGGACGCGCTCTCCCGCCGGCGCTCCTGAAATCCGTTCTCCTGGCCATACGCGACGCCCCGCTCTCCACGACCAACGAACGACAGCCAAGGACACAGGTAGACCCGCGACAAAGACTGGGACCGCAGTACATACCCGGTCTGGACGCGGAAAACGGGTAATCGCATCGGTAAGGACCGATGGTCCCTGACCGCCCATCCCACGCCGCCCGCCAGGTTATGGTGGCGATTGTGCGCGCCGTGGTGATGGATCGGTTCGGCGGGCCGGACGTTCTCACGGTCCGCGAGCTCGCGAATCCGGTTCCCGGCCCCGGTCAGGTACTGGTGGCGGTCGAATACGCCGGCATCACTTTCGTCGAGACGCAGGTCAGAGC
>NZ_CADCWS010000494.1 GCF_902806475.1 Candidatus Frankia nodulisporulans
CGGTGCGCACTGCGACCGCGCACGCGCTACGGCGCACAGCCGCCGCCGTCATGCGACCGGCGCGCCGCCGCCGGCAGGTCCGACGGACGGCCCGGGGCGTGTCCCGCCGACCGCGGGGAGTGCTGGCCCTGGGACTCGCGCTGGCCATCGCCGGTGCCGGGATGGTCGAGTCCGCGTCGGCCGCGGTCGCGGCGGTGCCGTCGGCACTGCCCGGCGCAAGCCCCGCGGCGGGCCTGTTCGCCGCGTTCCCGAAGGACCTCGACCTCTCGGCCGCCGGACTGGAGTACATCCTCACCTGGGAAGGCTTTCGCGCCACCCCGTACGACGACGCCACCGGAAACTGCACCATCGGCAGCGGCCACCTGATCCACCGTGGTGTGTGCACCGATGCCGACCGGCTTCAGTGGGGAACCATCACCCGCGACCAGGCCCGGTTCATCGCCTATGTCGACATCGAATCACGCATTGTCCCGGCGATCCGCACCGGCATTCCCAACACGCCGCTGTTCCAGCACCAGTTCGATACCCTCGTCGACTGGCTCTACAACGTCGGCCCCGCCTACATCACCGGCCAGAGCAGCGTCCGCACCGCCCTGCTGGCGATCCCCCCGCGCTACGGCGACGTGCCGTTCGCCCTGCTGGCGTACGTCTATTCGGGCAAGTCGAAGATGTGCGGCCTCTACCGCCGCCGCATCGGCGACGCCACCCTGTGGAACACCGCCAGCTACGCGAGCAACCACGCCGCCTGCCCGCAGGACTACCTCTGACCGACCGCTACCGCGTGAGGTCACCCGCCTCCCGCGCCGGCGGCCACCGCATCGACCACCCGGCCCCGGCCGACGTGATCCGCACCATGCTGGACGGGCTTGGACCCGCCCGGCCGAACGTTGTCGACATGTGCCCTCGCCGTGACTCGTGGTGCCCACGGCCGGTATCCGGACCGAGCTGACCGCCCACCCGCTACCCTGTAGAGGCCGGAGTCACATCCACCGCGTGGAGTGCCGGCACGGGGGCGGTAGCTCAGCCGGTTAGAGCAGGGGACTCATAATCCTCCGGTCGTGGGTTCGAGCCCCACCCGCCCCACCATGTTTGTCATTGTACGAACCGCCCGGGACTGTCAAGATAACGGTGTAACTGGGTTAACGGTGTAACTGGGTTAGT
>NZ_CADCWS010000495.1 GCF_902806475.1 Candidatus Frankia nodulisporulans
GCCGCGAGGCATACCGATTGATCGTTACTTCTGGTAGTCGGTTAGGTGGATGATGGCGGCGGTGTCGTACGCCTCGGTGGGCGATCCGATCCGGCTGCCGGTGACCAGGGCGGCTGGGGTGTAGCCCTCGGTGGCCGGGGCGTAGAGGGCGAACGCCCAGGCCTCGCCGCCGAGGTACTCGATCCGGCAGAGCCGGATCTCCTCGTCGTTGTCGTCGCCCTCGCCGGCCCAGGCGCTCAGGTAGCCGAACCCGCCGCGCCACTGGATCGTGATCTCCTGCAGGACCGGGTGGGTCTGCGAGGCGCGGTGGTCCACGGTCCCCTCGACGAGGTCCTTGAGGCGCTTGGTCGGTACTGGCACGCCTGCCAGTCTGACCGCCCGGTGACCTGTGGTGGGATCACGCTGTCCGCCCGCGCCGGGTATCGGGGCGCCGGGCACGGCCCGTGGTTCACCGTCTGCCCCCGGTGGCCGATGTACGTGCCCGTGACCTGGGGCTTCAGGAGTGCTGACAGGTTCATGGGCCGTGGCTGGCGGACGGTCGCCGAGGCGTTGACCGTCAAACGACGCCGGAAACTCAACCAGGTCGTCGCGGCGGGCAGCAGCGAGCAGCGCCTCGTGCGGCGGGCGCGGATCGTGCTGCTCGCCGGGGCCGGGGCGGGCCCCGCCGAGATCGCGCGGGTGGTGGGCTGTTCGGTGCCCACGGCCCGGGTGTGGCCGGTGCGGTTCGCCGCGCGCGGTATCCCGGGCCTGTTCGACCGGCCACGCCCGGGCCGGCCGCCGATCCACGGCCCGTCGGCGCGGCTCGCGGTCGTCGCGACCGCGACCTCGCTCCCGCCGTCCGGGGCGAGCGTCTGGACGCAGCGCACGCTGGCCGGCCACCTCGCCGGCCGCGGCCTGTCGATCTCGCCGGCGACCGTCGGGCGGGTTCTCGCCGAGGCCGAGGTCCGCCCGCACCGGGTCCGCGGCTGGCTGGGCCGTGCCGACACCCGCGACTTTTGGCGACAGGCCGGCGAGGTCTGCCGGCTCTACCTCGACGGATCCGCCGACGGCACGCTCCTGCTCTCGGTCGACGAGAAGACCGGGATCCAGGCCAGAAGCCGCAAGCATCCCGAGTTCCGCGCCCGGGCGG
>NZ_CADCWS010000496.1 GCF_902806475.1 Candidatus Frankia nodulisporulans
GCGGATGCGTTGCAGGAGGGCTTCGAGCGCGGCGGGGGTGGCGACGCGGACCTTGAGCAGGTAGCTTTCCTCGCCGGCGACGCTGTGGCAGGCCTCGATCTCGACGATGTGGGTGAGGCGTTCGGCGGCGTCGTCGGGTTGGCTCGGGTCGATCGGGGTGATCGAGACGAAGGCGGTGAGGGGCAGGCCGATCTGGGTGTGGTCGACCAGCGCGGTGTAGGAGGTGATGACTCCGCGTTGTTCGAGGCGGCGGACGCGCTGATGGACGGCGGAGACCGACAGGCCGGTGGCGCGGCCCAGGTCGGTGAAACTCATGCGCCCGTCTCGGCACAGCATCTGCACGATTCGTCGGTCGAGATCTTCCAGCACGATCCGGAGCGTACGCAGGTGAGTGGGGTGGTTGGGGTGGGTTTCTGGTCCGTTGCCTGGTCCCGGTGGGACAGTGGCTACGGTCGGCTGGTGTGTCGTGGGTCGGTGGGGACGGCTTGGCTCTGGTGACGGCTTGGCTCTGGTGACGGAGGTGGCGTTCGGTGAGTGGGCGTGGTGGTGGCGGGTTGCTGCTGGCGGATACGCCGTCGTTGTACTTCCGGTCGTTCTACGGGGTGCCGCGGTCGGTGCGGGCGCCGGACGGGATGCCGGTGAACGCGGTGCGGGGTCTGCTGGATGTGCTGGCGAGGCAGATTCTCGAGGTGCGTCCGGGTGCGGTGGTGGCGTGTTTCGACGCGGACTGGCGGCCGGCGTTTCGGGTGGCGTTGCTGGCGTCGTACAAGGCGCATCGGGTGGCCGGTGGCGACGCCGGGGTGGCTGGTTCGGGTGGGGTGGTGGAGGTGGTGGAGGAGGACCTGCAGCGGCAGCTTCCGGTCATCGACGCGGTGTTGGACGCGTTCGGGATCGCGCGGGTGCGGGCGGCGGGGTTCGAGGCCGATGATGTGATCGGGACGCTCGCGACGCGGTTTCGCGGGTCGGGTGGGGTGGATGTGCTGACCGGGGACCGTGATCTGTTCCAGTTGGTGGATGACGCGGCCGGGGTGCGGGTGCGGTATGCGGTGGAGCGGTTCGCGGTGGTGGATGAGGCGTCGGTGTCGGCGCGGT
>NZ_CADCWS010000497.1 GCF_902806475.1 Candidatus Frankia nodulisporulans
CTCCCAGCGGATGGCGCTGGCGTGGTGACTGAGCCGGACGCGGCCGGCCAGAGCGGTCACGAAACGGCTGGCGTGGTCGGGCCGGCTGGCGTGGTCGGGCCGACTGGCACGGTCGAAGCGGTCGAAGCGGTCGAAGCGACTGGCGGCGATGGCGGCGGGCGGCTGGGCGCCTGGCTTGGCGCCGGTGGGATGGGCACGGTCTGGCATGCCCACGACGAGCTGTTGCGGGTCGACGTCGCGCTCAAGGAGATCCGCTTCCCGGCGGACCTCGACGACGCCGAGCGCGCCGGGCAGATGGCGGCGGCGATGCGGGAGGCCCGCACGGCCGCGCGGCAACCCGCATGTCGTCACCGTCCACGACGCCGTCGAACACGACGGTCTCCCGTGGATCGTCATGGAATACGTGCCGGCCGACACCCTGGCGGCCACCGTCGAACGGCACGGACCACTCGCCGCCGCCCGCGTCGCCGAGATCGGCCTCGCGGTGCTGGACGCCCTCGTCGCCGGGCAGCGCCTCGGGGTGCTGCACCGGGATGTGAAACCGTCCAACATCCTGCTGGCCCACGACGGGCGCGTGCTGCTGACCGACTTCGGTATCGCCGCGCAGGCCGGCGACCCGACCATCCCCGACCGCTCCACGCGGGCCGAGGCGGCCGGACCGCTCGTCCTGGTCGCCGTGGAGCGTCTGCTCAGCCGCGGCGGCACGCCCGCCTACTCGGCGCCCGAACGTCTCGTCAACGGCATCGCGACGCTCTCCGGTGATCTGTTCTCCCTCGGTGCGAGCCTGTACTTCGCCGTCGAGGGCCATTCGCCGTTCGCCCGCGAGGACCTGCCGACCACCATCGGCGCCGTCGTCGGATCCGAACCACCCGCGTTCACCCGCGCCGGTCCGCTCGCCCATCCGCTCGCCGGCCTGCTCGCCAAGACCCCGGCCACCCGGCTGGACGCCCAGGGCGCCGAGGCTCTCCTGCGGTGGGCCCGCTCGTCGTCCTCCGGTCCCGGTGCGGCCGCCGGGTCCGGTTCCTCGATCATCGCCGCGCCGGGGTCCAGGGCGCCTGACCACGAGCTCGCGGCGGCGGGGCGTCC
>NZ_CADCWS010000498.1 GCF_902806475.1 Candidatus Frankia nodulisporulans
AGGGTTGTGATCATGAGACGCCGAGGGTTGTTCGAGGATTCCGGTACCGATTTTCCAACTGACCCTCGGCATGCGGCCGCATAACCCTCGGCATCCGGCCTCGGCCCGACCCATCGACCGTCGATCGCCGGCGAGTGCGGGGTGCCCAGCGACCACACTTCGGACTCTGGCCGGCGCCAGTCCGCGGATCCACGAGGAAACGCCTAGGTGGGAAGGTAACCGGGGAGCCCACCGGGGCGCCGCCGACGGCGCAGGATCGCGCGGCGGGAACCGTCCGGGAACAGCCGGAGTCGGTCGAGTTCCCAGTCCCCGAACTCGGCGTGCATCGTGAGGATCTGCACCGCGGCCCGGCGGTCCGTGCCCGGCGGCATGTACAGCTTCTGGTACTCGAGCTCGACTCCAGCCAACGCGACCTGACCTTGTACGACGAGCGGACGGCGGGACGACGGCGAACCACGGCAGGCGCCCGACGGTACGGCGACGCCGCCGACCACCGTGCGGTCCCACCACGTTAACCGTCCCGCTACCTGCCGCAAGGGATGCCGGCCCGTTTCCAACCAGATATCCGCCGATCCACCCCGCGGCCCCCGGCCGTCCCACCCTGACGGTTCCGCGGAACCGCCGCCGGCCACCCCACCCGGACGGTTCCGCGGAACCGCTTCCGGCCGTGCCTGGTTGACGAACCCGGAGCAGTGGGATGATTACCGGCAGCACCAACGGCAAGCACGATACGACGAGAGGACGCCTCGTGCCGCACGCCCCGTCCGACCCTGACCCAGAGCGCGATCCGGGTTCGGCCGCCGAACCTACGACGGCGGCCGACGACACCACGGCAGCGGCCGAGGACGAGACCCAGAACCTTCCACGCCCGTACGAGCGCCCCTCGCTACGCCCAGTCGACTGGAACGGCGACTTCTCCAGCACCTGGAACTCCCGCGACGAGCGTGACGCCGTGAACGAGCTTTCCGCGCAGTACGAATCCGAGTCCGAACAAGAGGACCTGGACAGGCGAAGCGTGGAACGGGTCGAGCGGCTGCGGGAACGTGCTGACGCGGAGTTTGATGCGCAGATCGCGAAGGAAAAA
>NZ_CADCWS010000499.1 GCF_902806475.1 Candidatus Frankia nodulisporulans
CGGTGCTGGTTGGCGATCCGGTGCCGGCTGGCCGCCGGGGGTCGCGCGGTCGCCGAGGGCGGCGCGGTTGCCCGACGTCCGGTCGGCCAGGGCACGGTCGCCGGTCGTGGCAGCGGTGTCGAACCAGTTGAAGGACACACTTCGACCGCGCAGGGTGGCGTTCTCCGAACGGAGGATCACCAGGAGCGCGGTGGCTAAGGAGGCGCGCATCCGCGACTCGGCGAGCTGACGCTCGAGTTCGGCGACGTACTCGAGGCTGGGCTCCGCGGCCGCATCCTCGCCCGGGTCCGCTTCGTCGGCCGCCTCGGGGCCGAACGCCGCCACGAACAGCGGATGGGCATGGGCGAGCTGTGCGCCGCGCTCCTCGTGATCGTCCGGGAAGAGCAGTTCGAGGTAGCACTCGACAACGTGCCAGTCGATCTCCTTGTCGCCGCGGAACTGGCGGCTGAGATCGCGGGCGCGGGAGCGGCGAACGCGGGCGTCTCCGTCATCCGCCCAGACCTTGCGGACGACCATCTCGTAGCTGACTCGATACGGCTGGTTGAGATCGTGGAGATGATGGAGCAACGTCAGCTGACTCTTGTTCTCGAGCTCGGCCTTCGGGCCGCGGGGCCGGGCTCCGGCAAGGGACATCGCCGTACCATCCGTTCGTCGTCGTGGTGCGTCCGAATCCGAACTGGGGTGGCTCCGAACTGGTGTGGCAACGTCCCGCTGCCCCGTGAGGACGCGGAGCCACCCTCAACTTTCGGCTGCACCGCGAACGCACGGCCGCCCCGCGAATACGAACGGTCCGCCGCCCTCGGCCGCCTCATCGCGCCCGACAGCCGGTGCCGCCCGACAACCGTGTGGTTCGACGGCCATGCGGTGGGTCGATCCGCCTGCCCGCTGACCTACAGCCGCTCCTGAGGGTAGCCGTTCGGCGCGGTGATGGAACGGTTGGTCGCACCACACGGTGGACGTGTAAACCCTCACGAGTGCCATCCGCGTCAGGCGTTGACTTTCGGGGTGGGATCGGGAGGCTTATGCAGAAGCCTGATTTCATTTCAAAACAAAACGGGATGCGCCCGAGTTGAAAG
>NZ_CADCWS010000500.1 GCF_902806475.1 Candidatus Frankia nodulisporulans
AGAACCGTCTTCTCGTCACCTCGGGCAACGTCTACCTGCGCCTGCGTCAACCCCTCGACACCGGTGAGGTTTGCCCCGTCCAGCCGGGCGCCGGTGAGGTTGGCCCCATCCAGCCGAACGTGGGTAAGGTTGGCCCCATCCAGCCGGGCGCCGGTGAAGTCTGCCCCAATCAGCTGGGCGCCGGTGAGGTTCGCCCCGGTCAGCCAGGCGCCGGCGAGGTCAGCCCCGTGCAGCGAAGCTTCGATGAGATCAGCCATCTCCAGCCGGGCACCGGTGAGGTTTACCTCACACAGCCAGGCACCGGCGCGGTCCACCCCCTCCAGCCAGGCGCTAAACGGAACAGCCCAAGAGATGTCGACTTTGTCCGAGAGACGGCCCAGCACGGTCAGCGCGGCCTGCACATCGGTATCGGGATTTCGTCCAAGATCCGGCGGTGTGTCGCTGGTGGCTTGATCGGCCGGAGCTGATGGCTCCAGGCTGGCACTCCGCCTGCTCGTCGTCCTCCCCGACCAGGCGGCCCAGGGACGGCGAGCTCCATGGGAATGATCAAGAATGGTCCGCTCGCGGACGAAGGCCGAAAGCACCTCCACCACCGGCTGGCGATACGTCGTCGACTCGGCCCCAAGGCTCTCCAACGCGTAAATCCCGTCCAGGCAGACGTCCAACGCCTCCGAACCAAGCTGGCCAATCCCAGCGGTGTACTGCTCCACCAACTCCCGTTGCTTCCGCCTCGGATCCACCTTCCGGCATAGCGTTCCCTTTATCGCAGGCCACGCCCTCACCATCAGTCCTCCCACCCGACCTGACCTCACCGACTGCAATCTGCCAGTCACGTAAGTCCGTAGTTGTGCTGGATCAACGTTTTCCTCCAGCATGCCATGAAGTTCTATACGCCAACTGAACCGGAGTCTTGGAGCACCGAAGGAGTCCAGACAGCCCCGTAGCCCGACGGGGCATGGACAGCCCGGGCACGATCAGCCCGGGCGAGCGGCCAACCGGAGCATCCGGTCTTCCCCACCCGCCCCCTGCCCATAGGTCTAGCCCACCGCCACATGCACCCCCGG
>NZ_CADCWS010000501.1 GCF_902806475.1 Candidatus Frankia nodulisporulans
GCGCGTAGATCCGGACGCCCGAGCAGCGCCCAGCCGTCGAGCAGCACCACCGCGCCGTACCCGCCGCCTTCGGCCACCGGCTCCGCACCCGGTGTGGACACGACCAGCGCCGGCTCGGCGGGGACGGTGGCCAGCACACCGTCACGCCCCGATGTGCGCAGCGGTACGCCGGGAAACGCCCGGCCAAGCTCCTCGGCCGTGCGCCGATCACCCGTCACCGACGCGCGCAGCCGCGGATCGCCGCAGGACGGGCACTGCCATGCCGCCACGGGACGCCCACACCACCCACACGCCGGCGGCCCCGACCCACCCGGTCGCCCCAGCGGCCCCTGGCAGTGCCCGCAGCGGGCCGGACGCCGACAGCCCGTGCAGGCCAGCGACGGCTGATAGCCACGCCGGGGGACCTGCACCAGCACCGGGGCACCCGCCGCCAACGCCTCCCGCGCCGTGCGCACCACCAGTGACGGCAGCCTGGCCGCGCGGGCCGCCGGATCGCGGGAGACCTCGTGATCGGAACCCGTCGCCTCCACCCAGGGCGCGAGCTCCCGCAGCTGGGCCCGCGCGGCCACCAGCGCACGGGCCCAGCCCGCCCGCACCAGCGCCTCGGCCTCCACCGTCGGGCAGAACCCGCCGACGAGCAACGCCGCGTGTTCCTGCCCGGCGCGCAGCACCGCGACATCGCGGGTGTGCGGATACGGGGCCAGCGGCTCGGCATGCAGATCGTCCCCGTCATCCCAGGTGACGATCAACCCGAGCGCCTCGACCGGTGCGAACACGGCCGACCGGGTACCCACCACCACCCGGGCCTGGCCTCGCCGCACGGCCAGAAACGCCCGGTACCGCGCCGCCGGCCCAAGATCGGCACGCAACGCGACCGTCGTCTCCCGCCCCACCGCCTCGACCAGCGCCGCCTCGACCCGGTCCACATCCCGATGATCGGGAACGACCACGATCGCCCCTCGCCCGGAGCGCACCACCGCCGCGACCGCCGCCGCGATCATCCGCGGCCAGGCCGGCCCCGGCGGCGCCCACCAGACCGCCCGCGGCCACCGC
>NZ_CADCWS010000502.1 GCF_902806475.1 Candidatus Frankia nodulisporulans
GCGGCCGGTCTGGATCTGGTGTGGTGGGTCGACGCGGAAACCCCGACCGGTTTGGAAACCGGCCTGGCCGAGCTTGCCGGGGTGTTGGGGGTCGGCGAGGGGGATGTGCCCGCGCGGGCCCGGGCGGCGCTGGTGGCGCTGGGTCGCCGGCAGGACTGGCTGCTGGTCTACGACAACATTCCCGACCCGCAGACCCTGGCCGGTCTGCTGCCCCCGGGCTCGGGGCGGCTGCTGGTGACCAGCCGGGATCCCGCGGTCCGCCGGGTCGGCGTCGAGCTGGTCGAGGTCGGCGAGTTCACCCGGCCGGAAACCGCCGCGCTGCTACGCCGCCATGTTCCGACTCTGACCGACACCGAGGTGCGGCGGGTGGCCGAGGCGGTGGGGGATCTGCCGTTGGCCGTGGAACAGGCCGGCGCCTACCTCGCCGACACCACCATGCCCGTCGGCGTCTACCTCACCGAACTCGCCGCCACCCCGGCGGTGCTCCTCGACGACGACACCCTGCACCACCCCGGACTCACCCGCACCGTCACTCTGGCCGCCGACCGACTCGCCGCCCTGCACCCGCAGGCCGCCCGGCTGCTCGACCAGCTGGCCTTCCTCGCCCCCGACCCCATCCCACTGACCAGCACCAGCCTCCCCGACGACGGCGCGCTCGTCGTCGGGGAGGCGCAGGCGGCCTATGGCATGCTCGCCGCGATCCGCCGCCTCGCCCTGGCCACCACCGGCACCGACCCGGACACCCCCACCAGCCCCGGGCCGGGTGCGGCCGCGGGCCGGTGGCGGATACACCGCCTGGTCCAGGCCCTGCTCCGCGCCCGCCTCACCCCCACCCAGACAGCCAGCGCGGTCAGCGGCGCACTGGACCTTCTCGCCACCGCCCACCCCGGCGACCCAGACAATCCGGGGGACTGGCCTGCCTACGCCACCCTCACCCCCCATGCCACCACCGCCGCCGGCCACCTGGCCCAGACCGGCGTCGCCGAACCCGACGGATTCCGCGAGCTGCTGGCGGACAC
>NZ_CADCWS010000503.1 GCF_902806475.1 Candidatus Frankia nodulisporulans
AGCCCCACCCGTACGATCCCACGCTGACGGTCAAAGGTCCTCCTGGGACGGCACCGCAGCTGGTCGAATCACAGATGTCCTCGGAGGTGAGCCGTGCGTCTGGTGGTCATCGGTGCGGGCATTGTCGGTGCGGCGATCGCGTCCCGCGCTGCCCGGCGTACGACGGCGGTAACCGTGCTGGACGCCGGCCGCTCGCCGGGTGCTTCCAACGCGACCGGAAGTTCTTTCGCCTGGATCGGCAGCTGGGGACAGTGGCCGGGCGCCATGATGGCGCTACGCGGGAGTGTCCTGCCGCAATGGCACCAGTTGCAGGACGAACTCGCCGGAGTGCACGTTCAGTGGACGGGTTCGCTGTCCTGGCGAGACCAGCCGCACAGCCAACCCGATGTGACCCGGACCGATGACGGGTCGGAGGTTCTCACCGCGGCCGAGGTGGCCGTGATGGAGCCGAATCTGCGTGAGCCACCGGCCCGGGCGGTCTGGCATCCGGGAGATGGCGCCGTCGACCCGCTCGCCGTCACGGCGGCGCTTCTCCAGTCGGCCTGCGGCAACGGTGCGCAGGTGCGGCTCGGTGTTCGCGCCACGGCCCTGCGTGTCAGGGGCACCCGAGTGGTGGGGGTGGAAACCTCCGTTGGGTTCATGCCGGCGGACACCGTGGTCGTGGCGGCGGGGACCGGAGTTCCCCGCCTGTGTGAGCCGTTCGGCGTACCGGTACCCGTTACCGCCTCCGCGGCGGTTCTGCTGCGTTTCGACGCGCCGCGAGGCCTGGTGAAAACCCTGATAGACGGACCTTCGCTCGAAGTTCGCCAGAACCGGACCGGGCAGTTGCTGGTCCCGGCGGCATGCGGTACGGATGTCTCCGAGGAGGCTCTGGCCGGGATCGCCCGCCGAACCGCGCAGAAGATCCGAGCCACCTTCCATCACGCGGCGGATATCCGCCTGCACCGGATATCCGTTGGTCAGCGTCCGATGCCCGCGGACGGAGCACCGATCATCGGCCCGATTCC
>NZ_CADCWS010000504.1 GCF_902806475.1 Candidatus Frankia nodulisporulans
CGCCTACTTCCTGCGGACCGGCGACGCCGACGCGCTGAAGCTCTGGCACGAATACGAACGGGAGACCAAAGGCAAGTCGGTGATCCGGTTCAGCAAGGGGCTGCGCGCCGAGCTCCTGCCCGGCGAGGAGGAGGCCTCCGACGAGGACCTGGCCGCCGACGGCGAGGGGGTGGAGGTCGGCCGGCTGGCGAACTGGCTCTACCGCCGCGTCGTCGCCCTCGGCCTGGAGGCCGCGGTGCTGCGGTCGCTGGACACCGGCGGCTTCGCCGCCCTCACCGAGCTACTCACCGCCTACCACCTCGACACCACCGGCCTCCACGGCCCCACCCAGGAGATCAACCCAGCAGGTGTCGACAACAACGTTGACTAGCACCCTCGGCTGATCGTGCCTGGAGGTGTCGAGTACTTCGTGGAACTGGCCATCGGCGGGGCACTGGCACCCCGGCGATGAGACGATGGTCCACCATGATCAGGAAAAGTTCATTCACCTGATCATGGCGTGCAGGTCGACGCCGGGGGGCTTGGACGAGAGGCTCATCGTGAAAACTCGGGCAGCAAAGGCCCTGACCGCAGCCGTTGTCATCGGCGGCACCCTGTTCGCCGTGGGAGGCACCTCGTTCGCCGCGGGCACCCTCCCGAACGGGGCGGCCGTGACGGCCACCGGCACAGGCGACACCCTTGCTAAGGCGAAGGCGTCCGCCAAGTTCCAGGCGGCGAGTCTGTGTCAGACAGGGGCCGCCACAGGCTCTTCTTCTAAATTTCAGTACTCGAGCGGAAGGTGGACGGCCACCTTCAGTGGCAAGTGCGTGGCAAGTGCAGCGCAGAGTGACAGAGCAGTCTGGGTTGGAAGCGCACGAGGCGTGGGCCGGGAAACCTTGGCCAATCTTGTCGGGGTCGTCTGACGCCCCGCCGGGACCGTCCTCGGCGGGGGCGTTGGCATGTCGGCCGCCGGACCCAGGGGGGGTCCTGCGGGGCGTCCGGGCCGGGTTGCAG
>NZ_CADCWS010000505.1 GCF_902806475.1 Candidatus Frankia nodulisporulans
CGGGAGGCTTCCCGCAATGTTGAGTTGACGACTGCTGCCGCTGCGTCGTCTCGGATGCGCTGCCATGTCTTGCCGGAGTGGGGAGATTGGCCGTTGAACACGATCGGGCATCTCGACGTACAGGGCTGGGTGACGCGACTCTCGGGCAACCTGGCGGCGCAGACGGTGCTTTCCTGCTTCCGGCTGATGTACTCGGTGATGAAGGTGGCGGTTCGGGCTCGGCTGATCGCGGTCAATCCGTGTGAGGGGGTGCAGCTTCCGGCGCTGAGGAAGCGTCGGTCCACGGATGCACTGATAGCGCGGGCTGATCTAACGGGCAAGATACTTCCGGCGCTTCCGGAACGATATCGGGCTCTCGTGCTGATGGCTGGCTACGCGGGGCTTCGTTGGGGTGAATGCGCTGGGCTTCGCTGGGCTCGGGTGGATCTCGAGGGCGGACGGCTCTCGGTGGTGGAAACCGTGGTGGAGGTGTCCGGTCGACTCGAGGTGAAGCCCTACCCGAAGTCGGAAGCGGGCCGGCGTACCGTTCCGCTTCCTGCCCTTCTTGTCGCGCGGCTGCGGCGGCACGCGGACTTGATTCCCGCGGGGCCAGAGAATCTGGTCTTTCCGGATACGGTCGGTAACTTCCTGCGTCGGTCGAACTTCCGACGCAACGTGTGGGTGCCGGCTCGAACGGCGGCGGGGGTGACGGACTCTCTGACCTTCCATGGCCTACGAAGCTGCTACGCCACGTGGTTGATCAGTGAGGGGGTGCCAGTGAATGTCGTGCAGGCGGCGCTCGGGCATGAGCGGGCAAGTACCACTCTCGATCACTACACGCGTCGTCCGCACGATTACGAAGATCGGCTTCGGGCGGCACTGACGGACCCTGCTGACGATCCGCTGACTAACGATGATCGATAGCGGCGGGCGATCATGCAAACGTGCTGGTGGAGACGCGGGGATTTGAACCCCGAACCCCTG
>NZ_CADCWS010000506.1 GCF_902806475.1 Candidatus Frankia nodulisporulans
GGCGGGCGGCGTCCGAGGCGGATTTCCAGAAGGTCCGTGGGCTCGTCGGTGGTCTGGTTCTGCTGGACGGAGCGGAGAATGCCAGCGTGAACAGTGCTCCGCTGGAGAGCAAGATGCCGACCTATCTGCGGGCGAACTGGCTGGCTGCGTCGCTGGACGCCTCCACGCTGAGCGGGCGTGGCATCGTCAACTTCCGAGAGTTCACCAAGAAACATGGGCTGGACAGCAGGTTTCGCGCGTACGAGACCGGCGACCCGGTTGAGGCGTATGTCCAGTCGCGTGGCCAGCTTTACCAGGCGATGGCCGAACGGATCTGGTCTCCGGATGCCCTCGGCCTTCCCCTGCCGTCTACAGCAGCCGGCGCTCCCGCGTCCGCTGTAGACGCCGGCCGCGCCGGCGTAGCCCGCCCGCGACGGCGGAATCACGGGGTGCGTCTGTCCGATCTGCTGTCCGCCGGGCTGGTCCGCCCCAACGAGAAACTGATCGGTCGCTGGCGCGGAACCGAGCACCGGGCGACGCTACTCGCCGACGGGCGCATCCGCACCGCATCGGGCGGGCATTTTGGCTCGCCGTCAGCGGCGGCCAAGGATGCCACCGACGCTAACCCGGGTGCCTGGAACTTCTGGAAGGTCGATGAGACGAAGGCCAGCCTGGACGCGGTCCGCGGCCAGTACCTGCGGATCCACGGCGGCGTGGGGCAGTAGGCCTACCGCCAGTTGACGGCGGCAGCCGTTGTCAACGGGTGTGGCGACGGAGCCATGCGATCTCGGCGGTGGTCCATCTCGGACCCCGGTTGACCTGCGAAAATGGTGGAGTTGACCACCGGCTTTCTGAGCGGAAGGTCACGAGGCTTCGGTTCGTATGGCCAACCGCTGGGCGCTCCTCCCGCCGTTTGCGCTGGTAGTAGGCTGCGAAGTCGTTCCGGAAGCTGGGGTCTCCGTCCGCCGACAATGCCACAAGACG
>NZ_CADCWS010000507.1 GCF_902806475.1 Candidatus Frankia nodulisporulans
GCCCTGGGCTAGGCGCGCGCAACGTCCTGGCAAATCCGTGGTACACCGGTGGGACGAAGATATGCGTGCAGCGGCTCGGGATCGGAGGTCGTCTGGTGACGGACGGTGCGCGACGGGCCGGCTGGGAGGAGGATCAGCGCCCGCCTCCCCACCCTCGCTCCAGTGGCGACGGCGCGCAGGGACGATCCCGTTCCCAGGGGCGGCCCGGCCAGTACGGCCCGACGGACACGGGTTACGGCCCGACCGACGCGGGCTACGGTCCTTCCCGGCCCGGCTATCCGGCTGATTCCGGTCAACCATCCCAGCCCGGCTATCCGCCGCGACCCGGTTATCCGGAGTCCGCCCGTGGCGCCGGCCCGCCTGGCGACGACGGCTACGGCCCGCCCGGCGCCCTGTACGGCCGCGGCCGCGGGCCCAACGGCTCCGGCCGCCCCGGGCCGGCCGCGCCCACCGCCTATCTGCCCGGCCCGGCCGCCGCGCCCGGATCCGCCGCTCCGGGGTCGCCCCCGCCCGGGTACGCGCCGGCGGGGCCACCCGCCTCGGTACCGTCCGCCCCGCCTGGTGCCCCGCCGGCGCCCGGCACGACGTCGATGCGTCGAGCCCTGGTTCCGCCCGTGGGTGGGCGGCACAGCGGAGCCACCGGCGGCCGCGCGGCCCGCGCCGCCGCCCGAGCCGCGGCGCGCGGCGGCGGCGATCCCACGCGCGCGGACGCGGGAGCGCCGCCCGCCGCAGGGGAGCCCGGCCCTCCCGAGCGGCGCTTCGGGAGTTCCCCGGACGCGGCCGCCACCGGTCTGCTGCCCCGGTCCACCGACGGGCAGCGCCGCCGTGGCAACCCCGACCCACGTGCCGGTTCGGACCCGCGTGCTCGGCTGGACCCTCGGGACCGTTCGGACC
>NZ_CADCWS010000508.1 GCF_902806475.1 Candidatus Frankia nodulisporulans
GGTGTCGGCGTCAACCCACCTGGCCGGGGATGATGATCCGATCCGGCGATTTCTCCTACTTACGCAGCTCCGTCACAGGCCCTGTAGCCAAATTTCGACCATTGCTGATCATTCTGAAGCCCCCTTCCGGCCCTGCGATCCTGGAAGGGGGCTGCGCTTGGTGGATATGGCAGTGCAGGTCGGGGGAATTTCGTCAGGCGGCTGGAGTAGTGGGAGGTGCTTCTGTCGCTTCTATCCGGCCTTTTCCGTTCGGATTCTTGATCTCCTCTGCGAGGTCCGGCCAACCTATGACTTCGAGCGCGACGGCGGCGGCCTGTCCAAATTTCCAAAGCCCATCGGGCCCCTCACTGATCCGATCAAGGGTCGATACCATGATCTGGGAAATTCGTGTGGCGAGTTCCTCCTGTGCGCCTGCGTGAGCGACTAGCGGGTTCACGACCGCATCGAACCTTGCCCAGGAGGTGTCCGGCTCGGCGCTCGACAGGTTGCGATCGAGCCACCACAGTCGAGCCATAGATGGATCTTTAAGTACGAAGGTGCGGAGGAAGGCGACGCGATCTTGGCTGATGGCCTCGTCCAGCCTGGCCGCACGGCGCACCTTTTGGTAGTGCGCTGCGCGGGCTTGGTTGAGTGAGTCCAAGCTGACCTTGACATCGGCCCTGATCCTCACGCTGGGATGCCTGGTGGAGTCGTGCCACTCCGCCAAGCTCAGCGTCACTTCCTGCTGGGCTTTGAACGCCTCCTCAGGAGGCAGCCGGGCGGAAACATCTCGTGCGACCTCGTATGCTTCCAGCAGTGATGATGCGCCAGCAATCTCGTCGGAGATTTCCCTCTCGTGCTCGGAAGGGATCTGGCTGAAATGCAGGATCCCTTCGCCTGTAAAGGAAATTCCG
>NZ_CADCWS010000509.1 GCF_902806475.1 Candidatus Frankia nodulisporulans
CGCAACCGGCAGCTGCAACCGCCCCCGGGCACCACTGCAGCGAGGGATGCGACAGCCAGCCGACTGTTCTCGCCCGGAACGTCTAAGCGCCCCGCCGGACTGCTCCGACGGGGCGCTGCCGCTTCCTCTGGGCTGTCGTGCCGCTAGGCAACTGCCACGGAGTGCCCGCCCTCCTCTGGCGCATCTTCGCGGGCCTCCGCCTGCTCGCGCTTCCGCCATAGATCCGTGCGAGCTCCGACACCAGGGCGGTTCTCCAGCCACGTACGAACGGTCGACAGCTTCCAGCGAGATCGACGCGGCGAGGTCTGGATGTCGGGCTGAGGCAGGTGTCCAGAACTCCTGTAGGCGCGCACCGTGCTGGGCGAGATGCCGGCCAGCTCAGCTATATCTGTGTAGTCGAGGAGTGGCTCAATGTTATCGATAGGCTCTTTCATGATGGGTGACACTACAGCATTGACGCATTGAGGATGAGTGTGTAGCGTTCGACCCCACAACTGAAAAGCGCCCCCGGACCGACGTTGGAAGCGTCGACCCGGGGGCTAACGGACCACCTGCGACAACAGGAGACCGCTATGAGTCATCTTTCCCTGCCTGCGTGCGGATCTGCGCGCCAGGCTTCGCCCGTCACTGCCCGTCTGGGTGGTGTGGCATGAGTGCCCGCCGTCCGGGTCGGATCACGGTCACAGTCGACCAGCCTGAAGAGATCTTCGATCCGGTGATCCTCGCCGCCCTGAAGGCCGGCCGCCGGGTGACCGCCGACGAAGAGCTGGACGTCCGCCGCCGGCACACCGCCGAGCTCACTACCGGGCCGGCCGTGTGCTGCCGGGCGTGCGGGTTCGTGCTGACCGTGCAGCACCAGGCCTGCCCGTCGATCGTGCTGGTGGACGCT
>NZ_CADCWS010000510.1 GCF_902806475.1 Candidatus Frankia nodulisporulans
ATGCAGGCCGAGCAAGCCGGCGGACAGCGACACCGGCCACACCGCCGTCCAGTCCTGCGACGACAGCCACGACGCAGCCGACACCCCGGACGTCGGCACCGCATGAGCCGCATGCGCCTGCAGAGCCCGCTGATAGAGCGCCGCCGGATAGGCCACCCTGGCGGCCCGCACTTCGGCCCTGGCGGCCCTCCCGCGGCCCTTGGCGGTCTTGCTGGCGAGGCGGGCGGCACGGCGGCGGGCGGCCAGCGGGTTGGCGGAGGCCTCCCGGGCCGTCTTGCACTGGCTGCGGGCCTGCGACACCGACACCGACGCCACCGCCCGGTGATGGCGGGCTACGATCCACGCCGCCCGATGCTCCGAGGTCCGCAACTCGCGGCGCCGGCCGGCCTCCGCATCCCACCAGCCGGCGAACGGGGCGCATGCCGGGGACAGGCCGTCGAGGACCGTCACCGCCGTTGCCGACGTCGCCCGCCACACCCGCACGGCGGCCGGGTTGGAGGGGGTCTGCGGGGTCTGTTCGGGGATGGTTGCAGCCGCCGGTTGCACTGGTTGCACCCGGACTAGCTGGTTGACCCCTGCAACCACCCCTGCAACCGCCTCCGACCTGCACGGTTGCAGGTTGCAGCCAGGGGGGCCGGAGGGGGCCCTACGCGTGCGCGCGCGAGGAACCCCAATTTTCGGCTGGTTGCAACCCGGCTCGGACGGCCCGGCGGCCGGGAGCTGATGGGCGGTCATGCCGCACCACCGAACAGACCATCCTGGCCGGTGCAGACCGGGCACAACGGCCCCGCCGGCGTCACGTCCAGCTGCCCGCGGCAGCGAGCGCACCGCCGCCGCGGCGCCAGCGGGATGAC
>NZ_CADCWS010000511.1 GCF_902806475.1 Candidatus Frankia nodulisporulans
CAGACGGGTCGTGATGCCGAAGGAGAAGAATATGATGACCAGGCTTTGGGGGAGAAACGCCAGTCCCGTCTCGATCGCGTTGTAGCCCAGCACCCGCTGCAGGAAAAGGGTGCCGAAGAAGAAGACGCCGAACAGTCCGGAGATGGCCGCCGAACGGATCGCGGCCGAGCCGACCAGGATGCGCAGCGGAACGATCGGGTTGGCCACCCGTGCTTCCCAGGCGAAGAACGCGGCGAGCAGGACGACGGCGACCGCACCGGCGATGAGCGTGCGGGCCGAGAACCAGCCATGGTCGGCCGCACCGACGATGCCGGCGATGCCGATCACCGCGGCGACCGTGACCAGCAGGGCGCCCACCACGTCCAGCCCGCCGGTGCCGGTGCCGGGCCGGGCGGGGATCAGCCGCATGCCCGCGATCAGGGCGAAGACCCCGATCGGAAGGTTGATCGCGAAGATCCAGTGCCAGCTGAGCAGTTGGGTGAACAGGCCGCCGAGCAGCAGACCGATCGAGCCACCGCCGACAGTGATGATCATGTAGTAGTTCATGGCGCGGCCACGTTCCTGGCCGGCCGGAAAGTCGGTGACGATGAACGCGAGCACCGCCGCCGACGCGAGCGCGCCGCCGACTCCCTGTGCGAAGCGGGCGGCCACCAGGATCTCCTCGCTGGTCGCGAGGCCACAGCCCGCGGAGGCCGCGGTGAAGATCGCCATGCCGGCCAGGAACACGGACTTGCGGCCGATCAGATCACCCAGCCGGCCCGTCACCAGAAGCAGGCTGCCGTAGCTGACGAGGTACGCGTTGACGACCCAGGTCAGGCTCGCCTG
>NZ_CADCWS010000512.1 GCF_902806475.1 Candidatus Frankia nodulisporulans
TAACTGTCCGATCGGACAGATTGACCGATCGGACAGTTCTGTTGGCATGGTCAGGGGCCTGTCCCGCCGGCCCGGGCGGAGGTGGCGTCGCCGCCTGCGCCCGGGTGCGGGCCCGCCCGGGCCTATCGCAGCGGCTGGGCGCAGTTCTTGCAGCGGTCGCTGAGGATCGACAGCAGCTCGACCGCCTTGAGGGATGCGTCGCGCACCTTGGCGATGTCCTGCGACGAGTTCAGCCGGATGAGCGCGGTCTCGGCACCGTCCGAGGCGCCTTCGCGGACCGCCTCGATGATCTCGGCCGCGGGGGTGCCGTACTGGAAGAGCAGGATCTCCTTCTCCTGGTAGGCGGGCAGCTCCACCGGCAGATGCCCCAGGCCGATCCCGGCGAGGTTGCGGCTGAGAATCTGCCGGACGTTCGTGCCGAGGCGGCCGTAGCCGCCGATCTCCCGCAGGTGGCCCATCGAGGTCCGAAAGACCCCGTTGTTGCCGACCACCGCGGCCCGCAGGTCCTCCCAGGTGCCGGGGCTGTCAGTGGACACGCCGATCATCTGCGCCTCCGACATCCCTACCATCCCAGCTGGCAACCGACGTACCCCGTGCCTACGTGTACCGACACACCCAGCTCCTTTCGCCTCCCCGGGAGGAAAACCACAGCGTGCCGCCGGGGCCGGCGCCCGGTGCCCGTCGGCATCACCGAAGACCGCACCGCCGACATCACCGTCGGCAGCGCTGCCCAACTGGCCCGGTCCTTTTCCTTATCCAAAATAATATCCAAGCCCCCCGGACGGGTCCAACCGCACGATCACTTTCGAGGGTTTCGATGTCG
>NZ_CADCWS010000513.1 GCF_902806475.1 Candidatus Frankia nodulisporulans
AGCGCGTCAACTCGGCTGCCAGAATGACCGGGGAATCGCGTATTCTGTCAGGTGTGGGAAGTCGGGTGGTGAAGCGGGCGTACCGCTACCGTTTCTACCCGACCCCCGGCCAGATGGAGAACCTCGCGAAAACGTTCGGCTGTGTCCGCTACGTCTACAACCGGGCACTTGCCGAACGGCACCGGGCGTGGTCCCAGGAACAGCGGCGGATCAGCCATGCGGAAACCGATCTGATGCTCACCGGGTGGAAACGGGACCCGGATACTCTGTGGTTGGCCGAGCCGTCGAAAGGCCCGCTACAGGCCGCGCTGCGGAATCTCCAAACCGCCTACGTGAACTTTTGGGGAAAACGGGCCGGCTACCCGATGTTCAAGCGGAAGGGGAAGACGAACGATGCGGCTACCTACTTCCGGCACTGTTTCACGTTCCGGGACGGGCAGCTGAAGCTGGCGAAGCAGGCCGCGCCGCTGCGGATCGTCTGGTCCCGTCCGTTCCCGGACGGCGCGGTGCCGTCGCGGGTGACGGTGTCCCGGAACAGTCGGGGCCAGTATCACGTGTCGATCCTGGTGGACTGCCCGATCGAGGCGCTGCCGGCGGCGGACGGGCAGGTCGGGGTGGACGCGGGCATCACGTCGCTGGTCACGCTGTCCACCGGGGAGAAGATTGCGAACCCGCGGCACGAGCGGACCGACCGGGCCCGGCTGGTCCGGGCGCAGCGGGAACTGTCCCGGAAGAAGAAGGGCTCCGCGAACCGGGCGAAGGCCCGGCTGAAGGTCGCGAGGATCCACGGTCGGATCGCCGACCGGCGGCGGGATCA
>NZ_CADCWS010000514.1 GCF_902806475.1 Candidatus Frankia nodulisporulans
ACAACAAAAATTCCGAAGAAGCAGGAGCCGGTGCGCTACCAGTCTACCGTGGGGCTGTCCACGGACGAGATCGCCGAGATCGTGGGCCGGATCGAGGAGGTCCTCGCCTCCCGTCGCACGGGCCGCCCGCCGCTGATGAGCCTCGCCGAACAGGTCGAGATGCTGCTGCTCCTGCTCCGCCGGAACCTTCCCCAGACCGTGGTCGCGGACCTGTACCAGGTCAGCCAGCCGACCGTCTCCCGGGTCTACCGGCGGCTCGTGCCGCTGTTCGACGAGGTCCTCTGCCTGCACGAACCCTTCTTCGTCGACGTCCTGGCCAACCGGGAGACCCTCGTCGACGGCACCGACGTCCCGACCGGCAACCGGGCCGGGACGAAGGAGAACTACTCCGGCAAGCGCCACCGGCAAGGACTGAACATCCAGATCGCCGCCGACCTCGACGGCACCCTGCTCGCCGTCTCCGCCCCCGCCCCCGTCCCCGGCGCCCGCCACGACCGCAGGGCGATCAGCGAGTGCGGCTGGGAACCGCTCCTGGACACCACCGTCTGGACCGCCGACCCCGGCTACCAGGGCACCACCGCCACCACACCCACCAAAAAACCGAAGAACGACGAACTCACCGACTACCAGAAGACCGTGAACAAGACGATCTCCGGCCGCCGCTCAGCCGTCGAACGCGCCATCGCACACCTGAAGAACTGGAAGATCCTCGCGACCGGCCACCGCGGCCGCCTCACCGAACTCCCCAACATCATCCGAATCGTCGCCCGGTTAGAGTTCTACCGACTCGGATGGTGACTTATGAATAAGGCTC
>NZ_CADCWS010000515.1 GCF_902806475.1 Candidatus Frankia nodulisporulans
GACCCCGCGGTTGCGTAGTTCGGTGCAGATCTGCAACCAGAACTTCGCGCCCTCCCCGCCGTCCCCGGCCCACAGGCCGAGAATGTCGCGGGCACCGTCGACGGTGACGGCCAGGGCGACATAGACCGGCCGGTTCGCGACCTTCCCGTCCCAGATCTTCACGTTGATCGCGTCCAGGAAGATCACCGGGTAGGCCGGGTCGAGGGGCCGGTTCTGCCACTCGGCCATCCCGTCCATCACCCGATCGGTGATCGTGGAGATCGTCTGCTTGGAGACCTGCGCGCCGTAGACCTCGGCCAGATGCGCGGAGATCTCCCCGTGCGTCAGGCCCTTCGCGGACAGCGACAACACCATGTCTTCCACGCCGGACAGGCGCCGCTGCCGCTTCTTGACGACGACCGGCTCGAACGACCCGGCCCGGTCCCGCGGCACCTCGATCTCCACCGGACCCACATCGGTCAGCACCGTCTTCGACCGGCTGCCGTTACGGGAGTTCCCGCTGTTCGCCCCGGCCGGATCATGCCGGTCGTAGCCGAGATGCTCGGTCAGCTCGCCGTCGAGCGCGGACTCCAGGACGATCTTCGTCAGTTGTTGCAGCAGACCGCCCTCACCCGAAAGCTGCAACCCCTGCGCACGGGCCTGGCCCACCAGCTGGGCGACCAGCGCGGGATCCACCGCCGCCGGCGGCCCGCCGGCAGGCTCCTCGACAGACATCACACCAGCGCCCGCCACATCAGTAGTGATCGTCATCAGGTGCTACTCCCATGATCGGAGTTACACCGTTGTTCTTACACTCCC
>NZ_CADCWS010000516.1 GCF_902806475.1 Candidatus Frankia nodulisporulans
CTTCGCGTCCTGCACGGCCTTCGTCTGCCGGGCGGGCAGCGCCTTCGCCGCGTTCTGCCGAGCCGTGGCCAGCTGGGTTTCCAGGGGTTGCACGTAGTTGCGGTAGTAGTCGTCAGCGCGCTGCTTCGCCCGTTCGGTGCGGAAACCGTTGCCGGGGCGCCCCGAGCCGACCCCGTCACCGCAGTCGGTGCTGCCGGACTCCTCGCAGTTGACCTGTTCCTGGTACCGGTTGTAGGTCCTCACCGGGTCGATGGCCGGGTTCAGCTTCGCGACCAGGGAACGCACCGTCTCGTCGTTCTCGACGCTGGCACCACCATCGGTGTTGACCAGGACGGTCTGCCGGGTGATGTCCTCGCTCAGCTGGCCGATGCGACGCACGATGGGATTGTTCGGATCGCTCCAGTTCTCCTGCTGGCCGGTCGCGGCCTCGGCCTGGATCAGCGCGACCTGCTGCAGGATCTCCGGCTGGAAGATGCGCAGGACGAACGGTGTCGACACCACCAGCCCGATGAGGAACGCCAGCGCCGCTCGGGGCAGCAGCATCCAGATGTTCGACCGCCCCGCCGTCGCCAGCAGCCACCGGTCGAACCCCATGATGGCGCAGCCCCACAGCAACCCGAGGACGACGCACGCCACGATCGGCAGATCCAGCCCCATCCGCAGGGCGAAACCACTGGAGATGGCCGCCATGGCGGAGGTGATGAACACCGCGCTGCCAAGACCGACGTATTTTGGCCGGTCGGACGGAAACCGCTCAAGAACTTTCAGGTTCGCCGTGGACAACCAC
>NZ_CADCWS010000517.1 GCF_902806475.1 Candidatus Frankia nodulisporulans
ACCTGGCCGAGGCACGAAAGATCTGGGCTGACTGATCTTCAGATCTTCCTGAATGGCAGGGAGAGCCACATTTAGGACATTACCGTCCAGAACAATCATTAGTTGGGAGGTGAGCACGGCGAGTAGGGCCAGCCACCGGCGGGTTCGGGTGGGGTCCGCGACATCGGGCTCGGTCATGGATGGTCACTTTATCGGTGACTATCCATGAATATGTAGGAGATGAGGGGAGGATAACGTCGTACGATCACGACTGCCGAATCCGCCTCGGCCAGTGGTAGTTCGATCGGTGCCGGTTCGGTGGATGTCAGTGACGTCGCCACTCGTCTGGGTGACGCAGGCGCCCGTAGTCCCGCTGAGTCACCCGTCACGGCGGGTGTATGTCCAGGGTCGACGCCGCGCCGGCCTGATGTACCGGGTGGGCGCTGGGCGCGCCGTGGTGCGCGGGCGGCGCGCGGCGAGCACAGTGCCGGGTCCGGATGTCCGCGGGGTGCGAGGCTGTCGATGTGAGCGGGTGGTGGGAACGGAACATCGCGGAACCGGGAAAAGGACCGCTGCTGCTGTGCCTGGTGGCTTTTCTGGTCACATTCCTGGTGACGCGGACAATCGTGCGGCTCATCCGGGCCGGGCGTGGCCCTTTTCGTAACATCTCGACCGGCGGACTGCATGTACACCATGTCGTGCCGGGCACGCTCCTGCTGATCAGCGGCGGGATGCTGGCGGTCGGGACACCGGCGCACGCCCCGTGGCGGCAGGTCGCCGGGGTGGTGGTCGGGGTTGGGGCAGCCCT
>NZ_CADCWS010000518.1 GCF_902806475.1 Candidatus Frankia nodulisporulans
CGGACGCCCCGGAGATCAGCATCCGTTCGTCGAACGCCACCAGCACCTCCTCCCCGGTCTCGGTATCCACCCCCACCGACATCGCGGCGGGGTCCGCAGGGATCCGGGCCGACGTCCACGCCGCCGGCTGGCCGTCGGTGGCCTGGCGAGTGGCCAGGGTGAGAACCGCCCAGCCACCCCGCACCCCACCGGTAATCCGCAGCCGCAACGCAGTCCGCGCCCCGAGCAACGCCCGGACACTGTCGGTCTTGGCCGTCAGGGCCTTGACGGTCCAGACGCCGTCGAGGCGCACCTCGCAGCGGATCCCGCCCGGGCCGACGGCCGGCGGGGTGGTGAGCGTGCCCGCCAGACCCCGGCCGGCGGCGTGTGCCGCCCAGTACTCGGGGTGCAGCCGATCGAGAAGCTGGCGCTCCTCCGCGGACACCGCCCCCTCCACGGCCGGTGCGACGGCGTGGCAGCGGCCCAGCCACAGGCCGGCGGCGTGCAGGCCCACCAAGCCGGCGGACAGCGACACCGGCCACACCGTCGTCCAGTCCTGCGACGACAGCCACGACGCGGCCGACACCCCGGACGTCGGCACCACATGGGCCGCATGCGCCTGCAGAGCCCGCTGGCACAGCGCCGCCGGATAGGCCACCCGGGCGGCCTTCACCTCGGCCCTAGCGGCCCTTCTGCGGCCCTTAGCGGTCTTGGCGGCGAGGCGGGCGGCACGGCGGGGGGCGGCCAGCGGGTTCGCGGACGTCTCCCGAGCCGTCTTGCACTGGGCACGGGCCTGCGCCACCGACG
>NZ_CADCWS010000519.1 GCF_902806475.1 Candidatus Frankia nodulisporulans
GACAGCTTGTGCAGATGATCCCGCCGCCGGTCGGCGATCCGACCGTGGATCCTCGCGACCTTCAACCGGGCCTTCGCCCGGTTCGCCGAGCCCTTCTTCTTCCGTGACAGCTCCCGCCGCGCCCGGACCAGCCGGACCCGGTCGGTCCGCTCGTACCGCGGGTTGGCAATCCTCTCCCCGGTGGACAGCGTGACCAGCGACGTGATGCCCACGTCCACCCCGACCTGCCCGCCCGCCGCCGGCAGCGCCTCGATCGGGCAGTCCACCAGGATCGACACGTGATACTGGCCCCGGCTGTTCCGGGACACCGTCACCCGCGACGGCACCGCGCCTTCCGGGAACGGACGGGACCAGACGATCCGCAGCGGCGCGGCCTGCTTCGCCAGCTTCAGCCGCCCGTCCCGGAACGTGAAGCAGTTCCGGAAGTAGGTCGCCGCATCGTTCGTCTTCCCCTTCCGCTTGAACATCGGGTAGCCGGCCCGTTTTCCCCAAAAGTTCACGTAGGCGGTTTGGAGATTCCGTAGCGCGGCCTGTAGCGGGCCTTTCGACGGCTCGGCCAACCACAGAGTGTCCGGGTCCCGTTTCCACCCGGTGAGCATCAGATCGGTTTCCGCGTGGCTGATCCGCCGCTGTTCCTGGGACCACGCCCGGTGCCGTTCGGCAAGTGCCCGGTTGTAGACGTAGCGGACACAGCCGAACGTTTTCGCGAGGTTCTCCATCTGGTCGGGGGTCGGGTAGAAACGGTAGCGGTACGCCCGCTTCACCACCCGACTTCCCACACCTG
>NZ_CADCWS010000520.1 GCF_902806475.1 Candidatus Frankia nodulisporulans
CCCTATCTGCGACCTGGTGGACGAGCAGCTGAGTCGGATCTCCGAGCAGGCCCACACGCGCGGACCGGGTGAGCCGGACCCGCCGACGGCGGTCTACCTCGTCGGGGGCTTCGCCAACTCGCGGTATCTGCAGCACCGGCTCGCGGCGGTGGTCGAGGGCCGGGCTCGGCTGTTCGTGCCACCGCGACCGGAGAACGCCGTCCTGTTCGGCGCCGTGCAGTACGGCAACAATCCAGCCCGCATCCGTTCCCGCGCGGCCGCGCGGACGTACGGCTTCGGCCTGCTGGACGCGTTCGATTCCGCCCTTGATCCCCCTGAGCGGTTGTATCTCAACGCGGAGGGCAAGGCCCTGTGCAAGGGGCGGTTCCGCGTCCTGGTCCGACGTGGCGAGATCATTCCGGTGGGGAGCGAGAAAACCTCACGGGTCTATCCCCGCGAGGGCGACCAGACCCAGATGAGGCTGTCGTTCTTCGCCTCGGACGGGGACGATCCGCGCTATGTCGACGATGACCGGGTGAGCCAGGTCGGCTTCGTGACCATCTATCTGCCGGACGCCGGAACACGCCGGTACGCCGCCCGGGAACGCGCCATCGACGTCAGGACGATCTTCGGTGAGACGGTGATCCGGGTGCAGGCGATCGATCTCGCCACCGGCTACCAGACCGAGGCGGAGATCGAGTTCACCGCATGACCGGGAAACGTAGCGCGCAGGCCCCGTCCTTCAGGGCGGGGTTAGCGCGTCAACTCGGCTGCCAGAATGACCGGGGAATCGTGTATTCTGC
>NZ_CADCWS010000521.1 GCF_902806475.1 Candidatus Frankia nodulisporulans
CGCAGCGCCGTGCGTTCCTAGGCGCCGGCCTCACGGCAGACATCCAGCGCCTGGGCGCGGAAGCAGTGGCCGTCCTCGAGCAGGAGCAGCTCCTGGCCGCCGAGCGCCGCGACCGGCAGCGAACTTCCCCCGGCCAGTGGATGGGCGGCGGCGGTGACCAGGACGAACTCCTCGTCGTAGAGGGGGATCTCGCCGATGCCGGGCTCGTCGTTGGGCAACGCGAGCAGCGCGAGGTCGAGCGCGCCGCCGCGCAGCTCGGCCAGCAGGGTCTCGGTCTGCGCCTCCCGCAGCCGCAGCGGTGGGGTCCGGCCACCAGCATCCGCACCGCCGTCGCCGCCGCGCAGCGCGGGCAGCAGGCGGGGCAGCAGGTAGGGGGCGATGGTCGGGATGACGCCCAGGCTCAGATCTCCGGCGAACGGCTCGCGGGCTCGCAGCGCCACCTCGCTCAGGTCGTCCACGGCGCCGAGCACGACCCGGGCGCGGCGGACGATCTCCTCGCCGACGCCGGTGAGCAGCACGCTGCGCGTGGTGCGTTCGACCAGGCTCACCGCGAGGGTGCGTTCGAGGGCGGCGACCGCGCTGGACAGGGTGGGCTGGCTCACGTGCAGCGAGGCCGCGGCCCGACCGAAGTGACGGTGGTCGGCGACGGCCACCAGCGCACGAAGCTGGGTCACCGTGGGCTGCGGACTAGCCATAGAGCAATGGCCGTAGGTTAAATGATCCCTTGGAGGTTTGAGGGATGGTTGGTCATCGGAAGT
>NZ_CADCWS010000522.1 GCF_902806475.1 Candidatus Frankia nodulisporulans
TTGGTGGGCCTGCATGCTGCCGGCCTGTGGCTGGGCCGCCGCCACGCTGTCGCCGCGGCCGCGCTGGAGGAGTCGGTGTCCGTCGAGGAGCGCCAGCTCCTTGACCGGCTGCACCCCGAGTACTGGACGGCTCATGCCGCCGATCGGGGCCTGGCGGGCACGCTCACCACCCCACCGGCCATCGGCCCGGGGGGCATCCGCTGCGAGGTGCGTCTGGACGGCGTCTGGACCGTCAAGGCCCTGGCCGGCAAGGCCGACAGTGTCCGGGCGTTGCTCGGGGCGCGGACTGCGTTGCGGCTGCGGATCACCGGTGGGGTGCGGGGTGGCTGGGCGGTTCTCACCCTGGCCACTCGCCAGGCCACCGACGGTGTGTCGTCCTCGTGGACGGCGTCGCGGATCCCTGCGGACCCCGCCGCGATGTCGGTGGGGGTGGACACCGAGACCGGTGAGGAGGTGCTGGTGGCGTTCGACGAACGGATGCTGATCTCCGGGGCGTCCGGGTCGGGAAAGTCCTGGTCAACCCGGCCGCTGATGGCCACCGCCCACCTACGCGGCGACCTGGTGTTCCTCGACGGCAAGGGCGAGGAAGCCACTCTCTGGGACGGCATCTGCCGATGCGCGGTCACCACCGGCGAGATCAACCTGCTGATCGATGAGGTCCACGCGGAGATGACCCGCCGGGCCGCCGAGCTGAAGCGCCGCCGGCTGAGCCGGTGGGACGGCCCGCAGCTCACCGTCGTCG
>NZ_CADCWS010000523.1 GCF_902806475.1 Candidatus Frankia nodulisporulans
CGCCGGCGCCTGTCCCTCCCGTTTCCGCGCAGATCATCGGGCCGGGATATGCGCCACCCCGGACCGCGGGCCCGACGCAGACCGCGTCACCCAACCCTCCCGGCGGTAAGGTCTGAACCTTCCTTGCGACTGGCCGCGGCCAGCACCCGCCTGACCGCCTCGGTCGTCAGGTGACGACCGTGTTCGCCTCCGAGCAGGGTCGCAACCCGGTGGAAACCGGGACAGGGAAAGTTCATTCACCCGATCATGGCACGTAGGTCGACGTCGGCGGCTTGGACGAGAGGCTCATCGTGAAAACTCGGGCAGCAAAGGCCCTGACCGCAGCCGTTGTCATCGGCGGCACCCTGTTCGCAACGGGAGGCACCTCGTTCGCCGTGGGCACCCTCCCGAACGGAGCGGCCGTGACGGCCACCGGCACAGGCGACACCCTTGCTAAGGCGGAGGCGGACGCCCAAGCGCCAGGTGGCGAGTCTGTGTCGGACAGGGGTCGGCACAGACTCTTTTACTAAATTTCAGTACTCGAGCGGAAGGTGGACGGCCACCTTCAGTGGCAAGTGCAGCACAGGGTGACAGAGCAGTCTGGGTTGGAAACGCGTGGGCCGGGAAACCTTGGCTGATCTTGTCGGGGTCGTCTCACGCCCCGCCGGGACCGTCCTCGGCGGGGCGTTGGCATGTCGGCCGCCGGACCCAGGTGGGGGGTCCGGCGGGGCGTCCGGGCCGGGTTGCAG
>NZ_CADCWS010000524.1 GCF_902806475.1 Candidatus Frankia nodulisporulans
GACGATCGACGGGCAGGCCTGGTGCTGCACGGTCAGCGCGAACCCGCACGCCCGGCAGCAGACACCACGGTCGGCAGCGAGCTCCGCGGTGTGCCGGCGGCGGACGTCCAACTCCTCAGCGGCGGTCACCCGGCGGCCGGCCTGCAACGCGGCGAGGATCACCGGATCGAAGATCTCTTCAGGCTGGTCGACTGTGACCGTGATCCGACCCGGACGGCGACTCATGCCACACCACCCAGACGGGCGGCGGGCGAAGCCTGGCGCGCAGATCCGCACCCAGGCAGGGAAAGATGACTCATAGCGGTCTCCTGTTTGCGCAGGTGGTCCGTTAGCCCTCGGGTCGGTGTTGGAGACACCGGTCCGGGGGCGCTTTTCGGTTGTGGGGCGGAACGCTACACACCAGTCCCTAGCGAGTCAAGATGGTAGAGTCGTCGGTTATGGGAGAGTCCATCGACGACTTTGAGCCACTCCTCGACTACACGGACATAGCCAAACTGGCGGGCATCTCCCCCGTCACGGCGCGCAGCTACAAGAGCTCAGGGCATCTGCCGGATCCCGACGTACAGACGTCGTCGCGTCGGCCCCGCTGGAAGCTGTCTACCGTTCGTGCGTGGCTGGAGAACCGTCCCGGCGCCGGGGCGCGCACGGATCTATGGCGGAAGCGCGAGCAGGCGGAGGCCGGCGAAGATTCGCCAGAGGAGGGCCAGCCGCCCA
>NZ_CADCWS010000525.1 GCF_902806475.1 Candidatus Frankia nodulisporulans
GTGGTGACCGGCTCCGGCGGTGCGCACCTGTATTACCGCCATCCCGGTGTTCCGCTCCTGTCGGCCGCGGACGTGTACGGCCTGGGGTTGGATGTTCGCGGTGATGGCGGCATGGTTGTTGCGCCGCCGAGTCGCCATCCGAACGGGCACCGCTACGCCTGGGTGGGCGGTGCGCACGGTCTGTGTCGGGAGGCTCTGGCCGAGTACCTCGCCGACTGGCCGGTGGGCCATCTCGCCCAGCCATCTCGCCCCCCTGACCTCCAGTTCTTCACCCACAGCTGCACCGCCGCGCCCGCATCCAGCTGCGGGTCGGGTTGTCCCTGAGGCGCATCGGTCAGCGCGGGCGGAGGCGATTCTTCGGGGGCTGTACGAGCAGATTGCTAGCCGGCCTCGGGGTCAGCGGACGCGGACCGTCTACTGGGCCGGCGCTCGGGTGGCGGAGCATGCCGCCGCCGGTGTCCTCACCGTCGAGCAGGCGATGCCCGTGCTGGTGTCTGCTGGCGTCGCCGCCGGCCTGACAGTCAGCGAAGCCACCCATAGCGCCACCTGTGGGCTGCGCGTCTCTGAGGGCCTTGCAGGGCGTGCCGCGTGAAGACTGACGCTCAGGTTCAGCAATCCATGCCCGCCCCCGGCCGGTCGGCTCGGCAGACTCCGCCGCGTCGCGTCGCCGCGTGGTTCAACCCGCCTGTCGTGCCGGAG
>NZ_CADCWS010000526.1 GCF_902806475.1 Candidatus Frankia nodulisporulans
GGGTCGTGATCAAGGACGAAAATGATCTTGCCTCAAGAGATCTTCTAGGTACTACGGAAACTTTGCAGCCGCGATCATGCTCAAAACGGGCCTCCGCGGACCCCGATTTGCCCTGCGCCCCTTCGGAAACCTCCGAACGGCTTGATCGCCAGGATGCCCGGAGCGTTTTGCGAAACGGGCTCCGCGGCGTGACGACGAACCGGTGGCTCCGCGAGTGCGGTTTGCCGCTGGGCGTCTCGGATGTTGCTCTGATCCAAAACGGAGATCATCATTGCTACAGCGGCCTGTCGACGTGCGGATCTGGGTGGGTTTGTCCGGTTTGCTCGGCCAAGATCAGGTTCCGCCGTGCGGATGAGATCTCCCGGGCCATCGCCCGGGCCATCGAGGCCGGTTATGGGGCCATTTTCGTGACCAGAACAATCCCCCACACCGCCGAAGATGAACTGCGCACAACCCTCGGCTACCTGGCCGAAGGGCGCCGGTGGGCGGCGAATCAGCGCCAGGTCAAGCAGGCACGCGCGGAAGCCGGATACCTCGGGTGCATTACGGCGAAGGAAATCACCCGAGGGAACAACGGTTGGCATCCCCATACGCATGATGTGGAAGTTTTCCGGGAGCCGGTGACGCCGACGGCCTACGGGAAGCTGTCGAGGGAGTATTTCGATAAGTTGAATGCTTTCTATGTGCGGCAGGGG
>NZ_CADCWS010000527.1 GCF_902806475.1 Candidatus Frankia nodulisporulans
CTAACCCACGATCAAAGCGCTACCTGACCAGTTACGCCTCAAGATATCCCGCATTCGTGACTTTCTTGTCACGAGTGACCAGGGTACGCGCCTCCAGCAGCCTCGCGAAGGTACTTGTTGATCCGGTCCTCTCACCGTAGGCAGAAAGCTGCCTGTGATCGAGGTCTTCGATCGAAACTCCGGGGGCCGGCATCCCGTCGAAATGAGCCTGACCCCTGTCGTACTCGAGTTCCTGCCGAGCAGAAAATCCAAGCCTGCGCGACTCGTCACCGATCCGGAGGTAGCAGTCACCGTTCTTCAGTTCATGCACACGCTCGCTGGGATCGACTCGTACGACAAGCAGCGTGTCGAGCTGTCCATCCTCGTTCTGGCAGGTCACCTGCTCGAAGCGCGCCCGCACCGGAGGGACGGTGAAGTCGATCGGCACCTGCCGAAACTCGTTGATCTTCCTCGCGTGGGAGCGGAGACCCTGCACGTTTCCCGAGTGCAAACCGACGATCAAGGTGCCGCCCTCGGCGTTCGCAAAGGCGACAATCGGAACAGCGAGATCCTTCGATGCGACCTGGGAGGATTTCCGCTCGAACCACTGATCTTCGGGAAGTGCGAGGAGCGCCGGCCCCACCTCGTCACTCGGCGCCGCCAGGGCAGCATCGACCTCGTTGGCAGTCACACCTCGAGGCTTATGCAGAACTCG
>NZ_CADCWS010000528.1 GCF_902806475.1 Candidatus Frankia nodulisporulans
TCTCGACGGCGGGCACCAGACCGGACACCGGCGCCCAGAACCGACCCGGATCTCCACGGAGGACGCAGCATGCCGGACACCCAGCAGGCACCGCCCGCGCACCCGGCCCGCCCGGCGCGGGGCGCGGCCACCCGGGCGGGCACCGTCGTCGCGGGCCTCGCCCTCGTCGGCCTGGCCGGGCTGATCAGCGCCTGCGGCCCGGACGGCTCCTCCGGCTCGGACGCCACCACCACCCCGTCGGTCAGCGCGACACCCACGCTGCGCCTGCCCTCGGGCCTGCCGTCCCGCCTGCCGACCTCGCTGCCCACCTCGGTCGGGGCCTCGGTTCCCGGGATCGGTCGCCTCGGTGCCGTCACCGGTGCGGACGCCCTGCGTGGCACCAACGTGCCAGCCGACTTCCCCGTCCCCCCGGGCGCGAAGGCCCGGGTCGGGACGACCACCGGCGGCACGTCCACCGTGACCCTGACCGGAGTGGCCAGCGACTCGATGGTCACGTTCTACCGCGGCGCCCTGCCCGCCGCCGGCTACACCATCACCTCGGACGTCGGTCTCGGCGGTGTCGCGCACTCGATCAGCTTCACCGGCCACGGCATCCGAGGCGGGCTGGGCAGCGTCGGCGCCGGCGGGGCGGGCGCCCTGGAACTCGTCTTCTCGAAGGCCTGAGCGCCGGGTCGCCTC
>NZ_CADCWS010000529.1 GCF_902806475.1 Candidatus Frankia nodulisporulans
TCAACCTACGGCCATTGGTCCGTGGGTTGAGGGTACGGCCCTCACCGAGGGATTCGAAATACAGCCGGGAGGCGGAGTTCGCCGTTTCGGTCAGCCAGTAGAGGGAGATGTTGTCGAGCAGTCGGTCGCGGGGGACGGCGTTCTCGACATGGCCGTCGCAGTCCGTCCAGTCATGGAACTTCTCGACCAGCCAGGCCGCGAGGGCGGCGGGGGAGTCGTGCAGGCCATAGGCCAGGCTTTGCGGTTTGGTCGCCTGGAGCTGCTGGTAGGCGACGCCGGTGGCGCGGAACCGCCGGCCCCGGTCGAGGAGGGCGAGGTCGGCCGGATCAAGCGGGGCGGCGGAGCCGCGGTCCGCAGGTCGGGGTGCGACCAGCAGGTTGACGTGGACCGCGCGTGTTCGCCGCGGAGCCAGATCGGCCATCAACGTGACGATGGTGCTGCCCCAGTCGCCGCCCTGGGCGAAGAAGCGCGGGTAACCGAGCCTGGTCATCAGTTCGAGAAAGGCCTGGGCTATCCGCCGGGTAACTGGTCAGGTCTCGTAGATCGTTTGTTTTTGGTTTTACGGCGGGCTGGGGCTGTTCGATGGCTCGCCGGCCCGGGAGTGTTGACGCGGTGTGGTTGCTCGGCCCGTAGGGTCCGGGTGTGTCTGGTGATCCGCCCGCGCTGTCGGTGCCGTCG
>NZ_CADCWS010000530.1 GCF_902806475.1 Candidatus Frankia nodulisporulans
ACGACGCGGACGGCGTCGGCCTGCGGACCCTTCTGACCCTGGGTCACCTGGAACTCGACCCGCTGGCCCTCCTCAAGTGCCTTGTAACCGTCCATGTCAATCGCGCTGTAGTGAACGAAGACGTCGGAGCCGCCGCCGTCCACGGAGATGAAGCCGAAGCCCTTCTCCGAGTTGAACCACTTCACCGTGCCCTGAGCCACGTGCCGTTCTCCCTGCTGGTGCAGTCAGGACCCGCACCACGCGAGCCCCGGACCGAACGCCAGGAAGCCACTAGAGTTCCTGGCGTTGTTCCGCTGCGTCTCGGATGAGACGCGAACTGGCGAACT
This sequence comes from Candidatus Frankia nodulisporulans, assembly GCF_902806475.1. GTDB lineage: Bacteria > Actinomycetota > Actinomycetes > Frankiales > Frankiaceae > Frankia > Frankia umida. The sequence goes on from NZ_CADCWS010000530.1 coordinate 327, forward strand.
CCGGCCAAGGACGACGCTACACGGATGGAGGGCTTCGCGGGAGTCCTCTGAGCAAGGAAGTCCACTTCATGCCCCGGTAACAGAACAACGCCGCCGGTCGGCACACGGCCGGGTCAGGCAACGTCATCGGTCAATCCTGCGGGCTGCCAGGGCATTTCCGGGGTTCACCCGTTCACGGCCGGCGCTGGAGCGCCGATGGCCCGGACGTGGCACCCGAAGCGGTGATCTCCGCGGAAGTCTCCGGTCGACCACGGTCGGGACCACACCCTCGTGGGGGTCCACGCCGCCACGGGGCCGGACCAGCCGTGGAGGCTGGGCCAGCCGTAG
>NZ_CADCWS010000531.1 GCF_902806475.1 Candidatus Frankia nodulisporulans
CCGGCGGGCTCGCACCTTCGTGGGTGAAGGACTGGATGTCGGTGCGGCATCCGGCCTGTTCGTCCTTGCTGTTGTGCTGGCGAGGCGGAGAAGACTGCGGATTGTCCTGTTCATGGTGCCCTGGCGGCGAGACGATGGTCTTCCTTGATCAGGAGAAGTTCATCCACCCGATCATGAGAGTGCAGGCCACGACCAGTGACCCGGACTCAAGGCGCATTGCGAAGACTCGGGGCAGCAAAGACCCTGGCCGCAGCAGTTGTCGTCGGCGGCACCATGCTCGCGGGGGGCACCTCCTTCGCCGCGGGCACCCTCCGGGACGGAGCGGCCGTGACGGCCACCGGCGCAGGCGCAACTGCCGAGGCGGCGGAGAACGATGCCACGTCCCGCGCGGCGGCTGAGTGATCAGTCGGGGAAGGTGACCGCTGGCGCTTACGGCCCCTCCTTCGCAAAGGGGACCTGGACGTCCACCTATGAGGGCCACTGCGCCTCTCGTCGTCCCCGCCGAGGAGGAGACCGCCGATGAAGACCTCGCCGGCGATGGCGAGGAGAGGGCGGAGGCCGCCCCCATGCAGAAGATCAACCCGGCGGGTGTCGACAACACCGTTGACCAACACCCCCGG
>NZ_CADCWS010000532.1 GCF_902806475.1 Candidatus Frankia nodulisporulans
CTGAAGCTCTGGCATGAATACGAACGGGAGACCAAGGGCAAGTCGGTGATCCGGTTCAGCAAGGGGCTCCGTGGCCTGCTCCTGCCCGGCGAGGAGGAGGCCTCCGACGAGGACCTGGCCGCCGACGGCGAGGGGGTGGAGGTCGGCCGGCTGGCGAACTGGCTCTACCGCCGCGTCGTCACCCTCGGCCTGGAAGCCGCGGTGCTGCGGTCGTTGGACACCGGCGGCTTCGCCGCCCTCACCGACCTGCTCACCGCCTACCACCTCGACACCACCGGCCTCCACGGCCCCACCCAGACGATCAACCCGGCAGGTGTCGACAACAACGTTGACTAACACCCTGGGCTGATCTTGTTCGGTCGTCCGACGCCCCGCCAGGCCCGTCCTCGGCGGGGCGTTGACATGTCGGCCGTCGGCCCAGCCGAGGTGAAGAACTGGATGTCAGTGGGGGGCTCCTGCGGTGGGCCTGAGCAGGGTTGCAGCCGGGGTCCCTCGCGCGCGCACGCGTAGGGCCCCCTCCGCCACCCCTGCCTGCAACCGTGCAGGCCAGGGGTGGTTGCAGGGGTCAACCAGCCAGCCTGGGTGCCAACCAG
>NZ_CADCWS010000533.1 GCF_902806475.1 Candidatus Frankia nodulisporulans
GGGACTGTCAAGATAACGGTGTAACTGGGTTAGTGGATCTACTTGCGGCCGGTGGTGAGCCGGCCGTCGAAGGCGATGTCGAAGGCGTTGAGAGCGCTCTTCCAGCGGATGATCCAGCGTCGGCGGCCCTGGCCGGTGGGGTCGAGGCTCATGACCGCCAGGTAGATGCATTTCAGGGCGGCGGTCTCGTTGGGGAAGTGGCCGCGGGCGCGCACGGCCCGGCGGATCCGGGCGTTGACACTCTCGATGGCGTTGGTGGAGCAGATGACCCGGCGGATCTCGACGTCGAACGCGAGGAACGGGGTGAACTCGGCCCAGGCGTTCTCCCACAGCCGGACGATCGCCGGATACTTCCCGCCCCAGGCTTCGGCGAACTCGAGGAACCGTTCGGTGGCCGCGGCCTCGGTCGGGGCGGTGTAGACCGGCCGCAGCGCCTTGGCGATCGGATCCCAGTGCTGGCGGGCGGCGTAGCGGAAGCTGTTACGCAGCAGGTGGATCACGCAGGTCTGGACCACGGTGCGGGGCCAGGCCTGCCCGACCGCGTCGGGTAGGCCCTTGAGCCCGTCGCAGACGGCCATGAGTACGTCGTC
>NZ_CADCWS010000534.1 GCF_902806475.1 Candidatus Frankia nodulisporulans
CCGGTCTCGGTGTCCACCCCCACCGACATCGCGAGGGGGTCGGCGGGGATCCGGGCCGGCGTCCAGGCCGCGGACACGCCGTCGGTGGCCTGGCGGGTGGCCAGGGTGAGGACCGCCCAGCCGCCCCGCGCCCCACCGGTAATCCGCAGCCGCAGCGCGGTCCGTGCGCCGAGCAGGGCGCGGACGCTGTCGGCCTTGGCGGCCAGGGCCTTGACGGTCCAGGTGCCGTCGAGGCGCACCTCGCAGCGGATCCCGCCCGGGCCGAGGGCCGGTGGGGTGGTGAGCGTGCCGGCCAGGCCCCGGTCGGCGGCGTGTGCCGTCCAGTACTCGGGGTGCAGCCGGTCGAGGAGTTGGCGTTCCTCGGCGGACACCGCCCCCTCCACGGTCGGGGCGACGGGAGCGTGGCGGCGGCCCAGCCACAGGCCGGCGGCATGCAGGCCCACCAGGCCGGCGGACATCTCCACGGGCCAGTCCTGCGACGACAACCACGCCACCACCCCCGCCGGCACCGCATGAGCCGCATGCGCCTGCAGAGCCCGCTGATAGAGCGCCGCCGGGTAGGTCACCCGGGCGGCCTTCACGTCGG
>NZ_CADCWS010000535.1 GCF_902806475.1 Candidatus Frankia nodulisporulans
AACCGCCCTGGAAGAGATCCGCACCATCCGCCAGACGGCCCGCGACGACGCCGCCGTCTCCCGCGCCCGACTGTCCGCGCAGGCCGGCGCCGAGGAAACCCGGCTCGCCGCGGTGACCGCCGCCGGGGCGCGGGTGGCCCGGGTACAGGCCCGCACCGCGCACACCCTCGCCGCCGCCTGGACGGCCCTCGCCGACGCCCGCGACGGTGAGGACACCGGCAGGGCTCTGACCTGCGTGACGAGCCAGGGCGCACCTCGGTGGGAGCTCCCCGCCTGGCAGCAGGTGAACACCCAGGTGGACGCCTCGCCGGCAGGGGTGGACACCCCTGCGATTGCGCAGGTCAGCGGGCTGTCGCCGGAACCTGCCGTCCAGGTGAACACCAACCCGGCTGTTCAGGTGGACACCCAGGGGGACACCCGGCCGACGGGGGTGGACACCCGGGTGGACACCCCTGCTGTTCGGCTGGACCCGGCCGCGGCCCGCGCCGCGATCGTGGCCGCCTACCAGGAGGGCCTGAGCGTCCGACAGGCCGCCGGCCGGGCCACCCGCTCCCGCAGCTGGGTCCAG
>NZ_CADCWS010000536.1 GCF_902806475.1 Candidatus Frankia nodulisporulans
CTGCCTGCTGCTGCCCGCCCGTCCCACCCCGGTGTCGCTCGGCACGCTGGTCTCACCGCCCACCTCGGTGGTGGCCCCGGTGACGGATACCGCTCCGGCAGGTGGGCCCGTCCCAGGCCCGCTGCCGGTGCCGGCCGGCACCGCCTCTGGCTGATGGTGCGCGCGCTGCCCAGGTCGAGACAATCTCGGGCCTGTCGATCAACGTGGTTTTTCTACAGGGTAGAAGGCAAAATTTGTCTGCTTCGCCCCGGTAGAAGGACCAGTCCGCCCCCACCAGCCTCCGACGTCGACAACGGCCCGCAACGACGGCGCTGTCCCTGAGCGCATGTCCGGCCGCAGTGATCAGGGGGATGCGGGAGTAAGGGCAGTCGCGACGGTCATGGCGGCATGGTCGCTGAGTCCTTCGCGCCGAGGGGTGTGGAGATAGGCACAGCTGGTGAGGTCGAGCCGGTCGGCAGTGAGGAAGGTGTGATCGAAGCGGTAGCCGTTGCCGCCACGCCCATACCAGCTGTGGCCAGGAGTGGGACTGTCAAGATAACGGTGTAACTGGGTTAGTGGAT
>NZ_CADCWS010000537.1 GCF_902806475.1 Candidatus Frankia nodulisporulans
GTATGCGGACAGGTGTCGCGGCTCCAGGGCTCGACCTCGCCACCGCGCGGCACGCCCGTTCATTCGGCGACCGCGTGTGCCCAACCGCACACCCAGGCGGCACGGCGGGCGCTATAGCCACGATGATGACCGTATGGGGAGATCACGGACGAGACGGACAGGGGTCATCGCGCTTCTGCTGTTGCTCGGGTCGACGGTGGCCGCGCTCGTACTGTCCCGGCGCTACCACCTGAGCAACGGGGCGGCGCTGGTCGGGCTGGTCGGTGGCGTCACGGGGCTGACGGGACTATGGCTGACCTGGGCCGCGTTCAAGGCGGATCGCGAGGAGACCGCGGAAGCCGCGGCCGGGAACCTGACCTTGCCCGAGATCGCCGACCAGCTGGCGATCGCGGTGCGCCGTCAGTGGGAGGACGAGGCGGCGCTGCGCCGGTTGAACGACCCGTACCCGCTGCCGGTGCGCTGGGCCCCGGCCAGCAGCACACTGGTGGACGACTGGGCGTCGCTGGTCCGCCTGGCGACTTCCGGGGCGGGCTGGCCACCACCTCCGCCACCGGGGACC
>NZ_CADCWS010000538.1 GCF_902806475.1 Candidatus Frankia nodulisporulans
AACAGACATGATCACCTGAAAAGGCGACAGCCCAGAGGCAGCAAACCCCTGGGCTGTCCTTACGGATCTCCCGTATCCATCGTCGGTCCTGAGACCGATCGTGCGCTCCCTGCCAGGGGAGGCGCGACTCCCATGGTGCCCGTCAACTCGCCGGCCGTCAGGCCTGAGTGGGTGGCATCGGCCTCACAGGATCGGCATGAGCCCCGAAGGGCCACTCATGCATCCCGATCTGCTACCCCCCGTCTCCCTTGCGCATCGGCTGGGCCTGCGCCGGGCCGCGCTGTACTACGCCGGCCTGGGCTGGCCGGTGGTCCCCGTCGCCCCGCCCGACGCTGTGGTGGGCCGGCCGGGCAAGCAGCCCCTGGTCCGGGACTGGCCGGCCGCGGCCAGCACCAGCCCCGGGCGGATCCAGGCCTGGTGGCGCCAGTGGCCGGACGCGAACATTGGCATTGTCACCGGGCCCCGTTCGGGTTTGGGAATTCTTGACCTGGACGTCGATAAAGGCGGGACGGCGTCGCTGGCCGCGGTGGAGTCCCGGGTGGGCTGCCTGCCC
>NZ_CADCWS010000539.1 GCF_902806475.1 Candidatus Frankia nodulisporulans
CTGGCCGGAAAGCCCCGGTCCGGCCCCCTGCGCGAAACAGGCGGCCGGACCAGCCGGATTGCGATACCACACCAGGGGGTAGCTGTCCTGGTTTTCTCTGTCTTTTTCTGCCCCGGAGCCTTCCGGATGTTGCCATTTATCCGGATTCGCACTCGCGTAGGCTCACGCTTCGCCACGGTGGGTTGACGGCCCGCAGCGGCACAGGAGATCGCCCCGACCCGGTGGCGCATGACAGAGAGAACCAGAAATGACCTCACCCCAGGGGCGGCCTCCTCGCGCGCCCCGCCGCAGGAGCAAGCCCGCGACCGATGCCGCGCCCGCCGCTGTTTCCGCACCGCGATCTGACGTCGCCATTGATGCCGCCACCGAAAGTGTCGTCGCCAAAGGTGTCGCCGCCGAAAGTGGCACTGCCGAAAGCGGCACTGCCGCGGCAACCACGATGGTCGCACCAGAAGTCGCGCCCGATTCGAACGCCATCACAGCATCAGTCGACGAATCAGCCGGCTTTGCGCCGAAGGCGACCGCGACAA
>NZ_CADCWS010000540.1 GCF_902806475.1 Candidatus Frankia nodulisporulans
GGTCATGGCGATCCGCAGACTGCGGGAGTCCACCAGGACGATCGACGGGCAGGCCTGGTGCTGCGCAGTGAGCACGAACCCGCACGCCCGGCAGCAGACAGCCGGCCCGGTAGTGAGCTCGGCGGTGTGCCGGCGGCGGACGTCCAACTCCTCGGCGGCGGTCACCCGGCGGCCGGCCTGCAACGCGGCGAGGATCACCGGATCGAAGATCTCTTCGGGATGGTCGACCGTGACCGTGATCCGACCCGGACGGCGGGCACTCATGCCACACCACCCAGACGGGCGGCGGGCGAAGCCTGGCGCGCTGATCCGCACCCAGGCAGGGAAAGATGACTCATAGCGGTCTCCTGTTGCTATCAGGTGATCCGTTAGCCCCCGGGTCGACGCTTCCAACGTCGGTCCGGGGGCGTTTTCGGTTGTGGGGCGGAACGCTACGCACCTATCCACTGGACGTCAATCATTTAGGGTTGTTGGCTATGGGAGAGTCCATCGACAACTTTGAGCCACTC
>NZ_CADCWS010000541.1 GCF_902806475.1 Candidatus Frankia nodulisporulans
CGCGGGCGCTCTGCTCGCGGGCCGGGGGTGGCGCCGCGGGCCTGCGGGCCAGAGCGGGCCGCCTAAGCGGAGCTTGCCCAGGCTGGGCAACTCGCCCTCCCAGGCTGGGCAACCTGCCACTTCGGGGCTGGGCAACCCGCAGGCCAGCGCTGGGTGGCCGCGGTGGTTCGATCCGCATGGCAAGATGTTCGGACAACGAGGAGGTGCCGCATCCTGATGACGGGAATGACTCGCGGGGCTCGCAGAGCGGGCGCGGAATGGGCCGATGCGGAATGGGCCGATGCCGCCGGTGCGGAGCGACCCACAGCGATATGCTCATGTGGCGCCATCAGCGCCTGCGGCAGTCGATGACAGCCTCGGGCCCCCTCCGGCCGACCACATCTGACGGGAGCGTCGCTCGCCTATACCGTTATCCCGTCAAGGGTCTCTCGCCGGAGAAACTCGGCCAGTTCACCGTCATTCCAGACCGCGGACTACCCGGTGATCGAGAGTGGGCGTTCGCAAGGC
>NZ_CADCWS010000542.1 GCF_902806475.1 Candidatus Frankia nodulisporulans
GGACGTACGCCTTCCAGGGAACGATGTTCTCAGGTTCGCCTTACCTTCGTCCTGGACGCCAGGAATACGTCGTCTCGCGAGACGACGGTCGTCATCGGCTGGGGCTTGGTGGTGTGGGCGGTGCGGACGGTGTGGGGCCCGGTCCGGCGCGGCTCGGCCGATCGGTGCCAGCGGCGGCCGGGGCGGCGGTGGGGTCACGGGATCATGGGGGCGCTGTCCCGTGGTGACGGGCGACGGGTGGCTGGCGTCCGGCCGGGACGAGGTGCGGCGATGGTCGCGTCCGGCGGGACGTGGCGTGGCGATGGTCGCGTCCCGCGGGGCCCGGTGCGCGGGCGGGGCGGGGCGGGCCGAGGCGGCGCGGGCAGCGCTGGCCGTCATGATCCGTGCACGGTCGCACCCGCGGGGCTGCGGTGAGTGGGCGGGTGGGTAAAACGTTTCCAGTTCTTAACGCAACGTGTTGCGGAAAGTGGGTCGCCATCGTCCGAGGCGGCGGCTAGCGTGAGA
>NZ_CADCWS010000543.1 GCF_902806475.1 Candidatus Frankia nodulisporulans
AGGTGCATCACCCCTGTCAACGCCGCCCGCGTACGCACGGAGGTCGACCAGGACGGAACCCGTTCGTGACCCGAACGGCGATCTTCGCCGTGGGGTCCGCCTCCGTGGTCGTGCCGCTCCACATCGGCGAGATCGCCCCGCCGGACGTCCGCGGTGGACCGGTCTCGCTGGACCAGTTGTCCGTCACGGTCGGCTGGTATCGCGAACTGGCTGGCGAACTTCGTGGTGGGGATCAGCTATCTGACGCTGCTGTCATCCATTGGACGCTCCGCCACGTTCTTCCTGTACGCCGGGATCGCGATCGTGTCGGTGGTCTTTATATGGCTGCGTGTACCGGAGGCCCATGGTCGTTCCCTTTCGGAGATCGAGGCGGAACTGCGCATGTCCCCGGTCGCCGTCGCGGCTCCGGCGCTGACTTCCGCGCCGGCTTCCGCCTCGGTTTCGAGGGGTCGGGCACGGATCGGCGGCGACCGCGATGCGCACTGACGAGGGATAGGACTCCTG
>NZ_CADCWS010000544.1 GCF_902806475.1 Candidatus Frankia nodulisporulans
GAGGGCGCCGGTGGCGATCCGACTCGGACGGCGCCGGCGGGCCCGCGCGGGAGCCACGCTCGCGGCTGGTCGGCGCGGGGTGCGCCGCGGCTTCGCCCGCCGATCTCCGATGTCGCCGACAGATCCTCCCCCGCGGCCGAAGCAAGAACCATAAATCCGCAAAAACAACATTTTTGCGAGAAATCTGACGCAACTGCGGAGATTTCTCGAGGTCGAAGGCGGGCGGTCACGGTGGTGTGTCGTTCTCACCGCGTTGTCGGCGTCGGTCGGCGGTGACGCTCGGGCCATCTGGCAACGGCGACGGGTAATGCCGCCCGGTGGTGGTGAAGGCGCGGAGGTGAGTGCTGCAGATGTCAGCGAAATTAACCCGTTGAGGCTTATGCAGAAGTCTGATTTCATTTCAAAACAAAACGGGATGCGCCCGAGTTGAAAGACAACGGCCCCTGCCCCACGCTGGAAGATTATCTACGACAACAATCTTCGGGGGGAGAGGCCGTTGCAAC
>NZ_CADCWS010000545.1 GCF_902806475.1 Candidatus Frankia nodulisporulans
CCGTCCCGGCCCGGAACAGATTCCCGCCGACCCGCCGACCCGGAAATCCACCCGCCTTGGACGCGGCCCTCGACAGGGTTTTCTGGCCGGTCGGAGTGATGTTCCGACCGGCCAGAACAGGTGACGTCAGACCGCGGCGAACGAGACCTCGGTCGACTTAATCAATGCTGTGACCTCGACACCCGGCTCAAGCCCGAGCTCCTCGGCAGCGGCCCGGGTGATGGCGGCGGTGATCTCCAGGCCCTCGCCCAGCGCGATGCGCGCCACCGACATGGCGCCGCCGGAGTCGAGGTCGACGAGCGTCCCGCGCAGCTTGTTGCGGATGCTCAGACCAGCGGTTTCGCGGATGGCCACCGAGATGTCCGTTGACTTGATCAGAGCGGCGACGGGGCTGCCCACGCCCACGCCCAGCTCCTTGATCGCATCCATGGTGACGGTGGCCGTCAGCGTGTGCCCACCGGAGATCTCCATGGCGACGGTCCCCATGACGGAGCCGTAGACA
>NZ_CADCWS010000546.1 GCF_902806475.1 Candidatus Frankia nodulisporulans
TACTACTCCCGCCGGGTGTGTCCAGCTCCACGCTGCGTGACGGGTCTCGGTGGGCGCATCCGCTCAGCTGGGTGCGAAGCTGGAGAGGTGACCCTTTCGAAGCGTGCGTCCTGGTTCCTGATCGCAGTCGGCGTGTGGACGTGGGCCATCTGGCCAAATTTCCTTCGCAACGTCTGGAAGGACGATCGTTCCTGGGACCACGGCCCGACCGGCTTCTTCACGGTCCATCTGGTCCTGACCGTAGTCTCCCTGGTGATCGGCTCCGCTGTCGGCTGGCTCGGCATCCGCAGTGTGCGCTCGCTCAGATCGAGGGAGCGGCTTGACTACGCAAACACGAAGCTCGTGAGCTGAAAGAGCGCCGTGGCGGTCGAACTGCTGTCACGCAGACTCTGGGTCGTGGCACCGATCAAGCCAGAGGTGAAACCGAAGAAGATGAGTACGGCACTGGCCTTTATTCCTTCGCGCAACTCTTCGCGCATCCAGTGCGAATCTTCTTT
>NZ_CADCWS010000547.1 GCF_902806475.1 Candidatus Frankia nodulisporulans
CCCGGCCGGCGACGGGCCGACGAGCGCATGCGCCACCAGCACACCGGTGGCGAGGAGGCCGAAGGTCCAGCCCAGCCCGGACACCAGTCCGGAGTGGTCGCCTTGGGCGGCGAGGCGGCGTTCGTAGGCGAGGGTGGCCAGCCAGCCGCCGTCCATACCCAGCCCGACGACGGTGGCCACCGGCCACGGCATCAGAGCACCGAGCCAGCCGATGACGACAGCGAGGGTCAGGGCCATCGACACGACGGTCATCGCCGCGGCGGGGGTGCAGGTCCACTGCTTGCGGCTCATGCCGACACCTCTCCGGTGCTGGTGGTGAGGGTGCCGTCGGGGGTGCGGGCGAGCTGGCCGGCGGTGAGGAGGGCGGTGACGGTTCGGCTGACGGTGCCCTTGTGCAGCCCGGTGGCGACGCCGATCTCCTGGTGGGTGCGGGCGCCGTCGCGGACGGCGTGTAGGACCCGGTCCCGGTTCGTCGCCGGGCCGGCCTGCGCCGT
>NZ_CADCWS010000548.1 GCF_902806475.1 Candidatus Frankia nodulisporulans
GGTAGCTTCAACCTGTTCGTCCGCTACATCAACCAGGGCCGCGTTGACGCCGACCGGCCTGCGATCTCACCACGACGCGTCACCCGGCTCCTGCTCACCCGACCCGACCGGCTCACCGACAGCCAACATGACCGGCTCGGCGACCTCACCACCGCCTGCCCGGAAATGATCGATCTCGCTGGACTCGTGCGCGGCTTCGCGCAGCTTCTCCACCCCGCGGACGGCAACGCCCACCGACTCGACGAGTGGATCACCACAGCCCGTGCCGCCGACCTGCCCCACCTGCACGCCTTCACCCGCGGCCTCGATCTCGACCGCGCAGCCGTCAACGCAGCCCTCACCCTTCCTCACCACAACGGCGGAACCGAAGGCGTGAACACCAAAACCAAACGGATCATGCGTCAGATGCACGGCCGAGCCGGATTCCCCCTCCTCCGCCACCGCATCCTCCTCAGCTAACCCTCCGTCACCACCGAAAGTCAGACAGAGCCTC
>NZ_CADCWS010000549.1 GCF_902806475.1 Candidatus Frankia nodulisporulans
CGCCGCGAGCCTGTCTACCATCGTCCAGATGGTCGCGGGCGGTCTCGGTCTCACGTTGCTGCCTGCCGCGGCGGTTCCGGTGGAGGTGGGTGAGGGTCGGGGCCTGGCTGTCGCCACGTTCCGTCGTCCTGCCCCGCACCGCCGGGTCGGTCTCGCCTACCGCATCACCTCGGCTCGTCTCGCTGACTGGACCCTGCTGGCGGCCCGTATCCGTGCCGTTCTGCCCGTTACTGGCCTTGACCTCGTCCCGGTGGTGGATGGCACCGTGGTCAAGGGGTGAGGGTGCCGAAGACGTCGGGGACGTTCTCGTGCAGGACGAGGTGGGTGGCGATGCGGGTCAGGTGCCCGTGGTCCTTGGTGGGGAGGCGGGCGGTGAGGTCGGTCAGGCGTTCGCTGACCTCGTCGTAGAAGGCGTCGGTGCGTTCCTTGCCGGTGGGGGTGAGGCTGACGGTGATGGCGCGGCGGTCGGTCGCCGACATCGCGCGGGTCAGAT
>NZ_CADCWS010000550.1 GCF_902806475.1 Candidatus Frankia nodulisporulans
GGACCTGTGTAGCCGCGTTCGCAGTACGACACCCGGTCCGGCATGCTCGACGGCCACGGCCAGGCGTGGAATCTGACCCGGTACCAGCCGGTGAGGCTCGCCACGGCGACCAGCAGAACAACCACAACCACCGCGAGCGGCCCGACCATGGACCGCCGAGTCGGCCATCCCCGCGATCGGCCGGGAACGGGCCGTGCGATGTCCTGATGGGTCACGAGAACACTCCAGGAGGTCGGGAACGGCACCGAGGAGCGAATTCTAGCCGGCTTCGTCAGGTCGAGGTTGGCCACACCGGTGCATACTGAGACGGAACCTGGAAGCTGCTGCAGGCTTACCGCCTGGATGTCGCTGACCTTCCTCACAACCAGCGGGGAGGCGGGCGGTGACGTTTTTCTGGCCTGAGTTCGCAGCGAACATCGTCATCGACGAGAAACGCTCGTGGACGGCGGTGTTCGACAGCTACGACCAGTACCGTGAGCTC
>NZ_CADCWS010000551.1 GCF_902806475.1 Candidatus Frankia nodulisporulans
ATGTTGACCACGTTTGACGTCCGTGTCTGGAAGTCGCAGGTCTACAAGGGAAAGGAGGTGACGACCCACTACGTTCGGTGGTCGGTCGATGGAAAGCCGTTCAAGAAGCCATACCGGAACAAAGCGCAAGCTGAGAGCTTCCGATCCGGCCTGGTGGCAGCGGCCCGGAAGGGCGAAGCGTTCTACGTGGCCACCGGATTGCCAGTCACTGCGGGTCGGGTGGAAGGGGGCACGTCCTGGTACGCATTCGCGTGCTCGTACGTCGATCTGAAGTGGCCGCAGGTGGCGGCCACGACCCGCCGGACCATCGCCGAGGCTCTGACGGCCGTGACGTTGATGCTCCTGGTCGACGATCGGGGTCGGCCGGACGGTCAGCTTCTGCGGTCGGCACTCACCCGGTGGGCCTTCAACACCGCACGGCGCAATGGCCGTAGGTTAAATGATCCCTTGGAGGTTTGAGGGATGGTTGGTCATCGGAAGT
>NZ_CADCWS010000552.1 GCF_902806475.1 Candidatus Frankia nodulisporulans
GACGGCGAGGATGTCGAGGAGGTGCTGGTGCAGCGCCGAGGGGCGGGGGATGTAGGCGGGCTGGTCGCCGCGGGCGGGCACGAGGCGCAGCTTGCTCAGTGCGCCGAGGACCAGTGCTCCGGTGGGGCGGGCGGGACGACCGGCGTAGATGCCGGGGATCTTCCCGTCGGGGCCGGTACCGAGCCGGGCTTGGCGTTCGACCAGGCAGAAGACGAGCAGGGCCAGGCAGATCACGTGGATGAGGGCGTGGATCCGCTGGTTGGAGTGCAGGAACATCGGTGCGACCGCGAGCGGGCCCTTGAACGCGCCGTAGCGACGTTCGACGACTTCCTGCCCTTTGTAGCGGGCGAGGACCTCGGCCGGGTCGACGTCGTCAGGCAGGTTGGTCAGCAGCGCGTACCAGCCGTCGGTGGCGGCCTCGGCGTCGAGCGCGTCCTGGTCGAAGTTCCAGGCCAGGGCGGGTTTCCCGGTGTCCGGGTC
>NZ_CADCWS010000553.1 GCF_902806475.1 Candidatus Frankia nodulisporulans
GACGATCGACGGGCAGGCCTGGTGCTGCACGGTCAGCGCGAACCCGCACGCCCGGCAGCAGACAGCCGGCCCGGTAGTGAGCTCGGTGGTGTGCCGGCGGCGGACGTCCAGCTCCTCGGCGGCGGTCACCCGGCGGCCGGCCTGCAGGGCGGCGAGGATCACCCGGTCGAAGATCTTCTCGGGATGGTCGACCGTGACCGTGATCCGACCCGGACGGCGGGCACTCATGCCACACCACCCAGACGGGCGGCGGGCGAAGCCTGGCGCGTAGATCCGCGCGCAGGCAGGGAAAGATGACTCATAGCGGTCTCCTGTGTTCGCAGGTGGTCCGTTAGCCCTCGGGTCGGTGTTGGAGACACCGGTCCGGGGGCGTTTTTCAGTTGTGGGGTCGAACGCTACGCACCTATCCACTGGACGTCAATCATTTAGGGTTGTTGGCTATGGGAGAGTCCATCGACAACTTTGAGCCACTA
>NZ_CADCWS010000554.1 GCF_902806475.1 Candidatus Frankia nodulisporulans
CCTTGACCGAGGTCAAGGGCACCAGCGAGGTGAACGCCTCGTCGACTATCTGCCGGGTTTCCTGCCGGAATCCGCGCTCTCGGAGATCAGTGCCAAGAGCGCGTGCGCTTTTCCCACGACTTCCAGCGCCGCTTTCGTTCGTGCCAGCTCGGCGGTGAGCCGTTGGTTCTCCCGCCGTAGCCGCTCGTTGTCGGCGTCTGTCTCCGTCGCCGCGGGCCGGCCGGCGGGCCTGTCCTCGAGGGCTTCGCGAGCCCCCTGTTCCTGTGCCTCGCGCCATTTCTGGATGTGGGAGTGGTACAGACCTTCCCGGCGCAGCAGGGCGCCTCGTTCGCCCGCACCGGTCAGGCCGTCGTACTCGTTCAGGATTATTTTCTTGTAGGCCGCGGTGAAGGTCCGGCGCTTCGGCCGGTCCGACCGCGGTCCGCCTCGCGAGGAGCTCACCTCGCCATCCTCCTGCTTCGAGGAGGCCATG
>NZ_CADCWS010000555.1 GCF_902806475.1 Candidatus Frankia nodulisporulans
ATCCGCACCTGGACGTTGGACGACACCGCCGTCCAAGCCCTGCCGGTCTCGGTATGGCACGCCGACACCACAGCGCCGCCGCCAGACCCAGGCCACGGGGAGCGGCACCTGATGCTGGTCACAGACCCGGCGGACCAGTCCGGGCCGGCGACGAACCGGGACCGGGTCCTGCACGCCGTCCGCGACGGCGCCCGCACCGGCCAGGAGATCGGCGCGGCCACCGGGCTGCACAAGGGCACCGTCAGCCGGACCGTCACCGCCCTCCTCACCGCCGGCCAGCTCGCCCGCACCGCCGCCGGCATCCTCACCACCAGCACCGGAGAGGTGTCGGCATGAGCCGCAAGCAGTGGACCTGCACCCCCGCAGCAGCAATGACGGTCGTGTCGATGGCCCTGACCCTCGCCGTCGTCATCGGCTGGCTCGGCTCGTTGATGCCCTGGCCGGTGGCCACCGTCGTCGGG
>NZ_CADCWS010000556.1 GCF_902806475.1 Candidatus Frankia nodulisporulans
GGCCGCCGCCACGCTGTCGCACCGGCCGCGCCGGAGGAGTCGGTGTCCGCGGAGGAACGTCAGCTCCTTGACCGGCTGCACCCCGAGTACTGGACGGCTCATGCCGCCGGCCGGGGTCTGGCGGGCGCGCTCACCACCCCGCCGACTCTCGGCCCGGGTGGGATCCGCTGCGAGGTGCGCCTCGACGGCACCTGGACCGTCAAGGCCCTGGCCGCCAAGGCCGACAGCGTCCGCGCCCTGCTCGGCGCACGGACCGCGCTGCGGCTGCGGATCACGGGTGGGGCGCGGGGCGGCTGGGCGGTTCTCACCCTGGCCACCCGCCAGGCCACCGACGGCGTGTCCGCGGCCTGGACGGCGGCCCGGATCCCCGCCGACCCCCTCGCGATGTCGGTGGGGGTGGACACCGAGACCGGGGAGGAGGTGCTGGTGGCGTTCGACGAACGGATGCTGATCTCCGGGG
>NZ_CADCWS010000557.1 GCF_902806475.1 Candidatus Frankia nodulisporulans
CGCTTCCTGGCACTCTGTATCATTGCGCAGGATCCGTCCTTCTCGGGGCTCCTGTGCATGGAGGAGCCGGAGAACGGCATCCATCCCGGCAGGGTGGAGGCGATGGTCAACCTGGTGCGGGACCTGGCGGTTGACCCCTTCTTCCAGCCGGATGACGAAAATCCCCTCAGGCAGGTTATCGTTAATACTCATTCGCCGTTCTACGTGCAGTACCAGAACGATGATGACATGATTCTTGCGGTTCCTGCTTCCCTGCTGCGGGACAAACGTCCCGCCCTGACGGTAAGGCTCGTGCCACTGTCTGATTCATGGCGAGCCCGTAGCGGAATCCCCTCGGTCGGCAGAGGTGCGATCGCCGAGTACCTGGAGCCGCGGCCCAACGGTCAGCTCACACTTGATCTTGATCGGGCCGGCTGATGCCAGAGTTGAGCACAATAAATTTCGTCTACTTTCGTG
>NZ_CADCWS010000558.1 GCF_902806475.1 Candidatus Frankia nodulisporulans
GCCGGTAGGGCGTTAGTGGCGGGTTCCGGCTGCGGGGCGGGGTGGCGGTCGAGGTAGCGGGAGTGCTCGGCCTCGGCGTCGTAGCGCCACCGGTAGGGCTCGGCGGTCGCGTTGTGCGTGAGGGTGAAGTCGATGATCTGTGCTTCGAGGTCCTCGCGGGTCGCGAAGTCGCCGCGGCGTAGCAGCCGGCGGGTCAGCGTCCCGAACCACTGCTCCACCATGTTCAACCAGCTCGCGTGCTTCGGCGTGTAGGTCACCGTGAACCGGGGGTGCGCGGCGAACCAGGCCCGGGTCGCGGCCGAGGTGTGACTGGACCCGTTGTCGAGGATCAGGTGGATCCGCAGGTCGGGGGCGGTGCACTGGTCGAGCGTGACCAGGAAGTCGAGAAACGTCCGCGAGTTGTTCCGCTGGATCCGCTGGGCGATCACCTGCCCGGTGAACACGTCCATC
>NZ_CADCWS010000559.1 GCF_902806475.1 Candidatus Frankia nodulisporulans
GCCGGGGGCAGAGCCGTCGGTGACCGGGTATTGGGTGGCCCACCACAGCACCACCCCCCGCGACCGGCCGAGGCTGGACAGCTCGACCAGCCGCTGCAGCCGGCCCTTGTCCCGGCGGACCTGGGCGAGGACCACCTGGCCTTCGTCGATGACGACGGTGAGCTGCGGGCCGTCCCACCGACTCAGCCGACGGCGCTTCAGCTCGATGGCCCGGCGGGTCATCTCCGCGTGGACCTCATCGATCAGCAGGTTGATCTCGCCGGCGGTGACCGCGCATCGGCAGACGCCGTCCCAGAGAGTGGCCTCCTCACCCTTGCCGTCGACGAACACCAGGTCGCCGCGCAGGTGAGCGGTGGCCATCAACGGCCGGGTTGACCAGGACTTCCCCGACCCCGACGCCCCCGAGATCAGCATCCGTTCGTCGAACGCCACCAGCACCTCCTCA
>NZ_CADCWS010000560.1 GCF_902806475.1 Candidatus Frankia nodulisporulans
GGCCCTCAAACCGCACATGGCACTGTGGGTAGCCTCATGGAGGTTCAGGCCGGCAGCGACGCCAGCAGACACCAGCACGGGGATCGCCCGTTCTGGGGTCAAAATGCCGGCTGCGACGTGCTCTCCGACCCGGCAACCAGCCCAATAAAGAGTCCGTGTTCGCTGCCCCCGAGGCCGGCTGGAAATCTGCTCGTACAGCCCCCGAAGAATCGCCTCGGCACGGGCCTCCCGATGTGCTTCAGGAATCCTCGAAGAAGCACGAAGGCCGGCTGCCGGCGGTACCGCTGGGGGTGAAGAACTGGATGTCAGTGGGGGGCAGGATCGTCGGGGTGGGGTGAGTTGGCCCGCTGGCCAGTCGGCGAGATAGTCGGCCAGGGTTTCCCGGCGCATTCCCCGGATGTCACCGACCCAGGCGTACCGGTGCCCGCACGGGTGGCGGCTGGGC
>NZ_CADCWS010000561.1 GCF_902806475.1 Candidatus Frankia nodulisporulans
CGCAGTCTGCGGATCGCGCTGACTGTCATCCCGCTGGCGCCGCGGCGGCGGTGTACCCGCTGCCGCGGGCAGCTGGACGTGACGCCGGCGGGGCCGCTGTGCCCGGTCTGCACCGCCCAGGATGATCTGTTCGGTGGTGCGGCATGACCGCCCACCAGCTCCCCGCCGCCGTGCCGTCCGAGCAGGGTTGCAACCCGCCGGAAATCGGGGTCCCTCGCGCGCGCGCGCGTAGGGCCCCCTCCGCCACCCCTGCCTGCAACCTGCAACCGTGCAGGTCAGAGGCGGTTGCAGGGCTGGTTGCAGGGGTCAACCAGCCAGTCCGGGTGCAACCAGTGCAACCGGCGGCTGCAACCACCCCCGCAACCGCCTCCGACCCGGCCGCTGTGCGGGTGTGGCGGGCGACGTCCAGCACGGCGGTGACGGTCCTCGACGG
>NZ_CADCWS010000562.1 GCF_902806475.1 Candidatus Frankia nodulisporulans
CCTTGCAAACTGCGCGCGTGTGGTCCCACCCGTGTCTCGCGGACCGAATTTGGCGTCTCTGCCTGTGATGGAAGGCCCGACCGGTCGCGGGCATCCTCGTGGTTCGCTGGCTGTCTCGGATGTCTCGTTCGCGGATTCGTTCGCGCGACCCCGCGCCGTGTAGGCGTCGGTTCTGGCCGGGCGTGACGCCTGCGGATGCAGGTCGGTGAGGGATGGAGGTCCGCCTTCGGCGGGCTCATTGCCGGGCGCCTTCGGCGCAGATCGAGTGCCGTGGGGACAGGCTGGTTAGCCGGCTTCCGGGGCGGGGGTGCCGTCCCAAGCGTCCCGGCCGTCCCGTTGGGCTGTTTGTGCTGGTCAACGGGCTGCGGGGTGGGACGTAAAGCGGGACGGCAGGGCTGAACCGATCCGTCCCA
>NZ_CADCWS010000563.1 GCF_902806475.1 Candidatus Frankia nodulisporulans
GGGGTGAGGGCGGTGCGTTCCCACAGGCCGTGGACCAGCCACAGCGCTTTCGCGGCCAACGGCAGCCAGGCCACCGCCAGCCACCCCGCCGGCGATGACGGGCCGACAAGCGCATGGGCGATCAGGACGCCGGTGGCGAGGAGGCCGAAGGTCCAACCGAGGCCGGACACCAGTGCGGAGTGGTCGCCTTGGGCGGCGAGGCGGCGTTCGTAGGCGAGGGTGGCCAGCCAGCCGCCGTCCATGCCCAGGCCGACGACGGTGGCCACCGGCCACGGCATCAACGAGCCGAGCCAGCCGATGACGACGGCGAGGGTCAGAGCCATCGACACGACCGTCATTGCTGCTGCGGGGGTGCAGGTCCACTGCTTGCGGCTCATGCCGACACCTCTCCGGTGCTGGTGGTGAGGAT
>NZ_CADCWS010000564.1 GCF_902806475.1 Candidatus Frankia nodulisporulans
TTAACCTACGGCCATTGGGCCTGGGACAGACGGCGTCAGCCGGCACGGTGTCGTTGATCCCGCCGACGGTGGACGTCACCCGCACCGGGCAGGAGGAGATCCTGGACGGGGTCCGGTTCGTGTTCCAGATGACGCCTGGCACCGAGGCGCCGGCGGAGATGAACTTCCTTCTTCCGGACCATCGTGCGCTGTGCCTGGCGGAGAACGCCACCCACACTCTCCACAACGTCCTGACGCTGCGCGGTGCGGTGGTGCGCGACGCCCGCGTCTGGTCCCGATATCTCCAGGAGACGATGATCCTGTTCGCGGACGAGGCCGATGTGGCTTTCGCCTCGCACCACTGGCCCACCTGGGGCACCGCGGCCATCAGAGCGTTCCTGGCGGACCAGCGGGACACCTA
>NZ_CADCWS010000565.1 GCF_902806475.1 Candidatus Frankia nodulisporulans
CGGGCCTGGTCGGCCCGCTGGCCGTAGCCGGCCACGAGGTGGCGGCCTCGCCGGGGCGGGGGCATCTCATCCCCTGGCGAGGCCGGACGATGGGTGCGTGCCAGCCGTACTGACAGCGGGTGTGATGGTCGGGTGGTGAGATGCCCCCGCCCCCTGTCTCGGTGATTGCCCTGGTGATGTGGGGAACGGCGACATGGCGGAGGTCGGTTCTGCGCCGTAGGCGCCCCTCAGGGGTGAGTCCGCCGAAGGCGGCCCCTTCGGTCCCGTGGGACGGATCGTGCCGTCCCGCCGTCCCACCTGCACCCGGTCTGACCTGCGGTGATGAGGTTGGGACGGTTGGGACGGCAGGGGTCCCACGACCAGCCCGCCATCTGGCCGAGGGGCGGTCGCCGCGCGGGC
>NZ_CADCWS010000566.1 GCF_902806475.1 Candidatus Frankia nodulisporulans
AAGGGATCATTTAAACTACGGCCATTGGGTGCAGGCCTGGGACTTCCAGGTGGGAACGAACTGGGTCGCGAAGATGGACGAGGGTGTTTCCCGCGCCCGGCGGACCATCGCGGTGCTGTCCGAGTACTACGCCCGTTCGGTCTACGGGAAAGCCGAATGGCAGGCCGCGTGGGTGTCGGATCCGCTGGGTGCGGACCAACGGCTGCTGGTGTTCCGGGTGACGGACTGCCCCCGTCCGGGCCTGTTGGGCCAGGTGGTGTCGGCGGACCTGTTCGGCCGCACCGAACAGACCGCCCGCGAGGCGGCCCTGGGAGCGGCCCGGGCCGCGGCCTTCGGGACCCGCGCGAAGCCGACGACCGCACCGGCAACAATCAGGCGTCGGCGTTGCGGGAT
>NZ_CADCWS010000567.1 GCF_902806475.1 Candidatus Frankia nodulisporulans
CGACGCCGGCGCGCAGGAGCGCGTCGACCTGGTGGTCGGGGTTCTGGTCCGCGGTCGAGACCCGCGCGTAGCCGATCAACACATGTCGAGAATAGCCGGTCGGGTAGGTTTGTCGACGTTGTTTTCCGACGCGGGTTGTCGACGCCCTCCGAGGGGTCGTCGGGTGGTCGTGGGCGGGTGTCGACAGACGACCGTCTGTCGACACCCGCCAGCAAGCCGTCCAGTACCCCTCGGAGGGCGTCGACAACCCGCGTCGAAATTCAATGTCGGAAAACGTCGGCGTGCGGTAGATTCCGGCGCCGTGCTGATCGGCTACGCGCGGGTCTCGACCGCGGACCAGAACCCCGACCACCAGGTCGACGCGCTCCTGCGCGCCGGCGTCGCCGA
>NZ_CADCWS010000568.1 GCF_902806475.1 Candidatus Frankia nodulisporulans
ACCGTCACCGCCCTCCTCACCGCCGGCCTGCTCACCCGCACCGCCGCCGGCATCCTCACCACCAGCACTGGGGAGGTGTCGGCATGAGCCGCAAGCAGTGGACCTGCGCCCCTGCCGCGGCGATGACCGTCGTGTCGATGGCTCTGACTCTCGCCGTCGTCATCGGCTGGCTCGGTGCTCTGATGCCGTGGCCGGTGGCCACCGTCGTCGGCCTGGGTATGGACGGCGGCTGGCTGGCCACCCTCGCCTACGAACGCCGCCTCGCCGCCCAAGGCGACCACTCCGGTGTCGTGTCCGGGCTGGGCTGGACCTTCGGCCTGCTCGCCACCGGTGTGCTGGTCGCCCATGCGCTCGTCGGCCCGTCGCCGGCGGGC
>NZ_CADCWS010000569.1 GCF_902806475.1 Candidatus Frankia nodulisporulans
AGATCAGACACGACCGGAGATGCTCGCGATTTCGGAAGCGAGTGGTCATCGCGTGCGCCCCGATATCCTTGACGCCGTTCGTTGGCGAGGTCGTGCAGGTACTCGGGCGCGGGTTTTCCGTCAAACTTTTCGATCAGGCCGTTCTTGCTGCGGATCTCCGGTGTGTGGTCGGCCAACAATCCAGGTGACTGGTGCGGACGATTATATTTCCCTATGGAAGTTCCGGCTGTGAGGATGGTAGGGAAATCTGATCCACACTCCGGGATCCTTTCCAGGCTGGGGTCGAGGTTCGCCGGGGGGCATCGAGAGCGTGTGCGATGTCTACTCCGCATGCCCCCGGTGTACGACGGATCCATAGTCGGTGAGAATCCGA
>NZ_CADCWS010000570.1 GCF_902806475.1 Candidatus Frankia nodulisporulans
AGCGATGAGATCTTCTAGGCTGATCTTGCCTGGAGACGTCCGGTGCCCCGTGGAGCCGGCCCTCCGCGGGGCACCGGTACGTACTCTATGTATCTAGATGCATACGTAGAGTTGCAGAATGCTGTGATTCGCAACTAGGGCTTCCCGGGTGCAGACTTTAGCGTCATGGGCACCACGTCTTTCCGACGTATACAGAGTCGGAGACATCCTGTAGCTGGGACGAACCTGAGCCGGCGTCGAGCCTGGACGATAACGATCAGTGTCGTCACCGTCCTGGCGGTACTGGTTCTCGGTGGCTGCAGCCAGAACCTCACGCAAAATAGCGGCAGGCCAGTTCCCCAGACCTCAATGCCCACTGACAGGCACGTCT
>NZ_CADCWS010000571.1 GCF_902806475.1 Candidatus Frankia nodulisporulans
AACCGGCACGCCGATTCGTCGCGACACGTCGTCGATCGACGCCAAGTTGACCATCGACAATGCGTGCATGTATTCGGTGGAGTGCACCGCGGCGTCGGTAAAGCGATGACCTCCGAAGGCTCGGACCAGCTTTGGGACCTGCCTGTCCAGGCTGGCGATCCCGATGTCGGCGATAAACTTCTCCGCCGCCCGACGGCCACCGTCCGTGCCGAGGTCAACAACTAGTTTCGACGCGCCGTCGCGGACTGTCAACAGTCGGGAGGCCTCATCGTAGGTGACCCGCAGGCGGGCCAGCTCACTGTCCCGCGCAAGGGTGAGGAAACGGGTCTTCGGCAGGGGTACGAGATTGTTTTCGTCGATGATGGTCTC
>NZ_CADCWS010000572.1 GCF_902806475.1 Candidatus Frankia nodulisporulans
GAGAGAACGGGAGGCGGGGTCTGTGCGCTGGCAGGTGACGGGTCGGCGGCTCGCCTTCGCCACGCCGTGGCTCGGCGTGTGGTTTCTGGACGTGGAACGGCCCGACGGCACGGCCGGCGAGTATCACGTGGTGCAGCTGCGGGACCTGGCGGTGGTCGCCGCCGTGGACGAGACGGACCGGGTGCTGATGATGTGGCGGCACCGGATCGCCACGGACAGCTGGGGGTGGGAACTTCCCATGGGTCTGGTCGAGGACGGCGAGGATCCGCAGGCCGCCGGAGCGCGGGAACTCGAGGAGGAGACCGGCTGGCAGCCCGGGACGATCAGCCCACTGATCTATGCGGAACCCGCCGGTGGAATCACTG
>NZ_CADCWS010000573.1 GCF_902806475.1 Candidatus Frankia nodulisporulans
CCCTGGCGGCCTTCCTGCGGCCCTTGGCGGTCTTGCTGGCGAGGCGGGCGGCGCGGCGGCGGGCGGCCAGCGGGTTGGCGGAGGCCTCCCGGGCCGTCTTGCACTGGCTGCGGGCCTGCGACACCGACACCGACGCCACCGCCCGGTGATGGCGGGCTGCGATCCACGCCGCCCGATGCTCCGGGGTCCGCAACTCGCGGCGCCGGTCGGCCTCCGCATCCCACCGGGCGGCGAACGGGGCGCATGCCGGGGACAGGCCGTCGAGGACCGTCACCGCCGTCGTCGACGTCGCCCGCCACACCCGCACGGCGGCCGGTCCGGGACCGGTCTGCGGGGCCTGTTCGGGGGTGGTTGCAGCCC
>NZ_CADCWS010000574.1 GCF_902806475.1 Candidatus Frankia nodulisporulans
ACCACGCGCCACAGGCCACGCGCCACCCTGCCGCACCCCGAAAGGCACACCATGGTCTTCACTCCGGACGAGCTCGAGTACCTGCGGTCCCAGCGTCTCGGTCGACTCGCGACCCTCGCGCCCGAGGGCACCCTGCAGAACAGCCCGGTCAGCCATACCGTCGACGAGGCCACCGGTGTGATCAGCATCTACGGCTACCACCTCGGCGACACCCGCAAGTTCCGCAACGTCGCCGCGAACGGGCAGGTCGCCTACGTGGTGGACGACATCGCGTCGCTGGACCCCTGGTCGGTGCGCGGCGTGGAGATCCGCGGCACCGCGCAGGCCCTGCGCGACATCACCACGCCTGCCCCGCAT
>NZ_CADCWS010000575.1 GCF_902806475.1 Candidatus Frankia nodulisporulans
CCGTGCGGATGAGATCTCCCGGGCCATCGCCTGGGCCATCGAAGCCGGTTATGGGGCTGTTTTCGTGACCCGAACAATCCCTCACACCGCCGAAGACGAACTGCGCACAACCCTCGGCTACCTGACCGGAGGCCGAGCCTGGGCAGCGCGTCACCGGGCGGTCAAGGAAGTGCGCGAGGAAGCCGGCTACCTGGGCTGCATCACCGCGAAGGAAATCACCCGAGGGAACAACGGTTGGCATCCCCACACCCACGATGTGGAAGTCTTCCGCCAGCCGGTCACGCCGAAGGCCTACGGGAAAATGTGCAAGGAGTATTTCGATAAGTTGAATTCTTCCTATGTGCGGCATGGC
>NZ_CADCWS010000576.1 GCF_902806475.1 Candidatus Frankia nodulisporulans
CCGTCGACCTGCTGGTCGTGGGCGGTGGGGTGACGGGGGTGGGGGTCGCGCTCGACGCGGCCTCGCGCGGGTTGAGCGTCGCGCTGGCCGAGGCGCGTGATCTCGCGTTCGGGACCAGCCGGTGGAGCTCGAAACTCGTCCACGGCGGCCTGCGCTACCTCGCCCATGGTGATCTTCCGGTGGCGTGGGAGAGCGCGGTGGAGCGGGACGTCCTGCTGCGGCACACCGCGCCGCATCTCGTCCGGGCGCTGCCCATCGTCACCCCGCTGACCGGCGATCTGTCCAGGCCGGGGGCGACACTGGTGCGGGCCGGGCTCGGTGTCGGTGATGTGCTGCGGCGTGCGGCCGGT
>NZ_CADCWS010000577.1 GCF_902806475.1 Candidatus Frankia nodulisporulans
TGGGGGGTGTACTCGACGTCGAACTCCCGGCGGATCAGTTCCCGGATCATCTCCCGGGTCCACAACGCGAAATCGAACTGCATCTGCCGCGGGTCCCGACCCACGATCAGCTTCCACAACTTCGCCGTCTGCTCATCGGACAGTCGCGGCGTACGGCCCGAAGGAACTTTCACCTTCAACGCTTCGACACCACCCTCGTTCCGAGCGTGAATCCATCCGTACACGGTGGAAACATCCGCCCCGAATGCCAACGCCACCTCGCTCGGATGCATCCCCCGATCCACCGCGCCCAACGCGAGCAGACGCACATCCTCCAGGTTGCGCCGCGGAATGCGAGCTCCAGTCCCC
>NZ_CADCWS010000578.1 GCF_902806475.1 Candidatus Frankia nodulisporulans
TCCACCGTCCCGGGTGTCCCCCTGGCGGTGAAGCTCACCACCGCCGACGCCCACACGGCGATCGAGACGGCGTGGCGGGACGGCCTGAGCATCCGCGACGCGGCCCGGGTGTCCACCCGATCCCCCGCCCAGGTGCAGCGGATCTACACCCGCCTTGAAGTCGCCCGGAGCAACACGACCGTCACCGCCGCCTAACCCCCCGTCGGGCCGTCCACCCCCGGGCGGCCCGACGGCCCACCAGCCGAGGAGCAGGACAGACATGATCACCTGAAAAGGCGACAGCCCAGAGGCAGCAAAACCCCTGGGCTGTCCTTGCTGATCATCAACATCAACCGCCGACCGTGAGA
>NZ_CADCWS010000579.1 GCF_902806475.1 Candidatus Frankia nodulisporulans
CCGGTCGACGGCTGGCCGGCGCCGCTGGAATTTCCGTGCCGAGAGTTGTTCGGTCGTATGCCGAGGGATGTTCGGGGATTCGGGGGGTGGATTTCCGAACAGTCCTCGGCATGGCCGTCAACGGCCGCTTTCACTGGTGCTGTGGACGCCGACGCCCGACGCCGATGCCGACGCTTTGCGACTGTGGGTCGCTGCGGGGCTTTGTCTCGATCGGGATGCGCTGCGTGGCCGCCGGTTGTCGGCGTGTGTTCGACGTCGGCCGTTTGCGGTTGCGGAGTTGCCGTGCCGAGAGTTGTTCGGTCGTATGCCGAGGGATGTTCGAGAATTCGGGGGGTGGAAAACCAAA
>NZ_CADCWS010000580.1 GCF_902806475.1 Candidatus Frankia nodulisporulans
TGACGTCGATCTCGCTGCACGGCGCCTATCCCGAGGTCGACGGCGACTACGCGACCCCGAAGTACGGCCACCCGAAGGACCGCCGCCCCGACCTCAAACAGGTCCAGACCGGGCTCGCGGTCACCGGTGACGGTGGGATCCCGCTGCTGCACCGCGCCTACGACGGCGGCGCCGGTGAGGTCTCCCAGGTCACCGGCGCGATGCGGGCCCTGGCCGGGCTCGCCGGCCCCCGACAGTTCCTGCTGGTCGGCGACAGCAAACTCGTCTCCTACACGAATCTGACCGCGTTGACGTCCACGCCCGGGGTCACGTTCCTCGCCCCGGCACCGAAAACGGTCGTGCCCGC
>NZ_CADCWS010000581.1 GCF_902806475.1 Candidatus Frankia nodulisporulans
GGTCGTGATCAAGGACGAAAATGATCTTGCCTCAAGAGATCTTCTAGGTACTACGGAAACTTACGAGCCGCGATCAAGCTCAAAACGGCCCTCCACGGAGCCCGGTTTTCCCTGTGCCCCAGCGGAAACCTCGGAGAGGCTTGATCGCCAAGAGGTGCGGAGCGTTTTGCGAAACGGGCTCCGCGGCGTGACGACGAATCGGTGGCTCCGCAAGTGCGGTTTGCCGCTGGGTGTCAGCGACGTCGCGCTGATCCAAAACGGAGATCATCATTGCTACAGCGGCCTGTCGACGTGCGGATCTGGGTGGGTTTGTCCGGTTTGCTCGGCCAAGATCAGGTTCCG
>NZ_CADCWS010000582.1 GCF_902806475.1 Candidatus Frankia nodulisporulans
GGCGCTGAGGTACACGACAGGGTGCTGGTGGCGGGCCGGTGACCAGGCAGGCGCCCGTGCTGGACGCGGTCAGCCGGATCGTCCGACGGACGGGCTCGGACGAGCGGAGTCACAGGAGCGAGACGGCGGGGCCGTACCTACTTCTTGTTACGACGCTGGACGCGCGTGCGCTTGAGCAGTTTGCGGTGCTTCTTCTTGGCCATCCGCTTACGACGCTTCTTGATGACTGAGCCCACGTACCCGACCGATCTATGTTGAGGAGGTTACCGAGCGAGCCTACCCGCCTCGGCGGGCAAACACGGGAGCCCGGTGCTCCGGGCTGCCAGCGACGACGCTGGTCG
>NZ_CADCWS010000583.1 GCF_902806475.1 Candidatus Frankia nodulisporulans
TCTGGTGTTCGTCGATGGCAAGGGTGAGGAAGCCACCCTCTGGGACGGCATCTGCCGGGTAGCGGTCACCCCCGCCGAGATCAACGCGGTGATCGATGAGGTCCACGCGGAGATGACCCGCCGGGCCGCCGAGCTGAAGCGCCGTCGGCTGAGTCGGTGGGACGGCCCGCAGCTCACCGTCGTCGTCGACGAAGGCCAGGTGGTCCTCGCCCAGGTCCGGCGGGACAAGGGCCGGCTGCAGCGTCTGGTGGAGCTGTCGAGCCTGGGCCGGTCGCGGGGGGTGGTGCTGTGGTGGGCCACCCAGTATCCGGTCACCGACGGCGCCGCC
>NZ_CADCWS010000584.1 GCF_902806475.1 Candidatus Frankia nodulisporulans
AGCTCCAGATTTCGTTGGGTCTGGTCGCGAGGAGTTCCGGTTTCTTCCGGGCGGGGTGGGTGGCCTGGGCCCGCCGCTCGACGGTCTGGGCTCGGGCCCGCAGCAGCCGGTACATGGTGGACATGCTGGCCAGGTAGACACCCTCGTCGAGCAGGGTCGCCCAGACCTGGGCGGCGGACTTGTCGACGAACCGGTCGCTGTTGAGGAGTTCCAGGAGCCGTTCACGTTCGGTGTCGTCAAGCGCTGCCGGGTGGACGGCCGGGGTCCGTGACGGGATGTCTGTGGAGGGTGCGGGGTGGCGCCGACGGTACATTGTCGCCC
>NZ_CADCWS010000585.1 GCF_902806475.1 Candidatus Frankia nodulisporulans
GCCCTGGGCTAGGGCGCCGGATGATGTGAGGTGTCAGTTTCCCGAAGAAGTCAGGTACTGGTGGTCGGCGCACCTGCGCTACCCGAACCGGCCTGACATCACGAAAGCCCAGGTCAGACCACTGGTTCTCGGCATGATGGCCGGGCTGAACGGAACGTTCGTTCGGTTCTGTGGCACCGTCTGGTCCTCGGGCGACCCGCGCCGTCAGCCGAGGTCGGCGGCGCGGGCCAGGAGATGGTCGCGTTCGCGTTCGTTGCTGGTCAGGGCGGCGCCCCGACGTTCACCTACCAGTCCCGCGCCGCTCCCGGCGACAGCG
>NZ_CADCWS010000586.1 GCF_902806475.1 Candidatus Frankia nodulisporulans
CCGAATCTTGGTGGCGCAAGTATGGATCTTGAATGGGTGTGGTCTCCGTGTGGTCTGTCACGGATTTTCCGGCGTGTCGGCGCGCCCGCTTGGAAGGCGGCGCTCACGGTTGATGTATGACGCGATCATCCCGGTATCCGTCTGATCTGTCCGACGAGGAATGGGCGCTGCTCGCACCACAGCTACCACCACCATCGAAAGACGGCCGGCCCGAGGAACACGACCGCCGTGACATGATCGACGCGTTGCTGTACGTGACACACAACGGGATCGTCTGGCGAGCTCTGCCGGTGGACTTCCCGCCCTGGAAGACGG
>NZ_CADCWS010000587.1 GCF_902806475.1 Candidatus Frankia nodulisporulans
GTCATCCCGCTGGCGCCGCGGCGGCGGTGCGCTCGCTGCCGCGGCCAGCTGGACGTGACGCCGGCGGGGCCGCTGTGCCCGGCCTGCACCGGCCAGGATGATCTGTTCGGTGGTGCGGCATGACCGCCCACCAGCTCCCCGCCGACGGGCCGTCCGAGCCGGGTTGCAACCAGCCGAAAATTGGGGTTCCTCGCGCGCGCACGCGTAGGGCCCCCTCCGGCCCCCCTGGCTGCAACCTGCAACCGTGCAGGTCAGAGGCGGTTGCAGGGGTGGTTGCAGGGGTCAACCAGCCAGCCTGGGTGCCAACCAG
>NZ_CADCWS010000588.1 GCF_902806475.1 Candidatus Frankia nodulisporulans
CTTCGCTGTAGGGGTTGTCGTTCGAGACGTGCGGACGGGAATGGCTCTGGTCGATGTTCAGGTAGGCCAGGAGGGCGGCGACCGGCTGGGACGTCATCGAGGTCCCACGGTCGGCGTGGACGGCGATCGGCCTGACCCTGCCGTTCGCGGCGACGGCGTGTTCGATGAAGGCCTTCGCGAGTTCCCCGTTCTCGGTGGGATGGACCTCGAAGTGGATGGCTTTACGGGAGAATATGTCGAGGATGACGTACAGGTCGAAGTAGACGCCGCGGGCGGGTCCGGTGAGTTTCGTGATATCC
>NZ_CADCWS010000589.1 GCF_902806475.1 Candidatus Frankia nodulisporulans
TGGTCTGTGGGGCATGACGGGAGTGAGGGGCTGTCGCCGGAGGGCTGGTTGCCGGACCGGGTGACGGTGGGTGTGTTGACGCGGGTGTACCCGCCGGAGCTGGTGGACTGGGTGTTGGCGGTGACGGACACCGCGGAGGTTCGCCGCCGGTTGTTGCCGTCGCGGCTGGTGGTGTACTTCGTGTTGGCGTTGTGGCTGTTCCGGGGGCGCAACTGTGGCTATGTGCAGGTGCTGGCCCGGTTGACCAGCGGGCTGCACTTCCAGCGCCGGGCCGCTGCGTTGGCGGCGGATGAGCCGG
>NZ_CADCWS010000590.1 GCF_902806475.1 Candidatus Frankia nodulisporulans
AGTTATGGCGGTCCGGCTTCCTGCTCCACCCGGGTGTATGTCTACGATGCCGAATCCAACCGCAGCAGCCTGTCGAGCTATCCGGATGCGGGGGGTAGCGACGCGGGGAACTGTTCGACGTCGACGACACCGACGGTATACTCGTTCTCTTATGATCAGGCCGATCGGCTTACGAACAGCGGCTACGCCTATGACCTGTTCGGTCGCACGACCACCGACCCTTATCCGCCGGCTGGTTCGTCGGCGAGTCTCGGCTACTACGTGAACGACCTGGTGGCCAGCGAGACGGTGGGTTC
>NZ_CADCWS010000591.1 GCF_902806475.1 Candidatus Frankia nodulisporulans
AACTCCCTCCGATATGTCATCGAAAGATCCATCGCCAACTTCAAGACCTGGCAGGCGGTACACACCGACTACCGGCGCCCCCTCTCGACCTACCCCACAGCATTCTCCGCGATCCGGGCACTCTATTTCTATTCCATGAGTTCTGCATAAGCCTCCACCATTCGCGGCGACATCGACATCCGGTCCTACACCGAGCAGGATATGGTCATCATCGGGACGCCAGAGGAGTGCCTGGAAAAAATTCTCCGGTACGAGCAGGCCGGTGTCGACCAGTTGCTGTGCTACACCCAG
>NZ_CADCWS010000592.1 GCF_902806475.1 Candidatus Frankia nodulisporulans
GCTGGGGGCTGGTTGATCCACGCCCTGGTCGGCAGGGCGGGCGGGGCCGGTCGGCGGTGGAACCGCTCGGGGTGAGCGGCGTAGGCGGCGTCGAGGACCTGGGCACGACGGGCCTGGATCTCGTGGGCGGTGCCGTCATGAACGCTGGCCGGGGTGTGCAGAGCGATACCCGAATGCCTGTGTTCGTTGTTGTAGTAGGCGAAGAAGACGTCGCAGAAAACGCGGGCGTCCTGGAGCGAACCGAAACGTCCCGGGAAAGCGGGACAGTACTTGAGTGTTTTAAACTGTG
>NZ_CADCWS010000593.1 GCF_902806475.1 Candidatus Frankia nodulisporulans
GGTACTACGGAAACTTACCGGTCTCGATCAAGCTCAAAACGGGCCTCCACGGAGCCCTGTTTTCCCTGCGCCCCAGCGGAAACCTCGGAGAGGCTTGATCGCGAAGAGGCCCGGAGCGTTTTGCGAAACGGGCTCCGCGGCGTGACGACGAATCGGTGGCTCCGGACCTGCGGTTTGCCGCTGGGTGTCAGCGACGTTGCGCTGATCCAAAACGGAGATCATCACCGCTACAGCGGCCTGTCGACGTGTGGATCTGGGTGGGTTTGTCCGGTCTGCTCGGCCAAGAT
>NZ_CADCWS010000594.1 GCF_902806475.1 Candidatus Frankia nodulisporulans
GCTGTCGCCGGCGTGTGCGCCGTTTGCCGCCTGGTGGGACACGGAGGCCGGCCGGCGCCGCAAGTTGCGGACCCCGGAGCATCAGGCGGTACTCGCTGACGCCCGGCAGGTTCGGGCGTTGGCCGGGGTGGCGGTGGCGCAGGCCCGCAGCCAGTGCAAGACGGCCCGGGAGGCCTCCGCCAACCCGCTGGCCGCCCGCCGCCGTGCCGCCCGCCTCGCCGCCAAGACCGCCAAGGGCCGCAGAAGGGCCGCTAGGGCCGAAGTGCGGGCCGCCCGGGTGGCCTAC
>NZ_CADCWS010000595.1 GCF_902806475.1 Candidatus Frankia nodulisporulans
CCAAGGGCAGCCAGGACGTTCTGGATGCCCTGCGTGCGTCGGGTAGCCCCTCGGGAACCGGCGATCTCGCCGAGGCTCTCGGTATGAGCAGGCCGGCGCTGAAGACCCGCCTCAAGGCGTTGGAGGCCGAAGGTCTGATCCGGTGGGTTGGAAAATTGAGCAGGGACCCCAGAGCCGTCTGGGTGCTGATCGACGGATAGCGGTCACTTTTTTCCGTGCTCGATTGCGCCGACGGCGGACTCGGAGACGCGGTGTTCGCTGCTGCGGGAGACTC
>NZ_CADCWS010000596.1 GCF_902806475.1 Candidatus Frankia nodulisporulans
ATGTGCGCGGTGCGGGCCTGTACCCGGGCCACCCGCGCCCCCGCGGCGGTCACCGCGGCAAGCCGGGTCTCCTCCGCACCGGCCTGCGCGGACAGTCGGGCTCGGGAGACGGCGGCATCGTCGCGGGCCGTCTGGCGGATGGTGCGGATCTCTTCCAGGGCGGTTGGGGTGAGGGCGGTACGTTCCCACAGGCCGTGGACCAGCCACAGCGCTTTCGCGGCCAACGGCAGCCAGGCCACCGCCAGCCACCCCGCCGGCGATGACGGGCCGACA
>NZ_CADCWS010000597.1 GCF_902806475.1 Candidatus Frankia nodulisporulans
GTGTCCCTCGGGTCTGACCTGCGCAGATGCCTCCACGGGCACAAGCTCCGGCCGGAGGGGGGACACCGGGGTGTCCCCCAGAGACACCCCAGGGGACAGGGGGATGTCCCCCAGGACAGTGGAGGTGTCCCGCGGCGTCCCGGCGGTGGTGTCCGGGCCCCAGGCGGGAAGCTCCCACCGGGGGTTGACCTGGCTTGTCACGCAGGCCAGGGCGGTGCCGGTGTCCTCACCGTCGCGGGCGGCGGCGAGGGCCGTCCAGGCGGCGGCGAGG
>NZ_CADCWS010000598.1 GCF_902806475.1 Candidatus Frankia nodulisporulans
GGTCTCGGCCCGGCACAGCACAACCTCCCGGCGTTGCCTCGCGTGCCGGGTAACGGTGTCGGCGGTCGGGTCGTCGCCCTCGGGCCCAATGGCCGTAGGTTAAATGATCCCTTGGAGGTTTGAGGGATGGTTGGTCATCGGAAGTCGAGGCAGTGGAGTTCGAGACGGTGGGTGACGGGCCGGGTGGATGGATCGTCGGTCTTGCGGCGGGGGTAGTCGCTGTGCCTGCGGGTCTTGCGGGGTGCGGTGCGG
>NZ_CADCWS010000599.1 GCF_902806475.1 Candidatus Frankia nodulisporulans
GCTGGCTGTCGCATCCCTCGAGGCGATGGTCTGCCCCACCGGATCGGAGCCCGGTCTGCGCCGTCCGATCTGGGGTCGTGGATACCTCCGATTGGCCCGGGTTCAGCCTGGGAAACCGCGGGTTGCAGTTTCCTGGGAGTTTCCTGGGCGCAACCGCCTCTGACCTACAGGTTTCCACGTTTCCAGGTTTCCTGGCCGGGGGCCCTACGCGTACGCGCCCGAGGAAACGCCAGTTTCCAGCCCCG
>NZ_CADCWS010000600.1 GCF_902806475.1 Candidatus Frankia nodulisporulans
GTGCTCAGGGATGGATCGGACCTCTCGGGCTTCACATGGACAGGTTCGTACGAGGGGGTTGACATCCGATTCTATGTCGACTCTCGTGGGGCTGTCCGTACCGCTTTTCCAGTGATCAGTGAAGGGAACTGACGAGCGCGTGACATGGAGTTTTGCAGAGGGTGAGAACGGCTGGCTCACGGTGGATCCCGCCGGCCATTTCACGGGAGACCGGCTGCTGGGTATCCGAGACTGGCTTGAG
>NZ_CADCWS010000601.1 GCF_902806475.1 Candidatus Frankia nodulisporulans
AAGCCGAAACTAATTTACTGGAATCTTGTTCTACCGGTGTCGGATTGATCGATATCGGCGTGAGATAATCGAACGATGGAGAAGGGGAGGCTTATGCAGAACTCATGGAATAGAAATAGAGTGCCCGGATCGCGGAGAATGCTGTGGGGTAGGTCGAGAGGGGGCGCCGGTAGTCGGTGTGTACCGCCCGCCAGGTCTTGAAGTTGGTGATGGATCTTTCGATGACATATCGGAGGGAGTT
>NZ_CADCWS010000602.1 GCF_902806475.1 Candidatus Frankia nodulisporulans
CTAACCCACGATCAAAGCGATACCTGACCAGTTACGAAGCGCTAACATACCATCCGTTTCCTGCCTGGCTGATTGATATCCGGCCGGGAACCTGAAGGGGAGAGAGGGAACGGCGACGCCGCACGATCAACCGCCAACCGCCGCAGCGTCAACATTTCTCGACCAGCTGTCAACGGGTCAACTTTACCGGGAGCCGGTGAAGGGCACCGGCCCTGCTCACGGAAAGATTGGAGTTACCAT
>NZ_CADCWS010000603.1 GCF_902806475.1 Candidatus Frankia nodulisporulans
GTGGTAACTCCAATCTTTCCGTGGACAGGGCCGGTGCCTTCACCGACTCCTGGTGGAGCCGACTCGTTGGCGGCCGGTCGAGAAACGCTGGCGCTACGGCGGTTTACGGCTGGCCGTGCGGTGTCACCGTCAGCCCTCTCCCACCTTCAGACTCCCGGCCGGGTACCCGTCAGCCGGGCGGGAGGCCGATGGAATATCGGCGATTCCGCGCTTGAATCAGGACTTATGAATAAGGCT
>NZ_CADCWS010000604.1 GCF_902806475.1 Candidatus Frankia nodulisporulans
CTAACCCACGATCAAAGCGCTACCTGACCAGTTACGCGGGATGTTTCCCGGGGGCACAGGGTGACCATGCGGGCGTCTGCCGTGCGCATTCCGCGCGAACACGTCGAAGAATCTGCTGTGCACACGGAGCCGATACGCGGACCTGTGGGCATGCTTCGCCCGCCCGGGATTACCGGGACGGAACTGTGGGCAGGATTCGACGCGCCCTTATCGCCGAACGGGCAGGGCTCGTGTC
>NZ_CADCWS010000605.1 GCF_902806475.1 Candidatus Frankia nodulisporulans
GCAGTCAGATGTGGGGAACAGGTATGGGCGACGGTGCTGAACCGGTTCCTGATACCGCCGATGTGATGTTCGTTCTGCGTAGGCGTACAGCCACCGCGCACACCCGGTTGGAAAGTGTGCTGCAACTGACCGGGCATGACCTTTCAGTCAGCCGTTATCGTGACGTCCTCATGCGGATGCACGGCTTTTACGATCTTCTCGAGCCGCGAGGCTTATGCAGAACTCA
>NZ_CADCWS010000606.1 GCF_902806475.1 Candidatus Frankia nodulisporulans
CTCGACTACACAGATATAGCCAATCTGGCCGGCATCTCACCCAGCACTGTGCGTAGCTGCAGGCATTCGGGGTACCTGCCCGAGCCCGACGTGCAGACCTCGCCGCGTCGACCTCGCTGGAAGCTGTCGACCGTCCGCTCATGGCTGGAGAACCGCCCCGGCGCCGGGTTCCGGACAGATCTGCAGCGGAAGCGTGAGCAGGCGGAGGCCGGCGAAG
>NZ_CADCWS010000607.1 GCF_902806475.1 Candidatus Frankia nodulisporulans
CAGACCGGCTGGCCACCTCAGCGGCCCCTGACGGGCTCCAGCGCCCACTGGCTGGCTCCAAGGCCAGCGGGGGCAAGCTCCAGTCCCCGCCCGCTGACGGCTCCAGCGCGCACTGACAGGCTCCAGCGCCCGTCCGCGGTGGTCCCCGAGTCTGCCGGTTGTGCCAGCCAGGGACAGGCCGCGGTGACCGCCGCGGGAGGAATCAGACCA
>NZ_CADCWS010000608.1 GCF_902806475.1 Candidatus Frankia nodulisporulans
GAGCGTCACCGACCCTCCTCGGCCGCCGACACCACCGGGTGGGGGCCTCCCGGTGGCCTCACACCGGCGCGCGACGGCCGTGTTCCCGAAAGCCCCGTCCCGTCTTGCGACCGAGAAAGCCGGCCCGAACCAGCTGCTCGAGCAGCGCGGCGGGTGCGAGGCCCGGCTCACGGAACTGTTCGTGCAACGACCGGGTGATGGCCAGGGT
>NZ_CADCWS010000609.1 GCF_902806475.1 Candidatus Frankia nodulisporulans
CGTCGGTAACCTCGAAGATCCCGATGGTGGTGGCCGGGGACCATCCGGTGA
This sequence comes from Candidatus Frankia nodulisporulans, assembly GCF_902806475.1. Taxonomy (GTDB): domain Bacteria; phylum Actinomycetota; class Actinomycetes; order Frankiales; family Frankiaceae; genus Frankia; species Frankia umida. Next base: position 52 of record NZ_CADCWS010000609.1, read on the forward strand.
CCAGTCTTCGATTGGTTCGCCAAAGTGCTTGCCGCCCATGCCGGTTCTGAGGGAGGCTCCCGTTGCACGCCGAGGAGCGCTTCGTCCAGATCATGAGTGCGGCACAAGATGCCAGCCGCGTAACGCCACGGGGGTTCTAGCGGTATGGAACGGT
>NZ_CADCWS010000610.1 GCF_902806475.1 Candidatus Frankia nodulisporulans
TGGTCAAGCTCCAGGAAACCGGCGTCGGCCTGGGAAACGAAATGGCCCGGGGGGATTTGAAGAAAGGCCGGAAGGGAAGTTTGATGCCGTTTGATATCGCTGCCTACTTCCTGCGGACCGGCGACGCCGACGCGCTGAAGCTCTGGCACGAATACGAACGCGAGACCAAAGGCAAGTCGGTCATCCGGTTCAGCAAGGGCCTCC
>NZ_CADCWS010000611.1 GCF_902806475.1 Candidatus Frankia nodulisporulans
GAGATGACCCGCCGGGCCATCGAGCTGAAGCGCCGTCGGCTGAGTCGGTGGGACGGCCCCCAGCTCACCGTCGTCGTCGACGAAGGCCAGGTGGTCCTCGCGCAGGTCCGGCGGGACAAGGGCCGGCTGCAGCGTCTGGTGGAGCTGTCGAGCCTGGGCCGGTCGCGGGGGGTGGTGCTGTGGTGGGCCACCCAATACCCGGTC
>NZ_CADCWS010000612.1 GCF_902806475.1 Candidatus Frankia nodulisporulans
TAGGTTCCGGCGGGCCGACGAGATCTCCCGGGCCATCGCCCGCGCCATCGAGATGGGTTATGGGGCTGTTTTTGTGACCCGAACAATCCCGCACAGCGCCGAAGACGAGTTGCGTACAACCCTCGGCGGGCTGACTGAAGGTCGAGCCTGGGCTTCCTCGCAGAAGATGGTCAAGAGGGCGCGACAGGAAGCCGGCTTCT